>NZ_JACIYP010000179.1 GCF_014359905.1 Hoeflea sp. | reverse complement strand
CCGACATTGGCATAGCCGCTAACCGCGGTGTCACAGGTACAGTAAAACAATCACGGTTCAGGAAAATGAGACGGTCAGTTTAATCTTGGCTTCATGCTCTCCACCCAGACATTGGGTCTCCCAGCGAAATGATCACGCAGTCGGTCTTCGATATGCTCAGGCTCCCAAGCCGCGGCACGTTCAAGTCCAATTGTATCTTCATAAGAAACAGGAATATCGGTCACCGGATCATAGATGTAGAAACGGCCTGAAATCGAATCCTGCTTAAAAAATTTCAAGGATTCTACCGCCTTCCGGTCAAAGGGAGCTTTACCGATCTTCTCCCAGATGCCCTGGGTTACCGCATAGCGCATGACCCATACGCAGAATAGAAACCCATACTTCGCAATCTCCTCGACCGGTGGCACGTCGGCGGTTCTGAGATCAAAAAAGCCGAGTATCGGATCAGAAATGCATTGACCAAAACAATAGGTCCCATCGCCCATATCAATCTTCACGATGGAGCCTTCCGCCCACTTTTGCCGTTTCATTATTCCCCGAACTCCTTTCTAGACTGGTCCATATAGAAGCCCCGGTTCGGATTTGTGGGCGAAATCCCATTTATTCGATTTCCGGACGTCCCACCACTGGATTTTGCGAACCCATGCGACTCTATAAGATCTTGCTCGCGCCCACGAATAGCCGCCTTGTTTGAAGATGACCTGTCCAACACGGCGGGACCAAAGCCTTTGTCATTCATGTTGTGATTGCGATCACGGCTTGCGATATTTTTAGCTGGATCACAAATTCCGCTGCACCGCCCAGAGTAAACCTCGACGGCGCGTGCATTCGTTTTGGTGTAGGTCTGCCACGTACGCTCTGTTATGGTTTTGGCTTTTTGTGGGCTGCTTTTTATGCTTGCAGATCCGGCGAGTGCTTTCGTTTTTGCGCGGCCAGTCCAGCTGTCGTCGCTGCCATTGCTTCAGCGAACAATGCAACGCGCGCAGCTGTGTCCTGCTGCGCAAGTCTTCTTTTAGCCTGTTCATCCGCGAGCATCTCATGTGCTCAATCGGCAACGGCGGCAGTGGCCGTGGGCGAGACCTTGTCCTGACCGGCGCGGGCGCGGGCCCTACTCCCGATCGGCGCCAGTCTAAGACCTGGGAGATACCGCAGGCTTTCACCGGCTTCGAACCATCGGAAAATCGGGCGGCGCGATGCCTTTACATCGCCGGGACTGGACCTTATGGTCCGCCCGCCTTGGCAGGAAACACTGTCTGAAACTTACGGAAACGAAAATCCCATGCGCGCGGAAACCCAGATTGTTGTCGACGAAATCAAGCAGGCCATAAGCCTGCTGAGGAGGCATCTTTGACTGGGAGCCTGCTCAAAAGCGCCTGGAATGGCTGAACGCCAAGGCCGAGGATCCCGCGATCTGGGATGACGCGCTGGAAGCCCAGAATCTGATGCGCGAACGCCAGCACCTCGATGATTCGATCAACGGGCTGAAGCGGCTCGAGGCGCAGCTCTCGGACAATCTCGAACTGATCGAGATGGGCGAGGAAGAGGGCGACGCTGCCATCGTCAGCGAAGCCGAAGCCGCGCTCAAGGAGCTCCGGACCGAAGTCACAAGGCAGCAGATCGAATCGCTTCTGTCCGGCGAGGCCGATTCCAACGACGCCTATCTGGAAGTCCATTCCGGTGCCGGCGGCACGGAAAGCCAGGACTGGGCCAACATGCTGTTGCGCATGTACACGCGCTGGGCCGAGAAACACCGGATGAAAGTCGAGCTTCTCGAAATCCATGATGGCGAGGAAGCCGGCATCAAATCGGCGACGCTGCTGATCAAGGGCCACAATGCCTATGGCTGGCTGAAGACCGAATCCGGCGTCCACCGGCTTGTCCGCATCTCGCCCTATGACAGCCAGGCCCGCCGCCACACCTCGTTTTCCAGCATCTGGACCTATCCGGTGATCGATGACTCGATCGTGGTGGATATCAATGAAAGCGATTGCCGCATCGATACCTACCGCGCCTCGGGCGCTGGCGGCCAGCACATCAACACCACCGACTCCGCGGTCCGCATCACCCACAATCCGACCGGCATCGTGGTGCAGTGCCAGCAGGAACGCTCCCAGCACAAGAACAAGGCCAAGGCCTGGGACATGCTGCGCGCCCGGATCTATGAAGCCGAGCTGAAAAAGCGTGAGGACGCCGCCAACGAGGAGGCCGCGTCAAAGACCGAGATCGGCTGGGGACACCAGATCCGCTCCTACGTGCTGCAGCCCTATCAGCTGGTCAAGGATCTGCGCACAGGCACCGAGAGCACCAATCCGCAAGGCGTGCTGGATGGCGACCTGGACGAGTTCATGGAAGCAGCGCTGGCCCAGCGGGTCTATGGCGGCGCGGAGAGTGTGTCCGATATCGATTAAAGTATCCGCGATCAGGCGGGATCGCCTGATCGCGGATAAGATACCCTGGAAACAAAGGGATAGAGCGACCTTTTTGCGTCAATTGGACGTGCCGCGCTCCATCGGCCTGACCGAAACGGACGGGTCCCGTCCTTTTCGCACCGTCAGCCCACCCGGGCGGCTGGTTCGGGCCGATGGGCGGCGCGGGGATCAGTTGCTCGACTGCTCCACCTTGAGATCGCCGAACTCGTCGATATAGACCGCCCAGGTCTCGGGTTCCGCCACAGTCGGATCGGTCTTGAGATAGATATAGGCTGCAAAGCCCGCCTGGCTTGCCGCTCCCGTCGAATCCTCCGGCCGTATGTCGGTCACATATGCGCCGAGCGCGTTGATTTCTTCGATACCCATGGAGAGCGCCAGTTCCGGTCCTTGCGGGGTCAGCGCGATGTGCTGGAGATGAACCCGGGAGCGATTGTCCTCGCCGCGAACGGCGATCAGCCGGTAATAGCCCCGGCGTGGAGGCGCGTTCTCGGTCAGGTCGGATGACGTGTCTGCATCGGTCTGGTCGGCCTCCTCGGGAGCGGCCGCGGCATCAACCGACTCGGTCTCTTCCCAATACCCGCCGCTGGTGACAAACAGCACACGCGGCGCCAGCTGGTCGGCCAGCGCCGAAGGGTCCTCCTGGGCATGAGCCTGGGGCGCAAGCGGCGCACACAGGCCTGCGAGCAGCAGAAGCATTTTCGGGGCAGGGAGGGACATTGGCGCAACCTTTCAGGAACCGCGGTTCAATAGAGGAATTGTTCGGCCAAAATGCGGTCATTCCACGAATGGCTGGAATCGGTCAGGATTCGCGTGGTGGATTGCTTTGATTCCGAGACCTGGACGCGAACGACCGATTTGACTTCGGTGTGATCGGCCACCGCGTTGACCGGGCGTTTGCCCGGTTCCAGCACGTCGATCGTGACCGTCACCTTGTTCGGCAGCAGCGCGCCGCGCCAGCGCCGCGGCCTGAACGCGCTGACCGGGGTCAGGGCCAGCAGTTGCGCGTCCAGCGGCAGGATCGGGCCATGCGCCGACAGATTGTAGGCGGTCGACCCTGCAGGCGTCGCCACCATGACGCCGTCGCAAATCAGTTCCTCGAGCCGCACCGCACCATCGATCGACAGCCGCAGCTTGGCCGCCTGGTAGCTTTGCCTGAGCAGCGAGACCTCGTTGATGGCGAGCGACGAGTGGGCCGTCCCATTGGCGTCGGTCGCAATCATCTCAAGCGGGCGGATGATGTTCTCCACCGCCGCGTCGATCCGGCCGGAGAGGTCCTTGTCCGAATAGTCGTTCATCAGAAAGCCGACCGAGCCCCGGTTCATGCCGTAAACCATGCGGCCGGTGCTCATCTGATTGTGCAATGTGTGCAGCATGAAGCCGTCGCCGCCGAGCGCCACGATGACATCGGCGTCCTCCTCGCGGGCATTGCCATAAAGCGCTGCAAGATGCTTGGCGGCAGCCTGGGCGTCGGGCGTCGACGAGGCAATGAAACTGAATTTTCGTGTCATGTGATGCAGTCACTCCCGCTCCTTTCAGACAATGGAGACTGGACGCCCGGTATGCAAGAGGCCGCGAGCCAAGCCGCGCTGCCGGCAGCGTTTTTACGTCCACGTTGCGGTTCGATGCGTCTGACGGCTTCGGCGCGCATGTCCTTGATGGAGCCGGCAATCCCCGGTCTCAAGTGCTCCGGCGATCGTCAGCGGGCTGCCTATCCGATGGCGCACGGCCAACGCCGCCAGGGCCGGGACCCCGCCGGTGTCTTGCAGCAGCGCTTCCGATCCGCGCCCGTTATTCCCGTCCAGAGGAGATCCGGACGATTGGCTATCATTTTCAACGACTGCTGAATTCTCATCTGCATACTGCAAGCAATTGCGCAATCAGATCATGTCGCCGGTTTGTTTGACGCAATGTACCCCAATGAAAGGCAAGGCTGTCCCGATGGCAAGGCGCAGTCCCGAATTTGAACAATCGAATTTGCCGATCGAAAGTACATGGCACATTTTTGATATTGCCAAGTCATTTAACCTTAAAAATTTATATAAAATTGCGTTTTTCCGATGGTTTCGAACAATCCCATAAATATATCTGTCAGAGATTGACAACATCGTCAAAATTCTCTTTTTTGCAAGTAGGCCGTTTCAAGCATTCGAGGTATTATCATGGCAATTCATATGGATCTCATCAATCGGTATAATCTGGATGGTTCCGGAACCACGCTCAATGGCCCGACGCGGTTTGCCACAGTGGTCGAAGGGGGCAACACCTTTGTCTATGTGACCAGCATCGACGGTGATGCGGTGATCCGTTATCAGCTCTTGCCGGATGGCAGCCTGTCCTACACCTCGCAAATCGTGGATTCCGCCACCACCTCGTTGAATGGACCGGCCAGCATTGTCGCCGCGCAGGCGGGCGGGCAAACATACCTTTATGTAAACAGCGCCTACGAAGATTCGATCACGGTTTTGTCCGTCGATGCTGCCGGCGACTTCACCGTGGTGGAGACGATCGTCGACGATGCGACGCTGGAACTCGACGGCACAGATCGTGAACTCACAGTTGCCTCCTCCGGCGGCAATCAGTTTGTGATCGCGACGGGTTACAATGACGACGGCGTCAGCGTGTTCCGGATCGGCGCGGATGGGCGGCTGACCAACACCGTAAATCTCGATGATGCCCAGCTGCTGGGCTACGGGCTGGATGGCGCAATGGGGACCGCAACGCTTTCCATTGGCGGGAAGACGTTTGTTTTCGTGGCGGGTTACAGCGAGGACGCCGTGAGTGTCTTCGAACTCACGGCAGCTGGCGCGCTTGTGTTGACCAACAGCATCGCTGACAGCGGAACTCTCGAACTCTACAGGGCATTGGCTCTGGAAACGACCCAGATCGGCGGAAAGAATTTTCTTTTCGTGGGCGGCGCCTATGACGACGGCATCAGCGTCTTCGAGGTCTCGGCCATTGGCTCACTGACTCCGGTCTTCAACATCACCGACAGCGCGGTGCTCGGTCTCGACGAGGTATACGACCTGGAAGTCTTCAGCTTCGGCGCAAATCAATACCTTGCCGTGGCGGGCCGTGGCGAAGACGCCGTCAGCTATTTTGAGATTGGCGGGGACGGGTCGCTGACAGTGGTCGATACGGTTTTCGATTCGGAGAACCCGGCTTTCGAACTGGATGGCGCAAATGGCGTCACATCCGTCACCGTGGCGGGCCAGACATTCCTGCTCGTTGCCGCCCAGTATGATGACGGGATTTCCGTTTTCCAGGTCGGTGTCAATGCCGATCCGATCGTCGGCACCGCCGGCCGCGACCTGCTGCTTGGTACGGAATTGGACGATGTCATCAATGGTCTTGCCGGTGATGACTACATTGACGGAACGGACGGCAATGACATTCTCAATGGTGGAGAGGGCAACGATGTCATTGCTGGCAGCGACGGCAACGACATTTTGCAGGGCGATGGCGACTTCACCCAGACTGGCTCCGATATCGTAACCGTCACGCAGACAGGCGAGCAACTTGCCCTGACAGTGACGCTGCCGGATGCGAGCGATACCAGCACCATCGAGATCAGCGGCCTGATCGGACGCAAGGCATTCACCGGCAATGACATCAATGTCGTCTATGTGGTCGATGTTTCCGGTTCCATGAGCGGCCAGTTCGTCGGTTCGGAAGTTGTCGGCGATCTCAACAATGACGGCAGCGCCAATACGCTGCTTGATGGAACCATCGCCGCCGTCAATGCCCTCAACAATTCGCTGTTGTTCAGCGGCTTCTCGACCTCAAGCGCATTCATCGTGCCGTTCGAGTCAAGCGCCTATATTGCCTATTCAGGTACCGTGGGGGGTGGAGTTGGGACCGCGCTCGCAAACCTGGACGACGGCGGGGGAACCAATTTCGAAGCCGCCCTTCAGAATACAATTGCAGCGCTGCAAGGCGCCGGACCCGGCGAAAACTATGTGTTCTTCGTGTCCGACGGTTACGGGTCCGGCTCGTTTAACGATGAAGTTGCGACACTGCTTGCGACCGATGGCCTAAATGCGACCATAAGGTCCATTGGGCTGGGCTCGGGAGCGGATCTGGACCAACTCGACTTTGTCGATGACGGCGTGGACAACGATTCCTCCGAACTGGTCCTGACACCGTCGCAGCTGTCGGCGTCCCTGGGTGGCTCACCCGTGCTGGAAAACGAAATCGACCGGCTGGAAGTCTACGTCAATGGCGTGCTTCAGCAAACGCTCAACGCGGCCGATTTCGCCGAAACGCCACTGGGATTCCAGTATGATGTGACAGTGAGCGGTCTTTCCACATCGGCGGGAGACACGATAGAGGTGCGGATGATCGCCTCCGATGCCTCTTCGACCACGGCGACAGTCACGCTTACGGTTCCAAACACGGCCGTCAATGAAGGTGACGACATCCTGCTGGGCGGGGCCGGCAACGACACGATTCAGGGAAATGGCGGCGACGACATCCTGAGAGGGGAACTCGGCGACGACAGTCTGATCGGCGGGCCTGGCGACGATACGCTCGACGGGGGCGCTGGGTCGGATACGCTTCTTGGCGGCACCGGCAACGATATTCTGATCGGTGGCGCGGGCGCCGATGTGATGCGCGGCGGCGCAGGCAATGATGTCTATTACATAGACAGGTTCGATACGTTCGATGAACTCGGCGGCAGCGGGATCGACACCATAGCATCCCACCTTAACATCGAGCTTGCCGCGCTGCTGCCCTCCGGCGATTTCGAAAATGCCAGCCTACTCGGGTTTGCCGATCTGAGGGGCTGGGGAAATGCCTTCAATAATGTCATCGTCGGAAATGCCGGCAACAATCATCTCGCCGGTTTCGACGGCAATGACACGCTCAATGGCGGCGTGGGCGCCGATACGATGGTCGGCGGCGCGGGCAACGACACCTATTTTGTCGATAATTTCGGCGACACGGTAGTCGAGAATGCGAACGAGGGCGCTGACACGGTTCTGAGTTCCGTCACCTATGCGCTCTACACGCAAGGCCAGCACATCGAGAACCTGACGCTGACGGGAAGCGGCAACATCAACGGCATCGGCAATATGCTGGGCAACAGCCTCACCGGCAATTCGGGCATCAACACGCTGACCGGCGGGGCGGGCAACGACACGCTCAATGGCGGCGCGGGCGCCGATACGCTTGTCGGCGGCACCGGCAGCGACGCCTATATCGTCGACAATTTCGGCGACACGGTGGTCGAGGCCGCGAACGAAGGCATCGACACGGTGCAGAGTTCGGTCACCTATGCGCTCTACACGCAAGGCCAGCACATCGAGAACCTGGCGCTGACGGGAACCGGCAACATCAACGGCATCGGCAATACGCTGGGCAACAGCCTCACCGGCAATTCGGGCATCAACACGCTGACCGGCGGAGCGGGCAATGACACGCTCAATGGCGGGGCTGGCGCCGATACGCTTGTCGGCGGCACCGGCAGCGACGCCTATATCGTCGACAATTTCGGCGACACGATTGTCGAGGCCGCGAACGA
>NZ_JACIYP010000178.1 GCF_014359905.1 Hoeflea sp. | reverse complement strand
ACAGTTTACTTTTGCGGCCGATGGGCCGCAAAAGTAAACTGTCCCAGACATCTATCCATACGCGTTCATCGTGTGCAGCTCGTATTCGGCCACGTCGTCGCCGTCCTGGTTGAGCACCGCGACATGCCAGCGGACTTCGCCGTAGTCGTCGGTGCGGCGGGTCTTGCGCTTGACGGTGAGGCTGACCGAGATGGCGTCGCCGGGCGAGACCGGCTTCATGAATTTGAGACCGTCGAGGCCGGTATTGGCGAGCACCGGGCCGGGATCGGGCTCGACGAACAGGCCGGCGGCGAAGGACAGAAGCAGGTAGCCATGCGCCACGCGGCCGGGGAAGAACGGGTTGGCCTTCGCCGCGTCCTCGTCCATGTGGGCGTAGAAGGTGTCGCCGGTGAAGCGGGCGAAATGCTCGATGTCCTCCAGCGTCACCGTACGCGGGCCGGCTTCGATGGTCTCGCCGATCTGCAACTCCTCGAAGGTGCGGGTGAAGGGGTGAACCCGGGATTTCGACTTTGCCGCGCCCTTGATCCAGGTTCCGGTGATGGCGGAGATGATGTCCGGGCTGCCCTGCACGGCGGTCAGTTGCATGTAGTGCATCACGCCGCGGATGCCGCCCAGTTCCTCGCCGCCGCCGGCGCGTCCAGGGCCGCCATGCACCATGTGCGGCAGCGGCGAGCCGTGGCCGGTGGCTTCGTGCGCGCTGTCTCGGTTGTTGACATAGAGGCGTCCGTGCGAGGCGCCGGCGTCGAGCAGCAACGCGCGGGCGACCGCCGGATCATGGGTGATCACGGAGGCGACCAGGCTGCCCTTGCCCCGGTTCATCAGTTGTCCGGCATGGGCCAGATCGGGGTAGGGCATCAGCGTTGCCACCGGGCCGAAGGCCTCGACCGAATGCACGGCGTCGGCCGCATCGGGGTCATCGCAGGCAAACAGCATCGGCGGAACGAAGGCACCCCTGGTCTTGTCGGCGCCGTCGACTTCGAAGGCGTCGGCGTCGCCCGAAAGCACCCGGCATTCGGCGGAAATCCGGCGCGCCTTGTCGAGCACGTCGGCCTTCTGGGCCGCCGACGCCAGCGCGCCCATGCGGGTTGTCTCGAGCGCCGGATCGCCGATGCGGATCTTTGCGAGTTTTTCCGCAATCGCATTGCCCACCGGGCCGAGCAGCGCCTCGGGCACGATGATGCGGCGGATGGCGGTGCATTTCTGGCCGGCTTTCGCCGTCATCTCGCGCACCACTTCCTTGACCAGGATGTCGAATTCCGGGCTGGCTTCAGTGACGTCCGGGCCGAGCACGGAGGCGTTGAGACTGTCCTGCTCGGCAACGAAGCGGACGCTGCGCTCAAGCAGCACCGGATTGGACCGTAGCATCAGCGCGGTCTGCGCCGAGCCGGTGAAACCGACGACGTCCTGGTAATCGAGCCGGTCGAGGAGGTCGCCGAGCCCGCCCGAAACGAGTTGCACCGCGCCCGCGGGCAGGATGCCCGATTCGATCATGCGGCGGACGCACTGCTCGGTGACGTGGCAGGTGGAGGTTGCCGGCTTGACGATGGCCGGCATGCCGGCGAGCAGCGTCGGCGCCAGCTTCTCGAGCATGCCCCAGACGGGAAAGTTGAAGGCGTTGATGTGGACGGCGACGCCCTTGAGCGATGTGGCGACGTGCTGGCCGACGAAAGTGCCGTGGCGCGAGAGCATTTCCACGTCGCCGTCGACATGGATGTGGCCGTCGGGCAGTTCGCGGCGGCCCTTGGAGGCATAGACCAGCAGGGTGGAGATGCCGCCGTCGATGTCGATCATGGCGTCGGATCTGGTGGCGCCGGTGGTGTGGGACAGCGCGTAGAGCTCGTCCTTGAATTTCGACAGCTCCAGCGCGAGCGCCTTGAGCATGCGGGCGCGGTCGTGGAATGTCATGGCCCGGAGCGCCGGTCCGCCCTTGAGGCGCGCGTGATCGTGCATGGCCTTGGTGTCGAGCGCGGCCTGGCCGGCGATGGCCAGAGGCTCACCGGTTACCGCGCTGGCGATGGCCCGGGCGCCGTCATCGGCGGCGACCCACGCTCCGGCCAGATAGCTGTGCACATTGATCAAACCCATGTCTCTCTCCCTCGCGGCGGCGGACCGCCATAGATGCGACTATCAAACCGGCGCGGGGACTATCCCTTGAGCGCGCTCGAGGACTTCCACGAGCCGGGGCTTTGCGCGGCGATGGAAGCGAAGGCTTCGCGGATGCGGTCTAGGCCTGCTTCCTCCGCCCAGAACATCGGCCCGCCCAGATGTTTTGGGAAGCCGTAGCCCTCGGTCCAGACGATATCGATGGCGGTGTCGCTCGCGGCGATGCCTTCCTCGAGAATCAGATTGGCCTCGTTGACGATGGCCGCCATGATCCTGAGGACGATCTCCTCGCGGGAAAAGGCCTGTTCGCTCGTGCCGTGTTCGGCGCGCCAGGCTGCGACCATCGTCTCGATGTCGGGGTCCTGTTCTGCCTTGCCCCCGGTGTGGTCGTACCAGCCCTTCTTCATCGGGCTGCCGCGGCCCTGACGCCCCATCTCGCAGAGCTTGTCGGCGATATCGACATAGCGGCCGGGCCATGTGCCCGCGGCCCGCTGACGCTTGCGGTTGGCCCAGCTGATCTGCAGGCCGGTCAGGTCCTGGAGTTCATAGGGGCCCATCGGCATGCCGAGGCCGCGCATGGCGGCGTCGACCTCATAGGGCGAGGCGCCGTCGGCGACCATGTAGTCGGCCTGGCGGCGATAGGCCGAGAGGATGCGGTTGCCGATGAAGCCGTCGCAGACGCCGGTCTCGACCGGGATCTTGCCCAGCCCCCGGGCAAAGGCGAAGGCGGTAGCCATGGTCCGGTCGGACGTCACCGAGGTGCCGACCACCTCGACAAGCTTCATGATGTTGGCGGGCGAGAAGAAATGCAGGCCCAGGAACCGCTCCGGTCCGGGAAGGCCGCGGCTCAGGAGATTGGGATCGAGATAGGACGTGTTGGTGGCGATCAGCGCATCCTCGGACATCGCCGCGGCGAGCTCAGCGAACACCGCGCGCTTGATTTCCGGGTCTTCGAACACGGCCTCTATGGCGATGTCGGCATCAGATGCCGCGGCGTAATCGGCGCCGGCTGACAGTCTGGCGCGCCGCGCCTCGGCCTTTTCGTCGCTGATGCGGCCGGAGGCCAGATCCTTGGCGATGATCGATTCAACGCGTCCGCGTCCGGATTCGGCGCTGTCCGCGTCGCGTTCGAGCAGGGTGACGCGATGGCCGCTCGCCAGGCAGGCGGCGGCGATGCCCGCGCCCATCAACCCGCCGCCGACGATGGCGACATGGGTGATCGGAGCCGGTTCGATGGATTTGAGTCGGGCCGGGCGGGTGACCGAGCGGCTGGCGAAGAACAGCCGCCTGAGCGCGCGCGACTGCGAACTCGCACGCAGATCGAGATGGGTCTGGCGTTCGATCGCGGCGCCCTCGGCGAAGGGCAGGGTGGCGGCAAGAGTGGTGGTCTCGAGTGCGATCATCGGCGCATCGGCGCCCTTTGCGGATTTTGTGATCTCTTCCTTCAGGGCCGTGAGATCGGCAGGCTCGACAGGACGTTGTGATGTATTGACCGGCCGCTCGGGCAGGCTGTCCCGGAAGGCGGCAAGCGCCGTCATCGCATCGCCTTCGAAGACCAGGTCGAGGCCCCCGAAATCCTTGAACGCTGCGGCAGTCACCGGTTTGCCGGAGGCTGCCATGCGTGCGGCCTGTTCCAGCCCTATCACGCGCGGCAGCCGCTGGGTGCCGCCGGCGCCGGGGATCAGGCCGAGGCTGACTTCGGGCAGGCCGAAACGCGTGCCGGCGTCGGCGATGCGCCAGGCGCAGGCAAGCGCCAGTTCGAGCCCGCCGCCGAGCACCGTGCCATGCATGACGGCGATGAACGGGGTCGGGCTTGCCTCGATCGCTGCCAGCACATCGGGCAGATGCGGCAGCGGCGGCGGGCCGGCGAATTCGGAGATGTCGCCGCCGGCGACAAAGGTGCGCCCGGCGCAGACGATGGCCGCGGATTTGCATCCCGCGTCGTTGACGTCATTCAACGCCTGCATCAGGCCCCGGCGTACGCTCACGGCGAGCGCATTGACCGGCGGATTGTCGATGGTCACCAGCGCGTGGCCATTGTCGATTGTCACCTGCACGACCTTCGGCTCCGGTCCGGTTTCTGGGGTGGCGGAAGCGGTGGTCACGATGGCGGCTCCTCGAAAAGGCTTGGCATTTTGCAGGGGAATGGCGGTGGATTTATTAATTGACCAACCGGTCGGCTTATGCAACCCTTATTTTCGGGAGGACCCATGCGATGAGTGACACGGTTTTGCATTCCTGGAGCGGCGGCGTGCTGGAAATCACGCTCAACCGGCCGGATCGGCTGAACGCCTTCAATGACGAGATGCACGGTGCGCTGGCCCAGTGTTTCGACACGGCGCGCGACGACGCCCGCTGCCGGGCGGTGCTGCTCACGGGCGCAGGCCGCGGCTTTTGCGCGGGCCAGGACCTGTCGGCGCGTGATCCCGACAAGATGGGCGGACCGCCCGATCTCGGCGACACGCTGATCCGTTTCTACAATCCGCTGATCCGCCGCATCCGGTCGCTGGAAAAGCCCATCGTCTGCGCCGTCAACGGCGTGGCGGCGGGCGCGGGCGCCAATCTGGCGCTGGCCTGCGACATCGTTCTGGCGGCGCGGGGCGCGAAGTTCATCCAGTCCTTTGCGCGCGTCGGGCTCATTCCCGATGCGGGCGGCACCTGGATGCTGCCGCGGCTGATCGGCGAGGCGCGGGCAAAGGCGATCGCCATGACCGCCGAACCGGTGACGGCCGAGCGCGCCGAGCATTGGGGCATGATCTGGAAGGCGGTCGACGATGCCGCGCTGATGGATGAGGCCCGTTCGCTGGCAGCAAAGCTTGCCGCCGGGCCGACCTTCGGGCTGGGGCGGATGAAAAGCCTGATGCACGCCGCTGCCGGGCAGGAGCTGGATCCGCATCTCGATCTCGAGGCGGAGACCCAGCGCGACGCCGGGCGTTCGGCCGATTATGCCGAGGGGGTTCGCGCGTTTCTCGAGAAGCGCGAGCCCAATTTCGGAGGAACGCAATGAGCGGGATTTCGGAGCAGGAACGGGCCGAAAAATCCTCCGCGGCGATGTGGCAGGACGACCACATGAGCCAGGCCTTCGGAATGACAATCGAAGCCGTCGGGCCGGGCGTGGCGACCATCTCGATGGTGGTGCGCAAGGACCATCTCAATGGCCACGGATCCTGTCATGGCGGCGCGATCTTCACGCTGGCCGACAGCGCCTTTGCCTTTGCCTGCAACAGCCACAACACACTGACCGTGGCGCAGCATTGTTCGGTGACCTTCTTGGCGCCGGGGCGGGAGGGCGACCGGCTGACGGCCGTGGCGCGCGAGGTCACGCTCGCCGGACGTTCCGGGATCTACGACGTGACGGTGAGCCGCGACGACGGCGTGGCCATTGCCGAATTCCGCGGATTGTCGCGGACGGTGGCGGGCACGCATTTCGAGGAGCCCGCTGCCTGAACGGCAGAAGCGCGCTGAGTTTTGTGAGAGGGCGCGGGACGTGAACGAGCCGCAGCCCGGGGAGTGCAGGAGAATCCAATGCTTGATTTGACGCCTGACAGGGCCAGTCTCGATCCGATCGAAATCGCCTCGCGCGACGAGATCGCGGCGCTGCAACTGAGCCGCATGAAATGGTCGTTGGCGCATGCCTATGAGAACGTGCCGCATTACCGCGCGTCGTTCGACGCCAAGGGCGTGCATCCGGACGATCTCGAGACGCTTGCGGATCTGGCGAAGTTCCCGTTCACCACCAAGCATGATCTGAGGGACAACTACCCCTTCGGCATGTTCGCCGTGCCGCGCGAGAAGATCGCGCGGCTGCACGGCTCGTCCGGCACCACCGGCAAGCCGACGGTGGTAGGCTACACCGTGCGCGACATCGACATCTGGTCGGACCTGGTGGCGCGCTCGATCCGGGCGTCGGGCGGGCGGACCGGCGATATCGTGCACGTCGCCTACGGCTACGGGCTGTTCACCGGCGGGCTCGGGGCGCATTACGGCGCGGAGCGGCTCGGCTGCACGGTGGTGCCGGTTTCGGGCGGCATGACCGAGCGGCAGGTCTCGCTGATTGACGATTTCAAGCCGCGGGTGATCATGGTGACGCCGTCCTACATGCTGTCGATCCTCGATGAGTTCCGCCGCAAGGGGCTTGATCCGCGCGACTGCTCGCTTGCAGTCGGCATCTTTGGCGCCGAGCCCTGGACCAATTCGATGCGCAGCGAGATCGAGCAGGCCTTCGACATGCATGCCGTCGACATCTACGGGCTGTCGGAAATCATGGGGCCGGGCGTCGCGAATGAATGCGTCGAGACCAAGGACGGGCTGCATATCTGGGAGGATCATTTCTACCCCGAGATTATCGATCCGGTCACCGGCGCGGTGCTGCCCGACGGCGAGATGGGCGAACTGGTGTTCACGACGCTGAGCAAGGAGGCGCTGCCGATGGTGCGCTACCGCACTCGCGACCTGACCCGGCTGCTGCCCGGCACGGCGCGCTCGATGCGGCGGATGGAGAAGATCACCGGGCGCTCCGACGACATGATCATCCTGCGCGGCGTCAATGTGTTTCCGACCCAGATCGAGGAGCAGATCCTTAAATGTTCGGGCCTCGCGCCGCACTTCCAGATTGAACTCAGCCGCACCGGCCGGATGGACGACATGACCGTGCATGTGGAATGCACGCTCGCTGCGGCCGATGCGGATGCCCGTGCGGCCTCGGCGCGCGAACTGGCGCATCATATCAAGAGCACGGTGGGCGTCAGCGCCCGGATCGACGTGGCCGAACCCGGCCAGGTTGCGCGCTCCGAGGGCAAGGCCAAGCGCGTGGTCGACAACCGGCCCAGGGCCTGAGCCATGGCCCGCACCATCGCCAAGGACCATGAAGCCAAGCGCGAGGCGATCCTGCACACCGCAGCCAGCTTCTTCGCCGAGCACGGTTTCGACCGGGCCTCGATGGGCAAGCTGGCGGAGGCCTGCGGCGTCTCCAAGGCCCTGATCTATCACTATTATCCGTCGAAGGACGCGCTGCTGTTCGATATCCTCGACACGCATCTGACGGCGCTGGTGGAGGTGGTGGAGGCGGCGGCAAGCGAGCCGGGGACGCCGCAATCGCGGCTGCGTGCGCTGATCAAGGCGATCCTGGTCGCCTACCGGGATTCCGACGCCGAGCACAAGGTGCAGCTCGACGCGCTGTCCTCGCTGCCCGAGGACAATCAGCGCCATTTGCGCGCACTGCAGCGGCGGCTGGTGACATCCATGTCCGAGGCCGTGCGGGCGATCGAGCCGGACCGGTTTTCCGGCCGGCCGGACCTCGTGGGCCCGGTGACCATGTCGGTGTTCGGCATGCTCAACTGGTTCTATCTCTGGCACAAGCCGGGCGGCCCGATCGACCGCGACGCCTATGCCGACATCGTCGCCGACCTGGTGATCGGCGGGCTGCCCAAGGTGTGCGAATGATGTCAATGTAGGGGACAGTTTACTTTTTCGCGTAAAGTCTGTTCATTTAGATAAAACGATTATTCCGCGAAAAAGTAAACTGTCCCCGACTTTGTCTCAGCTGTTGTCTTCGACAGGGGCTTCGGGGCCGTTCTTCTTGATGGAATCAATCGCGTTCTGAGCGCTGGCCTTGCTGGAATAGCCTTCGGTCGAGAACATGACTTCGCTGTTGTACTTGAAGCGAACCCGGTATTCGCCCGCCTTGTCCTTGTAGATCTCGAACTTGTGAGCCATGTGCACTCTCCCCATGCGGTGTGAATCATACGTGTGCAGCGTGCCATTTGGAGGCGGCTTTCACAAGCCGGGAAAGCATGGGGATAACGGGGACAGTGTACTTCTGGCGTTTTGGCCAATGAGGTCAGTCTGGCGGAGTAGATCGCCAAAAGTAAACTGTCCGCACTTTTGCCTCTTCACGGCCGAGGCCCGGTGTAGATCGCCCTGGGGCGGATCAA
>NZ_JACIYP010000177.1 GCF_014359905.1 Hoeflea sp. | reverse complement strand
GGGCAGGCTTCAGAGCTTTTTTGACAGCACGTCCTGCAACATGGCTTTATCAAGCGAAAGGTCCGCAACGATCTTCTTCAGCCTGTTGTTCTCATCTTCCAGCTGTCGCAGCCGCTTCATCTCCGCCGGCATCAGGCCTGCATACTTCTTGCGCCAGTTGTAAAACGTGGCATCAGAAATCCCCGCCTTGCGGCAGACGTCTGCGACCGCGGCCCCCTCTTCCGCCTGCTTCAAGACAAAGGCGATTTGCGCTTCGGAAAACTTCGATGCCTTCATGGAACTCTCCTTCTGTCCCCGCAGGGATCATAATTGGAAAATTCCAACTTCAAATGGCCCAATTTATTGGGAGCACGTCAAACTTTCGGTGTAGAAGAATAACACTAAGTGGAACGAGCGAGAAAGCGGACATGTTTTCACGACCCCTTCAGCCCGTTGAGTTTTGTGGCGGAGGCGTATCTGAAGTTGGCTTGTAGTGAGGGGTATGCTATTTTGTGCGACATCTGCCGCATTGTGAGTGCGGCCTAGTAGACCAATCGCGGTGTAGAATTCGGTCGGGGAATTATATTGAGCCCACCTGGGTAGGGCACCGAGCTTCCTGCAATCTTGAATGGGAAGTTAATGGTACCGTCACCGGTCCACGAGAAGCCGTCCACGATCCAGACCATCCAGTCTGCTGTGATTGTGGGCGTTCCTGTGTTTTCCCATTCGAATTCTCCATTAGGCAGATAGATCACGCCGTGAAGGTCGATCGTTGAGTCTTCGAAAGTATGAGTCGCCTCTTCTCTTACTCCTATTATGACCATGCTGGTATATTGGCCCGAAGTTGGTGCGCTTAGTTGCACCACAGCATTGCTCCAGTCCAACGCAGCTCCTTTGGAGGTCAATGCTAGGGTAACTTTCTCGCCAAGGACGGTGGAATCTGAGATCGTCAGATCACCGCCAACGATCTTATAGAGGCCGGGGCTGAGCGTGACATTCGCCGATTTCTTGATTTCAAGTCCGCCACAATAGGTGCCGGGCTTGAGCGTATGGGTTCCTCCGGACAATGTCAGATTGGTGTTGTCGCAGGCAGTTCCCGATGTCGGGATCATGAATTTAGCGAAAGGGTCCGGAATCAAGAATGGCGCATGCTCGATGGGTGGCGTTACGTTTTGAATGTAGTGATGTCCGTAACCTACCGCCTGCACCGAAGCGCCGACAATATGATTGTTTGGGGTATGGGGATCAATCACATCGTCAATGTGATCGGAGTTTCCATAAATGTGACAGTCTGGTGCATTGATATCGACAGACCCCTTCGATTCAAGCGTATGCTTTCGGGTCGGGTGCATCGCCATGATGCAAGCATTAACATAATCATAGAGGCCAACCGCTGCGGTTGTTACGGTAAATTTTGCGTCTTTGATGCCCAGAACAGCAAGAATTGGCGTTTCTATATTGCCCGTCCCGGAAGCTTCCATCACAGAGTCTTTGAATTTAAACGAATATGTTAGCTTCTCTGCTGCCTCGGGATAATTTGAACTGAAATAGTCATTGGCAATTTTTATCTGATATGTCTTCAATTCGTCGTGGGTCATTCCAGAAACAACCTTCGCATCCAGTTCCATGCCGATGGCAGCCAGTACCGATGCATCCAGAGCGTTCTGAAACTGAACTTTTTCCGACTGTAGTTGCGAAAAGTGGACTGCCATCCCCGCTGCACCAACAAGCGCAGAGGAGACCACTGCAAACGTAATTGCGAAATTTCCCGATGTACATTTCAGAAAACGTTGCAGCATGATTACAAGCTCCAAACCTGTTTCGATTTTATGTCATGCTAATATTCAGATAATAAGGATTCGTGAATCGCTATAGTTGCTATTCTGTTGATGTAGTCTGATCCCACAAAATGGAGGGAACTCGAGTCTCAACCGACATCCCCCAGATGGGCTCTTCGTAGCGAGACAGAGGCATGGGCCGCTCCTTTTTTTCAATTTTATTTCGGTTTGGCGCGGCATACGGCCGATCTTCCCTGGATTTGAAACAATTCGGGTGAGATTTCGCGGACTTGCCATGAATTTGGGCATAACTCGGCGTCAGCGTGCGACACGCCCATAACCAAGTGATGGCGGATCAGATCAGTTGTCATGGCGCTTGAGCCCTTGCCTTCAGACCAGCAATCGTTGCCAGCATCTCAGCCCATAGATCGCGAGGAACGGCCACTTCGGCCAACTGCAGGGTGATCGAGCGGGCATGGCAGATTGCCTTCGCGCCAATCTTGATCATGCGATCCCGCAGGCTGTTGAGAGACCAGTCAACTATGGAGTTCGGCAAGACCAACGTGCGCAGGAAGTTCGCCAGATTGTAGGCCAGTGCATGAAGCTGAAGCCGAACCTCGTTGGCTTTGAAGCTCTTGCAGGACAGCCGTGTCCATTTGAGCGCGTATTTGCCTTCCTTGATGTATTGCTCAGCGGTACCGCGCCGGTTGTAGAACTCGAACACCCGTTCATCAGGAACAGTCAGCGTCGTGGCCAAAAAGCCCACTCGAGGAAACAATTCTCCTGGGTGCCATTCCACCTTGGCCACAACCCGGCGCGGTTTGCTCCAGCTCTTGGCCTGATAGGTGAAGTTGGCATAATGGCGTTCCACGGAGGTTGATGGGCGACCCGGGCGACGCTTGAGACAACCTAATAGATTGATTTGCCTTAACAAACCAGAAGCCGTCAGTCCGTTTATGTCAAGCCATCTGTGATATGCGGGGTGAATAAAGATATCCGCTGGACAGCAGTCGGCTTTCCAGGACTTGCGCATCAAACGAAAACTTCCGTCTGGATTTGAACAAAGGGCGAACGCATGTAAGCTCGCGCCATGGTGATTCAGATTTCGAACCAGGCCGCGCGGCGGATCTTCCTGGCCAAGCAGGGGCTGTCGGCTTCGCCCGCCCGCGCGATGTCCAAGGCCGATCTGCTCGACCTCATCCACGATCTCGGCTTCGTCCAGGTCGACAGCATTTCCACGGTCGAGCGCGCCCACAACCAGATCCTGTTTTCGCGCAACCAGACCTTCCGGCGCGAGCATCTCAGGCAGTTGCTGGAGGAGGACAGGGCGCTGTTCGAGCACTGGACCCACGACGCCTCGATCATTCCTTGTGAATTCTATCCCTACTGGAAGCACCGGTTCAGCCGGCGCGAGGCGGGCATTCTCACCAAATGGGCGAAATGGCAGGGCGAGGGCTTCGACAGGGCCTTCGACGAGACCTACGCCAGGATCGCTCAGGGCGGGGCGATCCTGGCGCGCGAGGTCAAGGAGGCCGATCACAAGTCCGGCGGCTGGTGGGAATGGCACCCCTCCAAGACCGCGCTCGAATTTCTCTGGCACACCGGCAAGCTGGCCATCGCCGCGCGGGAAAACTTCCAGAAGATCTACGACCTGAGCGAACGGGTCATCCCGGGCCACCATCTCGAGCAGGAGGTCAGCCACGACGACTTCGTCGACTGGGCCTGCCGCAGCGCGCTCATGCGGCTGGGCTTCGCCACCCATGGCGAGATCGCCGCCTTCTGGGACCTTGTGACGCCGGAGGAGGCCAAGGCCTGGGTCGCCGCCAACCGCGAGGACCTCGACGAGGTCGAGATCGAATGCATGGGCGGCGCCAGGCCCCGCGCCTCCTTCGCCTTCAAGGGTCTCTTGCCCGATCCGGCCGACTGGCCGGAACCGCCGGCACGGATCAGGGTGCTGAGCCCCTTCGATCCGCTCCTGCGCGACCGCAATCGCGCCGAGCGCCTGTTCGGCTTCCGCTACCGCATCGAGGTCTTCGTGCCCGAGGCCAAGCGCGAATATGGCTACTACGTCTTTCCGCTGCTCGAGGGCGACCGGATGATCGGCCGCATCGACATGAGGGCCGACCGCAAGGCGGGCACCCTCAATGTCGCGAGGCTCTGGCTCGAGCCCAAGGTCCGCGCCTCGGCCGGACGCATGGCGAGACTCGAGGCGGAACTGACCCGTGTCGCCCGATTCGCAGGCGTCGGCGACATCGTCTATGCCGAGGGCTGGACCGGCGCCTGAGAGCTCGTCGGGCCGGATAGGGCGGAATCGAGCAAAACTCACGTTTTTTTTAAGGCCTGGAGTTGTTGACCGCGCCCTTGTGTGGAACACACTGATGATGCCGCCGCCCGATCGCGCGGCGTGGAATCGAGTGCGAGACAAACCCATGGTCAAGCCTGTCATCGGCATCATCGGCAATACCTACAATGTTGAAAACCGGTTCGCCGTGCAGATGGCTGGAGAACGCAATCTCCAGGCCATCGCCGACGTCACCGGCGCCCTTCCGCTGATCTTTGCCGGCAATCCGCTGATCACCGACATCTCGGATCTGCTGTCGGTGGTGAGCGGCGTGCTGCTGACCGGGGCGCGGGCCAATGTGCATCCGAGCCTGTTCGGCGCCGAGCCCGACCCGCGCCACGAGCCCTACGACGAAGCCCGCGATGCGGTGGCCCTGCCGCTGATCGAGGCCTGTGTCGCCCGCGGCGTTCCGCTGTTCGGCATCTGCCGCGGCTTCCAGGAGATGAACGTGGCCGGCGGCGGCTCGCTGCATCCCGAGATCCGCGACTTGCCGGGACGGATGAACCACCGCATGCCGAGGCTCGAGACGGGCGAGATCCACCCCGATCCCGCCGTCGTCTTTGCCGACCGCCACGACGTGCAACTGGTTCCGGGCGGCGTGTTCGCGCGCATTCTGGGGCGCGAGACGATCCGGGTGAATTCGCTGCACGGGCAGGGCGTTCTCGAACTCGGCCCGGAGCTTGTTGCCGAAGGCTGGGCGGAGGACGGCACCATCGAGGCGATCCGCTTCAGGGACGCGCCCGGCTTTGCGCTCGGCGTGCAATGGCATGCCGAATACGACCCGCAGGACAATCCGATCAACCAGGCCCTGTTCCGGGCCTTCGGCGACGCGGTGGCCGCCTACCGGGCGGCCAGCTAGCCGATCAACCGCTTCCGGAAGCGATGCGTGGGGACGATGAATTTCCGGGTGACGCCGGCCGGGGTCCAGAGGGCGTCGTCAAAGGTCTCCGTGAGGCGCCAGCCTTGCCGAACGTAAAACCGTTCCGCCCGGGCATTGCCCGCCGTGCACAGAAGTTCCGCCTCGGTCGTCCCGTCCTGCGCCAAAGTCCGTTCCGCGAAGCTTATCAGATCAGGCGCCACACCAGTGCCCCGAGCGCCCAAGCTGACGTACAGCTTGACAACCTCGCAGCCTTTCAGGGAAACGAAGCCGATCGGCTCCGCGCCGGATGCTGCGACGAAAAACCTCTCGGATGCTTCCTTCCACCAGGCGAGAAAATTGCCCGGCCTGCGGTAAGACAGGATCCCTGCGGGAACAAGTTCGCCATGAGCGTCATGCCATCCCTGATGCCAGATGTGGATGATCGCCGCGGCGTCTCCCGCAGCCGCTGGTCGTATATGCATGCCGGCTTCTCCTGTGCTGGGGCAGCGTGCCCAAAGAGACGGCGCGCGCAAAAGGCGACGGTGGAAAGCAGGCCTTGGGCGCACCGCATCTGTTCGGGAACACATGGACTATCCCGTTCGCGCGTATCGATGCGGGGCATGCCGTGCACCAGCGAAAGGTGAAGCGTCAACCGCACCCTGCGAGTCGTGTCCGGCAAGATCAATGCACGCGTCAGACGCTCCGATGGAGACGCTGACTCCCGTAGTATCCGGAATGAAGAGGGCCTGCCTCAGATCAGCTCGGTCGACGAGATCCGGATGCCGAAGCCTTCAAGGCCGACATAGTGCCGCTCGCGCGACGCATAGAGCTTGATCGAGGAGATGCCGAGATCCCTGAGGATCTGCGCGCCGAGCCCGATCTCCAGCCATTCGTCCTCGCGCGCCTTGGCCTCGGCGTGATCCTCGCGCTCGTCGGCCATCACCCGGCGCGTGACCTGCTTGCCCACGCCGACCGATCCTTCGCGCAGGTAGACCACCACGCCGCGGCCTTCCTTGGCCATCCGCGTGATGATCGCCGTCATCGGGTCCTGCCTGGAAAACACGTCGTCCACCACCGATTCGAGATGCAGCCTGACGGGAACATCGACGCCGTCGCGAATGTCGCCGAAGACCACGGCCAGATGATGCATCGGATCCCAGGGCAGCTTGTAGGAATGGGCCTTCGCAGGCCCCGCGATCGTGTCCACATCGAAGCTGTCGACATGGTGGACCAGTGTTTCCTTGCGCTGGCGGTAGGCTATCAGATCGGCCACCGACACCTGCTTGAGACCGTGCCTGACGGAGAAATCATCGACCTGGGGCCCACGCGTCACCGTGCCGTCGTCATTGACCAGTTCGCAGATCACCGCGATCGGCGGCAGGCTTGCGAGCCGGCACAGATCGACGGCTGCCTCGGTGTGGCCCGAGCGCATCAGCACGCCGCCTTCGCGCGCGATCAGCGGAAAGATGTGGCCCGGACGGGTGAAGTCGCTGGCGCCGGCATTGGGATTGGCAAGATTGCGCGCGGTCAACGTCCGGTCATCGGCCGAGATGCCCGTCGTCGTGCCGTGCTTGTAGTCGACCGAGACGGTGAACGCGGTGGTGTGCGCCGAATCGTTTTCGGCCACCATGGCGGTCAGGTTCAGCCGCTTGGCTTCCTCGCGCGGCATCGGCGTGCAGACAATGCCGGAGGTGTGGCGCACGATGAAGGCCATTTTCTCGGGCGTGCAGTGCACCGCCGCCACGATCAGGTCGCCTTCGTTCTCGCGTCCGCCGTCATCGGTGACAACGACAATCTCACCGGCTTCAAATGCGCGAATGGCGTCGACGACTCGGGCTTGGTCATAGGTCATGGAGGAGGTCTTTCAGTCGAGGCGGCCGGTCTGGCCGCGGTCTCTCAAATAGTGGTCGGCCAGCGCGCAGGCCACCATGGCTTCGCCGATGGGCACGGCGCGGATACCGACGCAGGGGTCATGACGGCCCTTGGTTTTCACATCCACCTCGTGGCCCTCGGAATCGATCGAGCGGCGCTCGTTGAGGATCGAGGAGGTCGGCTTGACGGCAAAGCGCGCGACGACCGGTTGCCCGGTGGAAATGCCACCGAGGATGCCGCCGGAATTGTTGGACAGGAACACCGGCTGACCGTCGTCGCCGATGCGCATCTCGTCGGCATTCAATTCGCCGCTGATGGCGGCGGCGCCGAAGCCGTTGCCGATCTCCACGCCCTTGACCGCGTTGATCGACATCAGGTTGGCACAGATGTCCTGGTCGAGCTTGGCGTAGATCGGCGCGCCGAGCCCGGCCGGCACGTTGTCTGCCACCACCTCGATCACCGCTCCCACCGAGGAGCCTGCCTTGCGGATCGCGTCGAGATAGTCTTCCCAGACCGGCGCCATGGCCGCATCGGGGCAGAAGAACGGGTTGTTGTCGACCTCGGCCCAGTCCCAGTTGTCGCGGTTGATCCTATGCTCGCCGATCTGCACCAGGGCTGCGCGCACCCGCATGCCCGGCACCACGAGCCGCGCCAGACCGCCGGCCGCAACCCTTGCCGCGGTTTCCCGCGCCGAGGAGCGGCCGCCGCCGCGATAGTCGCGCAGGCCGTATTTAACGTCATAGGTGAAGTCGGCGTGGCCGGGGCGGTAGCGCTTGGCGATCTCGGAATAGTCCTTCGAGCGCTGGTCGGTGTTCTCGATCAGCATCGACACCGGCGTGCCGGTGGTGATCAGACTGCCATCCTCCTGCGGCATGACGCCGGACAGCACCTTGACTAGATCGTCCTCGCGGCGCTGGGTGACGAAGCGGGACTGGCCCGGCTTGCGCTTGTCCATCCAATGCTGCAACCCGGCTTCGGTGAAGCTGATGCCGGGCGGGCAGCCGTCGACGACGCAACCGAGCGCCGGGCCGTGGCTTTCGCCCCAGGTGGTCACGCGAAACAGGTGGCCGAAAGTGTTATGCGACATGGGCTTCAACCATTTCCATGGCGGGTCCGGCCCGCTCTTGAATGTTCGCCGTGACTTCTAGATGATATCAGGGTCCGGGGGGAAGCCTTTTTGTGCAAAGCGCCTCAAAGCGCGGCTGTTTCGTTGACATCACGTTTTTTTGCGGCTCACATGCCGCCATCAATTTTGCCACA
>NZ_JACIYP010000176.1 GCF_014359905.1 Hoeflea sp. | reverse complement strand
TGCCGAGCTGGCAGCCAGGGGCGGCAAGCCCGACCGACTGATGATCGATGCGACTCATCTCAAGGCACACCGGACGGCGGCGAGCCTGCAAAAAAAGGGGCTCTACCCAGACGTATCGGGCGCACCAAAGGCGGGCTGAACTCCAAGCTCCACGCCGTCTGCGACGGCAAGGGCCGCCCGTTGATCATGCTGCTCAGCGAAGGGCAGATGAGCGACTACAAAGGGGCGGCGCTAATGATCGATGCCTTCCCCAAAGCCAAGGCGTTGCTGGCCGACCGGGGTTATGATGCAGCTCGTATGACCGCTCTCTTCCGCTCCGACTTCCTGATCCACCACGCTGCTCCGCCAAAGGCGACAAGCATCGCAGCAGCACCGTCAGCGACCAGGCGGCCTATGCGCCACGCTTACGGTCCATAGCCTTCGCGATAGTTGATCTCTGCCGAGGAGCGGGCCGCGCCCAGCCACTCGTTCAGTGTGCGCATGGCGCTTTCCTGCCCGACAGCCGCCTCGGCCAGCTGACGGGCCTGCTCCGGGCTAAGGACCTGCCGCTGTTTCCGTCTGATCACGCCAGCGAAGATGCCGTTATCTTGGGATATCACGAACGGCTTATCATCTGGCAGCGCGTTGAGTTGGCGGACGAGCTCAGCGGGCAAGCCGGCACTGTCCCATGCGACATCGGCCGGCTGCACCTCCACTTCGGCTGCCTTCAGGGCCTGGCGAACTTCATCGAAGGTCACCGCCTGCTCGATCGCGCGGATCAGGCGGGGATCGGTAAGCGCAGGGGCGCGCAGACCTTCAACTTGGTAGAAGAACCGTTCGCTGCCGATCGAGCGGACGAACTCGCTCACCTTTCTCTCGTCAAGCATCTGGTTGAATGAGCCAAGCTGCCGAGCTGCGGCATCGGCGAGCAGAAGCTCGCGCGAACGCTGTTCCGCTAGGATGAAGTCGGGCGTCTGGTCGAGCTCACGTTCCTGGGCGAGCGCAACGAGCAGCTTGCGGTTGATGATTGCCTCCAGCGCTCCGCGCCGAGTGGCCGGATCCTGAAGATCGTCGGCACCGCGCGCGATGAGCTCGTTGTTCAGCTCGGACGCGGTGATCTCGTACCCGTTGACGGTCGCGACTGCGTCTTCGCCGGGTTCCTTGCCGCCGCAGGCGCCAACGGATAGAAGCAAGGGCCCGAGGATCGGGACCATGAGAGCGTATCTGGTCATTGATGGTCCCTTTGTCGGCCGGCGGGTCAGTCACGCAGCTTGGAGTGGAGAGATATGGAAACTGTCTATGATTGGCTTACGGTCGCAACATTTGCTTTTCTTATCATCCTATTTCTTCATCGTTCCGTGGATGTTGAACAACCGAGGGATCACCTTTGGCAGTATCTTGTCGCTGGGGCAGGTTGTGCTGTGACGAATTGGCTGGGAAACCGGGGAATGCCCGTCGTGGCCGTGGCTGCCTTTCTCACGACACTGGCATTCATCTACTACACGCTCCACCCGTTCTCTTTCCGCTCCGACGACAAATAGCCTGTCAGCTACGGGATCATCTTCGCGGCACATCAGCTATTCGCGAATGGGACACCGCTCAAGTTTGACCGACGAGTAAACGGCGGGCAGGCGCCGGTGCATTTGCTATCATCGCGGCGGCGAAGGATCGAAGCACGGGGAACGCGGCTTTCGGCCCGCTGGCGACGGTAGATGTGCGCACCAGAATTCCATCGGGCAAGCGGCCCGCGAGGTTCTCCTGCAGCACGGCCCATCGCTGAGAGAGTTGCGATGTGGGAAAATGTTCGCCTACACGCGTCCAATAGAGAACCTGCTCCTTCCGCACGGTCGATTCGGTATCCAGGAACTTGGCGCCGATCGCATGTCCACCTGCCAAGGGCAGCTGAACGAGCTGTGCACTGCGGATACCGAACCCCGACGCGGGGTAGCACGTTTCGGGCCGATGCATCTGCATGCTCTCGCCTTGAACCGCGCCATAGGCAAGCAACAGCATGACCACTGCGCCGCCATTCTGGTAGCCGCGCACCATCACGTCATTATACAATCGCTGCGAAAGATCGCTCTGCGGCGGCAAGACGATGCCGCCCGCGGGAACGGCGCGCCAAGCGCCGAGCACCTTCGGGACCGCGCTTTCCAGCGCTCCCTTGGGTAGCGGCTCGACGTCACTGTCGCGCGCCGCGAACACGCTGGCGCCGGCGCATAGCAGCCCTAGACTACCAATGAGGAGGTCGCGACGGCTCGCGACAGCGGACGTGCGGACCATCAGTACGCTACCCTTGCAGGAAGAAGCCGAGCGACGATCGCATCCGCTGCGAACATACCTGCAAGCGAGATGGCAAACGTCAGCATGCCGGCCATGTCATGCATCACGCCCTGCGCGACCTTGCTACCCGCGTGATAGGTGAGCAGGGCAAGCACGACTACGCGGACAAGATTCGCCAGCACCGCCATCGGCAGGATGGCCGCCATCAGGATGACCGCTCGCCTAACGTCGTTTCCCGCGACGAGATAGATGTAGAACAACCCTATCGCACTGAGCGAGAAGAGCGACATGAGGCCAGCGCAGGCATCCTCCACCAGCAGCTGGTACTGGCCGACCTGAATGACCGCTCCAGTGTGCGCCACAGGGTACCCAGCCAGATCAAGCACATCGACAGCCGTGGCCGAAATCCAGACTTTCAGCGGCTGCGTAAGCTGATCGACCAACGAGGCCGGAAGCACGACCGTAAAGGCCAGATATAAGACGGGAAACCACAGGCGCCGCATAACGGCGCTTCCGAAGTAGAGCCAGCCGCAAAGAACCAGAAGCAGATAGAGCGCAGCACTCTCGATGCTAATGATTGCGAACAGCCGGCTGAGAAGCCAGAGGCCACACAAAGCGGAGAAGGGAATGATCCACAGGGAGCTGGCGGGAGTGGCCTTGTGGGCAGCAATCCAATCGCGCTCGCGCCAGATAAGCCACAGGCCGGTCGCTACGATGATCGGCCCGTGGACACCCGAATCCGTGGTCCAATGCTCCCTCGCGACGTCGACGAGCGTCGGCGCGGCCATGGCCGATAGGCCGATGGCAGCGAATACGCCTGTTCTCCACGTGATCCCGAAGGGGAACCAACCGGCACGCTGCGATTCTGTAGCAACAAGCGCCATATCTTTCCCTTACCCTCCGCGTACATCAAGTGACGACAACCCCGCTAGTACTCCCGAATGGCGGGAAATGCAAAATTCCCGCAGATTCAGGGAGTGGGGCATCCACGGCCATAATCGCGAGCCCCACCTTCCGGCGGAGCACGCACCTCGGTTGGCTGGTGCTCGTCCGTCCTGATCCCGAGTTGGCGGCATTGCCGCCGTGTTGCCTGCGCTGCTCCGACCCGTCGGATCGGCGCCTCAGAACGCATTCTTGTGTATCACCACGCGAAACGTCTGAAGCAGGATGCTGATATCGCGCCAGATGTCCCAGCCCTGGACGTATTCCATGTCGGCCTGCAGCCTGTCGGTGAGGTCGGACATCTGCAATGTTGGCCCCCGATAGCCCCGGACCTGAGCTAGACCGGTGATTCCCGGCTTAAGCTGATGGCGGTGCCAATACATCTGGTCGACCTCCCAGAACAGACGCTCTCCGGCAAGCGAGCCGAGCGCATGCGGGCGGGGACCAACTAGGCTCATGTCGCCGGCCAAAACGTTGAACAGCTGGGGCAGCTCGTCGAGGCTGGTCGCGCGGATGAACCGGCCTATGCGAGTGACGCGGATGTCATCGCGCATCGCCGATCGATTGCCGCTCAGATCAGCACTATCGGCCCGCATGCTGCGGAATTTCAGGACCTTGAACTGGCAATTGCCGCGTCCGATCCGCGCCTGCTTGAAAAGAATGGGTCCGCCATCGTCCACTTTGATCGCCAACGCGAGCAAGGCCATCAGCGGCAGCAGAAAAATCACCAGCGGGACTGTCAGCGCCAGATCCAGCGCACGCTTCTTCGCGCGATTGGCCATGTTAAGCGGTTTTTGGGAAACAAGAAGCGTCTGCCGCCCCTGATAGGTTCCGAATCCGATCGCACCTACCGAGTTCGACTCCGCAAGCAGAATTTCGCCTTCAACGTTGGCCCCCTTTAGCAGAAGCGACCACTCCGCCTGACGCTCAGGCACACTGGAGACAAGTATGCGGTCGAAAGACTTGGCAAGCGTGCCAAAAAGATGGAGCATTTGCGGATCGTTGAGATCAGGCTTAAGCCCCAACGAGTCGGCGTCGACCATCGGCACGTCCATTTCAGGTAGGTCGGGGAGCACACCATCGATCAGCACCAGAGCGTGAACCAAGCCGTCTTGCATAGCATTGTGTACATAGCGGCCAAAAACCGCTCGTGCGCACGCTAGAGTGCCGATCATCGATATTGCGCTAAGGCCCAGCGACAGACGGGAGACCTCCTCGGCTTGCTTCAGGAAGAAGATGACCGCCAGTATCGCAAGCTGGGATGCCACCAAGGACGTCACAGAGCTTCGTACGCTTTCGATGGGTTTCTTTAGCGCTTTTATTGAATATGCGCCGCTATTCGCAGCAATGATCACGTAGACCGGGATAGCCGCCGTCCCGAGGAGAAAATCATACCGCACACGGAACGGTTCGATTAAGCTTAGAATTGCTGGCGCGCCGAGTAGAGCGATGATGTCGAGGAGGAGCAGGACCGAAAAGAGAAAATATCCAATGACTCTCTTTGGCAGCCGCCCGCGCATTTTCCTGTCCAGAACGTGTACTGTCCCCGGCGCCTCGATTGGCTGAAAAGCCGTCATTAGTACCCCCGCCAGCGTAGCCTGCCGAATGCGCTGTATAAATTGTGCGGCGCAGTTAGCGTACGGCGAACTCATGTTCTAGCCAATTCACTTGCCCGTACCGCGACGGTACAGGGTTTTACGCTGGGGAGCAGATGACCTGCCCCCCGCTGGTCCTGCGGTCATAACGAGAGTCCTACGCTCAGGACCCATTAAATTTCTTGCGCTGGAAGCAATCGGTTGAGCGGAATGGCGGCCCTGAGGAGGAGCTGCTGATGTCGGAGCTGTGGTTGTTGAGCGAGGCGCAGATGCGTCGGATCGAGCCTTGTTTCCCGCTGTCGCATGGCATTCCGCGGGTCGATGATCGACGGATCGTGAGCGGCATCATCTTCGTGATCAGGAATGGGCTGCGCTGGCGTGATGCGCCGGCCGGTTACGGCCCGCACAAGACGATCTACAACCGGTTCATCCGCTGGAGCCGCCTGGGCGTGTTCAACCGGATCTTTGCCGAGCTGGCAGCCAGGGGCGGCAAGCCCGACCGACTGATGATCGATGCGACTCATCTCAAGGCACACCGGACGGCGGCGAGCCTGCAAAAAAAGGGGCTCTACCCAGACGTATCGGGCGCACGCTGAACACCACGCCCAGGGATGCGACCCATTGGTCGATCCGCAGCACTACCGGATAAATGCAGTCTTACGATTGCCTCGCGGAGCCTCCATGCCGAACGCAGCGCCTCCCGCCGGATCTATCGCGACACGGGCGGCAGGTCTTCGTCCAGCGATCCGACCTGCAGCCTGTTCACCACGATCTCGCGGATGGCCGTCTTCAGAAGCTTGCCCGTCGCGGTATGCGGCAGCTCATCGACGACCAGCACGTCGTCCGGAATACTCCATCTGGCAACCTTGCCGGTGTACAGGTCGATCATCTCCTGACGGGAGAAATGCGCCTCCGGCTTGAGCTGGACGACCAGCACCGGGCGTTCGCCCCAGCGCTCGTCCGGCTTCGCGACGACAGCGGCCTCCTTGATGGCCGGGTGCGACTGGGCGATGTTCTCCAGCTCGATCGAACTGATCCATTCGCCACCCGATTTCACCGCATCCTTGGTGCGGTCGACGATCTGGACGAAACCGTCGGCATCCATGGTCACCACGTCGCCGGTGTCGAACCACCCCTCCTCCGCATGCGCCGGGCTGGCGGGGCTGTTATAGTAGCCGGCGGCGACCCACGGCCCGCGCACCAGCATCGAGCCGAAGCTCTTGCCGTCCCTCGCAATCGGCTTGCCATCGGTGCCCCTGGTGCGAAACTCCATGCCGAACAGCGGCCGCCCCTGCTTCGCCCGCAGCGCCAGCTTCTGTTCGGGCGCAAGCCCTTCGTGTTTGGCCTTCAGCGCTGCGGCGAGGCCGAGCGGGCTGGTCTCGGTCATCCCCCAGACGTGCCGGACCGTGACGCCCTTGTCCTGCAGGCGGCTGATCATGACCGGCGGGACGGCGGAGCCCCCGATCGCGACCCGTTTCAGGCTGGTGAACGACTGGCCGTGCGAGTCCATCCAGTCCAGCAGCGTGAGCCAGACGGTGGGCACGCCGGCGGTGAAGGTCACCCCTTCCTGCTCGAACAGCTCATGGATGCTGGCGCCGTCCAGCTTCGGCCCCGGCATCACCAGCTTGGCCCCGACCATCGGCGCGATGAAGGGAATACCCCACGCGTTGACGTGGAACATCGGCACGACCGGGGAGACACTGTCGAGCGCCGACAGGCCCAGCACATCGGGCAGCGCGCAGGACATTGCGTGCAGCACGCTGGAGCGGTGGCTGTAGAGCACGCCCTTGGGCTCGCCGGTCGTCCCGGAGGTGTAACACAGACCCGACGCCGTGTTCTCGTCGAGATCCGGCCACTCATATTCGTCCGCCTCTTCCGCGATCAGCGTTTCGTAGCAAACGAGATCGGGAAGGAGTGGCGAGCTCGGCATGTGGGCTTCGTCGGTCATGATGACCACGGCCTTCAGGCCCTTCAGCGCGTCGGCCATTTGTTCCAGGATCGGCAGGAACGACAGGTCGGAGAACAGCACCCTGTCTCCCGCATGGGCGATGATAAAGGCGATCTGTTCGGGGAAGAGGCGCGGATTGATCGTGTGGCAGACAAGGCCCGATCCCGATACGCCGTAATAGAGTTCCAAGTGCCGATAGCCGTTCCAGGCCAGCGTCCCGACCCGGTCGCCCGGTTCGAGGCCGAGCCGCCCCAGGGCATTGGCGAGCTGCTTCGCCCGCCGCGACAGGTCGGCATAGGTATAGCGGTGGATCGGCCCTTCCACCGTCCGCGAGACGATTTCCGTGTCGCCGTGATAGGATGCCGCGTGTCGCAGGATCGACGACACAAGCAGCGGCCACTGCATCATCTGCCCAAGCATCGCATCTCCTCCCAAGCAATTTTTCTGATTCAGAACAGGTCGGCTTCGAGGTCCATCAAAGACGCTGCCCCGTTGCGGATCGCCGTTTCGAGGGCGAACGTCTGCGGCAGCACCCGATCGGCGAAGACGGTCGCGGTCGCCAGCTTGCGGCGATACAGCGGAGTGTCCCCGGCGGCGGCCCTGGCCGCCATCCGCACCCATACCCAGCCGAAGGCGACGAGGGCGAACAGGCGCAGATAATCGGTCGCGGCAGCGCCCCCTTCGGCAGGCGCTGCGCGCGCCGCGAGAAGGTGGCGCGTCGAGCGTTCGAGGCGAGCGAGCGCCTCGGCGGTCGCGTCCCTGACGGCGCCGGCTGCGGGGATATCCGCCGCCGCGCGCAGATCCTGCTCGATCAGCGCGAAAAAGCGCGCGGCCAGCGCGCCGTCCTCCATCGGCAGCTTGCGGGTGACGAGGTCGAGCGCCTGGATGCCGTTGGTGCCCTCGTAGATCTGGGTGATGCGGGCGTCGCGGACGAACTGCTCCATGCCCCATTCGCGAATATAGCCGTGGCCGCCGAACACCTGCTGCGAGGTGACCGCCGTCTCGAAGCCGAAATCGGTGAACGCGGCCTTCACTACCGGCGTGAGCAGCGCGACGAAGCCCTCGGCCTCGCTGCGGGTGGCCGCGTCGGGATGGCGCGCGGCGATGTCCATCTGCATCGCGGTCCAGATCGCCAGCGCCCGCGAGGCGTCGGCGAGGCTGCGGCCGGTCAGCAGCATCCGGCGCACGTCGGGGTGCTCGATGATCGCGACCGGGCCGCGGCTGCCATCCGGCGAGCGGCCCTGAAGCCGTTCGCGTGCGTAGGCGGTGGCCTTCTGATTGGCGGCTTCCGCGATGCCGAGGCCCTGGATGCCGACGAACAGGCGCTCGGCGTTCATCATCG
>NZ_JACIYP010000175.1 GCF_014359905.1 Hoeflea sp. | reverse complement strand
GGTGCAAGTCTGATCATATCGTCGGAGTGATGAAGCTTTACACCTTCTATGACCCAACCTATTAAGCGTCCTACCTCTGTACCTGAATTATTGAGAACTTGGAGGATTGGTACGGCTTCAGCTGCTGCAATATGCAAGTTCGCGAACTTATCCGCCTTGCCCGCTCTGGGGTGTGGCAATTCTTCAAAGCTGATTAACCATTGCTTCGGAAAGTCAGAAAAGTCGAGCATTATCACCGCCGTCTATTTATGGCTTCAAAGGTTGTCTTCTTGCGCAACGAGATCAGCATACGCTTCTTACATGTCGGAACTCTCCGAGAGCTTCATCTTATTCTGAAAAGTCAGCCAAATTAAACGGCATAATTGTCCTGATGGAAAAGATCTACTTTGCGGCCACTTCTTCTCCGGCCGCGTGCCCCGAGCCGAGGTTCACGTTCAGCGCCACAAAACCGCGCCCGACGCGGCGGCGGGTTTCGGCGAGGGTGGTGTTGGCGGTGGCGACGTCCTGTTCGGCCTCGATCAGGTCGCGGATGGTGGCGCCGTCGCGGGTGACGATCTGGCGGGTCAGCGTGACCACCTCCTGGTAGAGCCGCACCGTCTCTTGCGCCGCGCGCTGTGCCGAAAGCGCCGCGCCATACGCGGAGAGCGAGGTTTCGACATCGCGGATCGCCTCGAGCACGGTCAGCTTCCACTGGGTATGGGCCTGCCGGACCAGTGATTCGCGCTGCTCGACCGTGGCGCTGCGGGCGGTGTTGGGCAGGATCGGAAAGGTCAGCGCCGGGCCGAAGAAATAATCGACATTGCGGGTTCCCGAAAGCGAGGCCGCGGTGATCGTGCCGCTCAGCGACAGTTGCGGATAAAGATCGGCGCGCGCTGCGGCCACGTCGCGAAAGGCGGCGTAATAGCTGCGCTCGGCCACGCGGATATCGGGCCGGTTGCGCAGAAGATCGGCCGGAATGCCCACATCGGGCGAGAGCGACACGCGCGGCTGGCGCGCCGCGCGGTCGAGATCGGTCTCGAGCGTGCCGGGAACCTTGCCGACAAGCACCGCGATCTCGTTCCTGGCGGCGTCGATGGCCGCGCGGATCTCGGGAATGTTCGTCTGTGTTTCCGACACGAGCGCGCGCGCCTTGACTACATCGACGCGGGTGGCGGCATTGCCCTGCTGCAGGCGTTCGATCAGCTCCAGTGTCTGGCGGCGCGAGGCCAGTTCCGATTGGCGCAGGCGCAGGCTGTTTTGCTGATAGCGCAGATCGACATAGGTATTGGAGATATTGAGCAAAAGCAGGAGCCGGGCGGCATCCACCTCGGCATCGGCCACCTCGATCCGCGCGCCGGCCGCGTCGATCTGGGCCCGCCGTCCGCCATAGATGTCGAGGATCCACTCGAACCCCAAAGAGGCCTCGCTGCGGGTGCCGGACGACCGGTCGTCGTCGCCTTGCCGCCGCACCGAGGTCTTTGGCGCGAGAAAGGCTGCCTGCGGAACGGTGCGCTGGATCGCCTCCGCCTCGATGACCCGTTCCTTGGCGATGTCGAGGTTGAGATTGCCCGCAAGCCCGGTCTCGATCAGGGCATCGAGGGTGGGGTCATTGAAGGTCTTCCACCAATCGGCATTGCTGAGCAGCACCGGGGTGCTGTCCCGCGCGGCCTTGTAGGACGACAGAAACGAGAAGACGGGGGCCTTGTAGGGCTCATCCGAGCAGCCTGCCAGAAGCGACAGCCCTGCCAGAACCGAAAATGCGCGTGACATCCTGCGCCGGTCCCGGCCCGCCATGTGAAATATCCTGCCTCTTCGTCCATGCGCCCCGGTTTTTGGCGCCGGTTGGTCACATGTCTCCGCTCCACCCAAAGCATGGCCCGAAACCCTTGTGAAAACAAGCTCTCACATGCGTGAATGGCCCTTTGTGCCTTCGGCGCACCACCCCGGCCACGGCCCCGGCTCAGTCTTCGCGGAAGGCGCGGCGCAGCTGGTCGCTCAGCGGGCGGGTCAGATAGCTCAGCACGGTGCGCTCGCCGGTCTGCAGGTAGGCTTCGATCGGCATGCCGGGCAGGATTTCATGGCCGTCGAGACGCTTCAGTTGCTCGGGTGGAATGGCCAGGGTCACCCGGTAAAAGCTTCGCCTGGTGGCCGGATCGGTGACGCTGTCGGGCGAAATGCCCGAGACCGTGCCGGAAATCTCGGGCGCGGTGCGGGTGTTGAAGGCGGTAAAGACCACCTTGGCGCGTTGCCCCCGCACAACCTGATCGATCGCATTGGGATCCACCCGGATCTCGAAATCCACCCCTTTCGAGACCGGAATGACCTGCAGGATCGTCTCGCCCGGCGGCACCACGCCGCCCGCGTTGAAGACCTGCATCTCGTGCACGATGCCATCGACCGGCGCCAGGATCTCGATCCGGTCGAGCTGTTTCTGCGCGGTGACGATCTGCAGCACCAGTTCCTCGCTCTTCATCACCGCCTCGCGCAGATCGGTGACCACCTGTTCCTTGAACTCCCGCTCGGACTGCAGGATCTCGAGCTCGGTATCGCGGATCGAATTCCGGATCCGGGCCAGTTCCGACTGATGCTCGGAGAGCTCGCCCAGAAGCCGGGCGCGCGAGCGTTGCAGTTCGAGCACCTGGCCCTCGCGCGCCAGCCCGTCCGCATGCAGGGCGCTGACATCCGCCAGTTCCCGTTCGATGAAGGTCAGTTGATCGCGCCTGGCCTTGATCAGCCCCTCGACGCCGGAAATCTGGTTGTAGAACTGCGCGACCTTTTCGCGAAGCTGATCATTGCGGCCCTTCATGACGTCGCGCCGCGCCTCGAAGATTTCCGCCTGCCCGGCATTGATCTGCCGCAGCGGCAGGCCATCGAGATAGGTGGTGTCATAATCGAAGCCCAGTTCCCGCGCATTCATCTGCTCGGCCCGCAAGCGGCTGATCTCGGCGCGGGTCTCGGCCAGGCGGTTGCGATACATTTCCAGGTTGATGCGCAAGAGCGTCGGGTCGAGCCGCAAGAGCACATCGCCGCCCCGCACCAGATCGCCGTCGGAGACGCGGATCTCCTCGACGATCCCGCCATCGAGGCTCTGCACGATCTTGGGCTTGCCGCGCACCACCGCCGAGCCCGAGGCGATCACCGCGCCGCTGATCGGGGTGAACCAGGCCCAGCCGAAGACCAGCGCCAGCAGGGTGATCCCGGCGAGAAGGCCGAGACGGCCGGTGCGGGTCAGGTCGGTCCTGAGCGGCGGGGCGGAAAACGCGTCTGCGGACATCACCGGTCCCTCACTCTGCCGCAACCGAGACCGGACGCGGCTTGCCGTGCAGCACCTTGTCCTTGTCGCCGAATTTTGCCATCCGCCCCTGATGCAGCAGCAGGATCTTGTTGACCGAGGCCAGCGCGCTTGGCCGGTGCGCCATCACCACCACCACGCAGCCCCTGGCGCGCATGGTGTGGATCGCCCCTGCCAGCGCATCGTCGCCATCGGCATCGAGATTGGAATTGGGCTCGTCCAGCACGATCAGGCGCGGCGCGCCGTAGATCGCCCGCGCCAGTCCCAGGCGCTGGATCTGCCCGCCCGAGAGCGGGCGCGTCATCCGGTCCATATGGGTGGCATAGCCGTCCGGCAGGCCGAGGATCATCTCATGCACCCCGGCGATGCGCGCGGCCTCGATGATGTCCGTATCCTTTGCCTCCGGGTCGAAACGGGCGATATTCTCGCCGACGCTGCCCGACAAGATCTGCAGCGATTGCGGCAGATAGCCGATGTGACGGCCCAAGGCCTCGGGTGTCCATTGATCGAGCGTCGCCCCATCGAGCCGCACCTCGCCGACATCCGCCACCCAAGCCCCGACCAGAAGCCGCGCCAGTGTCGACTTGCCCGCCGCGCTGTTGCCCACCACGCCCAGCCCGTCGCCGGCCGATAGCGCAAAGCTGACCCGGTCGAGAATGCGCGGGCGATCGGCCTGTGCTGTCTCCGGCCCGACCGGGGCCAGCTTGGTCAGCGCGCTCACCCGCAGATCGCCCGCGGGCGCGGGCAGCTCGATGCGCGGCTTTTCGGGCGGCATCTTGTCAAAGATCTCGCGCAGGCGCTGATGCGCCTCGCGTGCCCGCCCGATCGCCCGCCATTGGCCGATCACCTGATCGACCGGCGCGAGCGCCCGCCCGGCGATGATCGAGATGGCGATGATCATGCCCGGGGTGATCTCCTGGCGCAGGGCGAGATAGGCCCCCATGGTCAGCAGCGCCGATTGAAGCAGCAGCCGGAAGGATTTCGAGAAAGATGCAAAGCCCTCGGAGCGGTCGCTGCCCACCTGCCCCGTGGCCAGCGCTGCATCATGCATCTCGCGCCAGCGCCGGACCAGCCGTTCGCGCATGCCGAGCGCGTGCAGGGTTTCGGCATCCCCCCGAGCCTGATCGACGAGATTGCGCTCGGCCCCTTCCATCGACATCGCCTGATGGATCGATTTCTGCGCCAGGATCTGGTTGAGCAGCGCGGCGAGGGTGACGATCCCTGCCCCGGAGAGGGTCAGCCAGCCCAGCCAGGGATGGATCAGAAAGACCAGCCCCAGGAAAAGCGGCATCCAGGGCAGATCGAAGAGGCCGGTGACCGCCGGGCTGCTCAGAAAGCCGCGCATCAGTTCCAGATCGCGTACCGGCTGTGCGCGCGGATCGATCTGTGACCGCGCCCCGATGGAGCCCGCGCGCAGGGCGAAGCGGAACGCCTCGTCGCCGACCCGGGCATCGAGCTGCAGCGCCGCCCGTGACAAGAGCCGCGCGCGCAGGAAGTTGTAAAGCCCCAGAAAGCCGTAAAGCACGATGACGATGCCGAAGAGCCCGACAAGTGTGGTCACCGATCCCGACGAGAGCACCCGGTCATAGACCTGCAGCATGTAGACGGGCCCGGTGAGCATCAGCAGGTTGATGGCGGCGCTGAACAGCCCCACCAATACGAATGTGCCCCGCAGCCCCCGAAAGGCCCCGAGATAGGCATTCTTCGTCGTTTTCCTATGCCACATGCTGCCTTGCCATTGCCTGTCCTGCCCACCGGTTTCGCGCTCTTTTAGACGACAATCCGGCCCCTGTCGCGCGATTGTCTACAAAGTTTCCACAGCGGAGTGGCGAATTTATGGCGTAAACCCGGTTGTCGGCTGGTTTTTGCGTAAGAACCGGGAGATTATCGAAAATCACAAGGTATGTTGAGACCCACCTTGGCCAGTGAGACTGACCGGTCTGAACCTCTGGATACGGCTCTGGCTTAACGGGGTTCTGGGCGGTACCGAAGTTGCACTGACCCTATGGCGGCGCTGAAACAGAAACGGGCGACCGAAGCCGCCCGTAAAAACTGGAATGCACGGCAGGAGTCAGCCAAAGATAAACTCGTCGCCGTAGGTCGTCGCATAGCCCATGTCCTCCAGGGCGGCGATGGACATGTCTGACATCACGTTGGTCCAGTTCAACTGGCCGGTCATGGTTTCGTTGCCGAAGGTCGCGTCGTCCCAATGCACACCCGCAGTGCCCGCGCCTCCATCGGTTTCGACCGGAACGCCTAGATCCGAGAGAGGATCATCAACGGCTATCTCGCCGAACTCGGCATTATACGCCTCGATGGCATTGGCTCCGTTGAACCGCAGGTCGCCATTGTAATCATCTATCAGACCCATCGAGCTCCAGAGCGTGCCGAAGCCGAGCGCATGTCCCATTTCGTGGAGGATCACATCCTCCCAGAGCCCATATGATTGCATGGTGTCCAAATCGGCAGAGTCGAACCGCAGGTAGCCCTCACTCGGCAGTAGGTCGTCGGGGCGCAGAGCCGAAGTGCCGCCCCAACCCCAAAAGCCGCCCGCCCCATCGATATCGGTCAGGGTTGCCGAGATTTGAATGTCATCGATACCATTATGGCTGGGCAGATCACCGGTGATAATGTCGCTGAAATATTCAGCAGCGGTATAGAGTCCGAGCTTCAAATCTTCTGTCCATGCACCACTGAACGTCAATTCGATGTTGAAACCCTCGGGTGTGTCGAGCCCACTGACATAGGTATTTGGATCAGCGGAACCTGAATTTACCTCAGACACGGGATCAGCTGTAGGTTCAGTCGTCGTCGTTGGTTCCGTTGTCTCTGTATTCGTGGGGTCAGTGGTTGTCGTAGGTTCGTCCTTGGTTTTACCCCCGCCCTTGCCGGGCTCACTTCCGCTGCCTTTGCCGCCGCCCTTGCCACCGCCCGCGTCGATTGGTTTCGCACCGGCCCCCGACAGGTCGTCGCCGAACGCGCTCACGGGCTCCTCACCCTGCCTGTCCAGAATGCCGGGCAAATCCAGACCGAGCCCATCGAGCACCGAACGCGCTGTTTCCAGGTGAAATCCTGCCGTCTCCAGTCCTGGCACCGTATCGGGCACCGTATCGGGCACCGTATCGAGTGTATCGTCTTGCGGGCCCGGGGTCTCAAGCGCGTCGCGCGCCGGAAGAGCCGTTTCGGCATTTAGTACAGCGGTCTCCAGCCGTGGGACCGGGTCGAGAGCAATATCGGGGAATTTCTCGGCGACCGCTTTTTCACCGCCAGCGAAGAAGGCACTTACAACGTCAGGATTGAATTCCGGAGGCAGAATATCCGCCCGTCGACCCAAGGGCAAACCCTGGGCCACGTAGTTCTTGTCTCTTGCCATCTCAAAGCCCATCTCGATTTATCGCGCCCCTCAAGGGGCATTTTTCGAGCGGACTGTGACGGAATTCAGGACAAGATTAAGGCACCCAAAAGGAAAGGTGCCTTAATCCATCTTTGCGCAATCTGTGGCGGATTTATACCGCTTTGCGGGATTTTCGACGGACCACGACCGCAAGGCCACCAACTGCGGTGAGCATCAGGGGCAGTCCGGCTGGCAGTGGAACGGGGGATGGTGGGGTGACGCCGCCGCCGCCGACTATGTCATAATTCGCGATGTGGCTCAGCCCCGCGCCCTCTCCATCGATTGCGGCGAACGTATAATCCTGAACAACGCCAGCCGTATTCTTGAGCACACCCACATTCGGCGTCGTCCCGATCTTGAACAACTGGTAAAGCGCGTTGGAGGAATAGCTTGTAGGCGGATTTTCCGGCGTTTTGGAGAAACTCAACCCAGTCTCACCTGCAACCGATGCCAACAGGGCTTCTTCCCAGGCCGCCCCTTTACCAGTCGCGTAGGACTCGTTCTGGAAACCGATCAGGCCGCCGATAGAACCGTCAAGTTTTTTGGCGTCGAACAACCAACCTTCACAGCTGATGCCACATGTGACCGTGAAACGATCAGTGCCACCACCATCCGCTCCGTTCTGGAATGCCACAGTCATAGCCTGAGCGTGGCTGGCGAGACCGCCAGCAAGCGCGAACACTGCCGCAATCGGCAGAGCGATTTTTCTCAGTTCAAGTCCAAACATTTCTTATTACCTCGCTTGCATGCGACTGCTGAAACCACTTCCTGAGATGCGCCGCATGATAAAGAATCGTCGGCACGCTTACAGAAGTCCTATGAATTCCTTATTTTCGCCTTATTCCCGCGCTGAGTCAAAGAAATGCAGCGCGCCACAACCCTGCGGGGAAATGCCGGGGGAATTCCGATGTGGCGCACACGTGGGGGTTGAATCCGGTCACAATCGGGAAACAGTGCCGGTCGAATGTTGCCATTTCGCGCAAGATCAAGGGCAGGCTGATTCGGTTTAGGGGAGATCGACGACCGGATCAGCCGCGCTGCGGCGGGGTCAGGGCATAGGGGCCGACCCGGTCCGCGTGGCCCTGCGGGCCGGGGCGCAGGGCGAGGCTCACGGCCAAGGCCAGCACGGCCCCCGCGCCGATGGCGGCATAGAGCAGAAGCGCTGTCCAGATCGAGGCCCCAAGCAGCAGCGCCGTGACGCTTGCCGCGCCCCCAAGCACCGTTCCGACAAGGATCAGCCCGACGACCATGTGATGCCCCTCCTGTATGCAGCCTTGGATTGTATAGATATACCCAACTCGCCTCTGTAGACATAATCCTGCTTTGCGACCAAAGCTAAGCACGATTAAGGCAAAACCTTGTCATGAAACCATTACCAGACGCTTTACGGGCGGCATTTTCCACCCGCGTGAGTCCCGCGCGCAACAGCCCACGGCCCCGCGCATAGCAAAAGGGCCGCGGCATCACTGCCACGGCCCCCAGACTGCTGACAAAC
>NZ_JACIYP010000174.1 GCF_014359905.1 Hoeflea sp. | reverse complement strand
ATGATGCCGGGCAGCGGCCCGAGCCCGACAGCGCCCACCATGAGCATGGCCACGAGGATCAGCGGAATTGCCCGGATGAAGGCAAGCAGCGTTCGGATCGGTCGGAACACCGCACGCGATACCATCGTTTCGGAGGCGAGGATGCCGAGGGGAACGGACAGGATCACAGCACCGAGGGTGCCGAGGATCGCGATCCTCAGCGTTTCCGCGCTGCCCTTCCTGATCTCGGCCATCACCGTCGGGTCAGGCGGAACCATCCGCCCGAGGAAATCGGCAATGCGCGGGCCGGCCGACATGAGACGCGACAACTCGACATCGGTCGTCGCGAAGGACCACACGATCGCGGCGGCGATCAGACCGCTCGTCGCAAAGCCGCCAAACCCGCGGAACGCCATCAGGACACCGCCCTGAGGCCGATACCGGGGATTGGCTCAACCTCCCGATAGAGCTCCGCTGTCGCATCATCGTTCAACTCGGAGGTCGGTACATCGAAGGCGATCCGCCCATCCCGCATGCCGATGATGCGCTGCGCGAAACGCCGCGCCAGGTCGGGCTGGTGCGAGGAAAACAGCGCCGTTGCGCCGCGCGCTTGCGCCGCCCCGGTCAGCAGCGCCAAGACCTCCCCAGCGCGGGTGGGGTCGAGGTTGCTCACCGGCTCGTCGGCGAGGATCAGCCGTGGCTCCTGCGCGAGACACCGCGCAATGGCCACGCGCTGCCGCTGGCCGCCGCTGAGACTGTCGACCCGGCGTTCGGCGAGATCGGCAATGCCGCAATCGGTGAGGGCTGTGCGCGCAATGTCGAGATCATGTGGCGTTGGCGACCCCAGCAGGGCGCGCAGGGGCGCCATCCGGCCTAGGCGGCCATTGAGCACGTTGCGCAGAACCGTGGAGCGTTCGACGAGGGCGAATTCCTGAAACACGAAACCGGTATCAGGTCGGCTTGCGCGCGGCGGCGGTTGGTCGGGATCGAGCGGCGCACCCAAGATTGAAACGCGCCCGCGCCAGCCCTGAAGCCTGCCGTCGAGCAATGCCAGCAGCGTTGTTTTTCCTGCCCCGGACGGGCCAAGCAAAGCGACGCTTTCGCCGGTCGAAATCGTAAGCGAGACCCGCTCCAGCGCCGGAACACTCCCGCCCGGATGGGCAAAGTTCAGGTCGTCGATCCGGATGGCGGTGGTCATTCCAGGAGCCCATATCGCCGTGCCATGTCGCGCACGCCGTCATAGGCGGCAGGGTCGGCCCTGACATAGCCGTCCGGCCCGTAGAGATAGCGCAGCTTGTCGCGGTTCTCGGGCTCGTTGAGCCGCAGCATCGCGTTGGTGAAGCGGTCTTGCACCTCGGCATCCAACCCGGGTCGCGCGATCACGACATGGCTCGGGATTGGCGGGCTTTCCGCGATCCATGTCACCTCTGCTTGCTGCTGCGGCGTCAGGAGCAGGTCGGCATACTGGCTGGCACCCGCAGCGTCGACCAGACCTTCGGCCATCGCCTGCATGGCCTGCTGATAGCCGCCTGCGAAGAAGACGCGGCCGAAGAATGCCTCCGCCGCGCCTGGGCCGTCGATCAGCCGAGCCTCGACGAATTCGGCGAGCGGGTAGAGATAGCCCGATTCCGAGATCGGATCGGCGAATGCGATGTCGCGTCCGCGCAGGTCTGCAAGCGCGCCGATGCCACTGTCGCGCCGCACGAAAATGCGTCCCGTATAACTCGGCGCGTCGCGGTAGACCTCGGAGAGAAGCGGCACCGCGCCGATCTCGGCCTCGGCCAGAACGAAGGGCAGGGCGCCCATGAAGGAGATATCCGCGTCGCCATTGCGCAGCGCCTCGACCGCCGCCGCATGGTCGATGGTAACGAACCCTTCGACGGGGACGTCGATCTCACTAGCCAGCCAGCCGGTGATGGCTTCAATGTCGCCCAGAAGCTTCTCGGGGTTCTCCTGCGGGATGAAAGCCAGCCGCAACGCAGTGTCCTGCGCAGCCAGCGGGGTTGCGAGCGATACTGCGCCCGCACCGGCCAGCGCCAACATCGTTCTGCGGTTCATATGGATCGCCATCAGAATGCCCTTTCTTCGATTGCGTCGGCTTCGGTCTTGAACGCGGTCCAGCTTGTTTCGGCGGCCACCCAGTCATCAGCACGAACGGCGTCACCAACCTCGGCCAGACGTTCGGCCAACATGTAGACTTCAGGCCGCGCAGCCAGGTTCGACATTGTGCTGGCGTCCGCCGAAAGGTCCGCGGCCACGGTGTCGGTCAGCAGCAGGATGTGTTCTGCATCCCGCTGCGGCAGCAGCGTATCAAGCGTCGAGGCGAATGTCGTAAGTTCGGAGAATGCCAGCCGGAAGGCGGTGTTCTCGGCGTCGAACGCCTCATAGGGCTCGTCCGCTGCGCCCACGGTCTCCAGATAGGCAGTCAGGTCAGCCCTTTCCGCAGCGGTCAGCCGGAGCGCTTTCGATTCGTCGAACCAGTCCACGACAGCGGCTAGCGTCGGCAAAGACCCGTCATGGAAATAGGGTGCGGTGTAGGCGGTGCCGAGCAGCGTGGGTGTATCCATCGCACCGGTGCGGGCGCCATCGTAGGCCGACGCAACCGAGCCGATATCATGGGCCTGCCGGTCCAGGAAGTTCGTGTCCGGGACGTGGCAGCTGGCGCAGGAACGGTCGCCGAGCGCCGCGAAGGGCGTATTGAAGATCGCTTCGCCGCGCTGCGCGGCCTCGGGAGCGGCTTCGGTCAGCTGACCATCCCGTGTCAGCATGGAGTTGGGCAGGAAGTCGAATTCGAGCATGTAGGCGAGCAGAGCATCCAGCATGAAGGGCGTGGGTTCATCGCCGCCGAACTCGTTGACGATGACGTTGCGGGTGAAATCACGCAAGGAGGCGAAGCGGCCATCGCGGCCGTAGGGCCCGGTGAAACGCAGGCCACGGAGGCTGGGGATGTCAATCGGATCATCGCGCCGGTCATTGAAGATCGGATTGAAGAAGGCGCCATCGACATCGATCGCGCCTGGCTGATGGCTCGCACCCGGAATGAAAAGCCGCTGGTTGACGTCCGAGCGGTTGTGACAGGTCGAACAAGCGACCCCGAGGTCCTGCGCCGGATTGCCAAAGATTTGCGCGCTGTCGAAAAGCATGTCGCCATAGGCCACCAAAGGCAGGTCGGTCTCGTCGATGCTCTGCTCCTCGAAATTGAGGACGAGGCGCGGCAGCGGATCCTGATCGAAGATGTCAGACCCCGGCGGCAGGCTAGGCGGCACCTCGATGGTGCGGCCACTCTGGACAACAGTTTCCGGCAGCGCGCTCAGCGTCCGGCGCGGCGCGAAATCGTCAACGAGGAAATTCTCGGCGAGATAGAGGGAGATGACTTCGCGCGCGGCTTCCATGGTTTTGCGACTCGCGGGTGTGGCACCAGCACCAAGAACACCGGCGGAGCCTGTGCTGCTGTTGAGTTCCAGCCAGGCGAGGCCGATGCGTCTCGAAGCGTCGGGATCAGCAGCCGCGATACCGTCCGCGAATGCGCGATAGAGTTCTCGAGCTGTCCGCACGGCCTGCTGTGCACGTGCAGGGTCGTCGGCCATGACTGCCCGGTCCAGTTCCTCGTCGATCCTGCGCGCTATCAGCCGCGTCGCCTCGGCGAAGACCGCCTGGCGGTCCTTGCGAGTTATGGCGTTCAGAAGGGGCGCGGGTCCAATGTCGCTGCTGCCGTTCAGCCATGCCAATGCACCGACAGCGAATTCCGAACCCCGGTAGGATTCGGCCCAGGCGGTCCCGACGTCATCCCAGGGCAGCAGTTCGAGATTCGCGAGGAAGAGAGTCAACCGGTAGGCCGCCGCCTCGGGAAGCCATGGGGCCTCCTTGGCGGGCGTCGCAGCGACAGGTCCGGACAGGACGAGCGCACTTGCGAGTGCGGCAATGAACGCTCCAAGGAATTTCTGAATCACCGCAGTCTCCGAATTTCAAAGTTAGACACGGCTAATTTATCTACCCTAAGCAAACAAGTTGTCAATCCTGCAGTTTCCCTGCAAAGTCCCAAGTATGACAAAGCTGCAATCACAGGAACATGAACCGTTCGAAACTGTCGACAGGGCTCCCGAAGCACAGGCTGAGGGGTTCGCGACCGTGCGTCAGGCACATGAGAGCGAAATGGCGGAAGATTACGTTGAACTGATCGCCGAATTGATCGAGTCGCGCGGAGAGGCGAGGCCGGTGGAGATCGCCGAACGGTTTGGAGTGAAGCCGCCGACCGTGACCAAGAACATCTCGCGGCTCAAAGCTGCTGGCCTGGTGCGGCGGGAACCTTACCGCGCCATATTCCTCACGGATGCCGGTCGGGAGTTGGCCGAGGCCTGCCGCCGACGACACAGGATCGTCGTCGCGTTTCTCCTCAGCCTGGGAATCGACGAAGAGACTGCGGAACGCGATGCGGAGGGGATCGAGCATCACGTCAGCACGACCACGCTGGAGGCCTTCGAACACGCCCTCCTGCAATCTCAGAGCGGCAAGTAGCGCAGCATCAAGTTCTCGCGAAATTCAGCAAAGCAAGACTCAGGAGGCGGCGGCGTCAGCAGTCAAAGGCTGGTGGGTTGGCATTTGTTCTGATGGTCAACTTTAGTGCAGAAAATCGTTCGTGTCCTCTGAGCTTGGCCAGCCCGAAATAGTGTGCCCAAAATCCCTGACTGCGACGACGGTGCAGCGAAAATGTCGATCGCGGGAAAAGACGTGGATACAACCTTTGATTTGCTCCTCTGTTCAAAGCGCATAGACAATTGTCACCACCGTCGTCATGACGATGAAGAACATGACCAAGGCACCTATGGCGAGCGTCCGGCCCATGTCGCGGTTTGGCTCTGCTACTTTCAGACGCAATTCTTCGGCCGTTTCCGGAAACTCGAGCGCCGCGGAGTTTGACCCTCGCACCAACTCGTATCGTGAATTCCAGCGACGCACCTCGGCCGCGTTCCACCCGTTCATGACCAGAATGATCGCGGCGATCATCAGCATCGAGGACGGGACCCAGATCGTGTAGCCACCCATGGTTTCGTCGGACAGGGGATCGAGAAACCCGGTTCCCGCCGTTTGGTAGGAAGCATAGAGGCTCACCTCTTTGAGTGTCGTCAAGGAACCCAGAAAAATGTTTGAAACGATCACCGCGAAACCGGAGATCAGCCTTGCGCCGCGCCTCGCGCCCTCAGGGGGATCTCTCGGGTCGAAGAGCATGCCGAAATACCAGATCCCTGCCAGCACCATCGCAAAATGGGCGAACACCTCGATCGCCGCGATGCGCTGAGCAAGTCCGTAAAGCACTGGAATCTGCCAGATAAAGAGCGACGTGATGAGCGCGGCAGTGGCGGTTACCGGATGTGCCAAGAACCGAAATGCAAAAGATTTTCCAGGAGCGTCGAGGTATCGACGCCACCGTCTGTTCAAACCGGCTTGCAATAATCGCCACGGCTGAGAGACCGCGAAGAGTAGTGGTCCTGCAAGGCGGAGGAGAAGGTGCTCCACTTGGTGCACCGAAAAGAGGCTATGCCCCAACGAAGCCAGAGGCGCATTTGTGGCCGCGAGAATGCAGGTCAAGCCAGCGAGGAACAGGGCTTGCCGCCACATAGACACCGTCCCGCGAATGCGAGCGGATCGCACGAGGCCGCGCATGTAGACCCATGCGGCCAAGCTGACGGAAACAAGGGACACTGGCGAAATCGCATACCCAAACGGGTCGAAAAGGAGGAAGTAAGTGATCATCGGCTCCTGTCATTTTGTATTGTCGGCGTATCGACGGATACCGGTGAAAGTCGGGATGTTCCCACAGCGCCACCCCGGGCCAAGGACAGATCAGTGGACATCGTGAGATATTTGCCCTGCATCCACATGAGAAAAAGGTTTTCATAGAAACGTGAGAGCGGGTGGCCGGACTGACCGGCTGGCGCGATGAAATAGGATCCGGCTTCTTCCGAAAACGACATGACCGCCTGAAAATTGGTGCCCGCGCTGGCCGCGAAGGGGCGGTCATTGTCAGAAGAGAACAGCGTTGCAATCAGTGTGTATGGATCGCCCGAAGATGGGGCTTCGAGAGACAGCAGATCGCTGATGATCCCACTCGATCGGATTGGCGCCCACCCCATATTCAAAGCGTGTGCTTCGCCCCAGACCCAATCTGACGGATCGGGTCCGTAGCGGTCGACAAGCCAGCCGATGGCATCATCCAGGGCCGCACGAACCTGATCCTGGCAGGTCTCGATGCGGGTGGACGGGCGGATGTCGCACCAGATTGCGCTCCCTCCGCGATCTGAAAGCACCGCAAATAGGATATCGGCATTTGGCCTGGCCCAGACCGTTGTCGCGGATGGAAATTCATCCTGAAGTATCCGTTTTTGCAACGCGCGCGCCCAGGCCCAGAACACGAGCGGTTCCGGTGAAAAGCGATCCATGTCGCCATTCCATTGGGCAAGTTGACCCAGAATATCGCCGCGAAGCTCATCTGCGCGGTTCTCTTCGAGAGCGCCTGCGGAACCCACGAACCAGAGCTCTTTTGCCATTATAGGAAGAAGCGCCCGCGCGGCAGTGCTGACCGTGTCGCGCTGCGCCGCAATCGCGCCCTCGACCGAGAATATCGGTTGCCGCACATCAAGAGCTGCCAGACGGGCGTCTCGAAACGATAAAGGCGTTTCGACCTCCCTGTCAGGCCAGCGAGCAAGGATTTCTCGGCCGATGGCAAGAATCTCCAATCCGGCTGGTGCCAGGTTCATGCTTGCGTCCATAGCATCGTTCACATCGGCGGACCGCGCCAGACGGTCAAGCATCATCAGAAAATTGCCGGCCTTGGCAGCGGTGGGACTCACTGGCTCTTTAAGGGCAGTCAGTGACAGAGATCGGAACGCCCAAGCGACGCGTTCGCTGCGACCGACGACAATGAAGGGCACACCCGGCATTGTAGCCCCAATCGCGGCTCCGGTCGGGAGTTGAATATCCGCCAGGTACCATTCAGAAGGCAGCGATAAGGGGCCACGTATATCGGCGGCGAGAATTGGTGCTCCGGTAGCTGTTCTGTCTCCAGGCAACGCCCAAGCATCGAGGCTGACCTTGGGCGAGGTCACAAACAGCTCGGGCAAAAGAGGTCGATCTGACAAGCCGGACAGGTCATTCTGCCGTCTCTCGGGTTAAAGATCGTTCAGAAACGCTTGGGCAAGTCTGAGACTATCGACGGGTCTCCAGGCTGCGATCATTCTCTCATCCGCGATCAACAGATCGGGTGAGCCTCTGCCGCGCCCGCCTTCGGACACCAGGCCAAGCCACGCGTTGACACCTGCGGCATATGCGTCGAGCGCTTGGGCTGTCGAAGGCTCAACTTCGATCGTCCGGTCAAGTGGCATCAAGGCTTGCGCTGCCCGCCTTGCCCTCAATAACTGGCCAAGCCTGTCCTGAGCGTGAACGAAACCAAGCGCGAAATAGGCGTCCGCAGCGGAGTCTGCAGAAATGTGCGGTATGGCCGCAGCATCTCGCAGAATATCGACTGGACCTTCGATTCCCGCAACACTGAAATCCTCGTCATAGTCGGGGACGGAGGCGCGCAAAAGAAAGTAGACGACACCGGATACGGCCAGTCCTGATGCAAAAATCGCCAGGAGCAAGTACAGTAATATGTTGAACAGTCGTTTCAATTCGTTGCCGGTGCCAAAGCAATCTCAAGACGTGATGCGCAAGAGGATCACCGAGGCGAAAAAAGCGAGTAGGCCGAAAGCAATACCGAAGCCTGTCGCGTATTGAAGTATATCCAGGCGGTTCCCTTTCCGCCGTTGCGCCAGATAGCCACCCCAGAGCGCCCCTCCGACAAAGCCTGCGAGCACCAGCATCACGATTCCTCCGATTTTGATTTTTCTGAATTGAAACGTCGTCTGGCCGATCCGACGGTAAAGGCTAAGGCCCAGGCCGCACCGATGAGCACCAGCAATGCCCAATCGCCGAAACGTGCGTAAGGCGTTGGCGCCCGCGCTCCCGGCAAGCTGGCATCGATGACGCCTGTTTTCTCTGTGCCGAGGCGCGCAACGACCTCTCCATTGGCGTCGATGATCGCGGATATTCCGGTGTTCGCCGCACGAACGACGGGAAGACCTTCCTCGACAGCGCGCATGCGTGCGCTTGCAAGATGCTGCTCGGGTCCGATGCTTGTCCCGAACCACGCGTCGTTTGTGGCGTTGAAAATCCAGTCGGGTCGGAAAAG
>NZ_JACIYP010000173.1 GCF_014359905.1 Hoeflea sp. | reverse complement strand
AGAGCAGGTAAGGGCAAAGCCCGTCCTGCGGCCTGGCGAGGCCGTGACAACTGGGTGGAGGGCGTGAATTTGGGAGGGAACCGCGCGCCTGCGCGTGGGAGGAACCGGAATTCTCGACCGGAACCGACGCCCTCGGGCGGCGCTTGCCGGTTTTCTCGGACCTGCCGGGATGGCAGGCGGATCAATGAGATTTGGAAGCTGTCAGGGGTGGGGTGAGCGGGCGTCAGCCCGTCGATCCCCTGCCCTGTCTATCGCTCAAAGCGAGACCGGCCCACTGCCGGGATCACAGGTATCCTACCGCAACCGTGAAGCGGCTTAGCAGGACAAACCTATTTTAGGAATGGCGTCGATGAACGGCGGCTATGCAATTCCGATGTTTGCGACGCGGCCTGAAAAATACCGCGTCTCATTTTTACCTGTACAGCAAAACCGGTATTTTCACGGACTGGATCATCGCCGTGGTCGTTGATCCGATGATGAGGCTCCTGATCCGGCTATGCCCATAGGCACCCATCACCAGGAGATCGAAACCCTCTTCAGAAACCAACTTGTTCAAGGCCTCTTCGGGTTCACCTGTCGCGATGCGAGAGGATGCAGTGATATTGGCCGTCTGGAGCTTAGTAACGGCTTCATCAGCAACTTTCTGGGCATGGGTAGTATCTTGCGCTACACAAAGCACGCTGACGGCGAGATCAGCAAAAACAGGGCTGGTCGACATACGTTCGATAGCAGTCTTGGCACTTGCGCTTCCGTCATAAGCCACGAGAACTTTCGAAATCTGTCGAAACTCTCGCGATGCCACGAACACGGGCACCTTGGAGGTGCGCACGATCCGCTCTAGGTTTGACCCTAGGTGACCGGAGGCGAAATCCGCCCCTTCGCCCCGCTTGCCGATGGTGATTGCGCGAATATCGCTTTCAAGCTCGCGAACCGATTCCAGAAGGTCGCCCTTTCGCAGACGTAGATCCACCTTCGGGATCCCGTCTTGTTCAAGGATCGCTTTCGCATCTTCCAGAATGGCATGGCCTTTCGCTTGGGCAAGTTTAGCGCGCTGCTCGTCCATGGCGGAAAGCTCTTCTAAAAGCGCGGTCCTGGCTCCTAGGCTTAATGCCCCCGAAAGGTCCGTTGAGGCAGCACCTTCGCGACGACCCAACACATGCATGGCTATCACGCTCGCGTTGAGCTTCTGAGCGATCCAAGCAGTATGGTGGCAGACGCTTTCGGAATAGTCCGACCCGTCCAGTAGTGTCAGTATCTTGTCCATGGTGTTCCTCCCTCAGTGTCCCATCAACTTGTCCATCGCGCCGGGCTTGTCATGTATCGCAAGCTTATCAACGAGCGTTTCGGTTGCATCGTTCATTCCGACAACCTCGACCTCCGAACCTTCTCGGCGGAACTTCAGAATTGCCATGTCCAGCGCCTGAACGGAGCTGATATCCCAGATATGGGCCTGACTCACGTCAATGGTGACACGATCAAGCGCCTCGCGGAAATCGAAAGCATCCGCGAAATCCTCGGCTGACCCATAGAAAAGCTGGCCTTCGAGCACGTAAGTCCGTTGACGGCCATCAGCTGATAGGGTCGAGGTGATACGGAACAGTTGCGCGATCTTGCCTGCAAAGAAGATGCCTGACAGCAGCACCCCTACCAGAACGCCAATGGCGAGGTTGTGTGTGTAGACCACGGTGACGACAGTTGCGATCATCACGATTGAGGACGAACGCGGATGCACTCTGAGCGCCTTGATCGAGGACCAGGAGAAGGTGCCAATCGACACCATGATCATGATGGCGACCAATGCGGGCATCGGGATACGCGCCACAAGATCACCTAGGCCGACGACCAGAACTAACAGGACAACACCAGCGGAAAAGGCCGAAAGACGCCCGCGACCGCCGGACTTCACGTTGATGATCGACTGTCCGATCATCGCGCAACCCGCCATACCGCCGATAAATCCGGTCGCGGTGTTGGCAATGCCCTGACCGATGCATTCTTGGTTCCGGTTGGACTTGGTGTCTGTCAGGTCATCAACGATGTTCTGGGTCATCAAACTTTCCAGCAGGCCGACCACCGCGACGGCGGCGGAATACGGAAAGATGATCAACAGCGTCTCGATGGTCAGCGGCACATCCGGGATCAGAAAGAAGGGCAACGTATCCGGCAGTGCACCCATGTCGCCCACCGTTCGGACGTCCCAGCCCATCGCCAGAACGGCCAGAGTCAGCACGACAATCGTGACCAGCGGCGACGGGATCGTGGTGGTGATCCGTGGAAAGAGGTAGATGATTGCAAGGCCCGCAGCCACGAGGACATAGGTGAGCCAGGTGACGCCGGGATTGCTCAGGTTCAACTCGGGGAGTTGCGCCATGAAGATGAGGATCGCCAGCGCATTCACGAAGCCGGTCATCACCGATTTTGAAACATAGCGCATGAAGCGCCCGAGCTTCAAAAGCCCCGCCCCGATCTGCAAGAGACCTGCGAGAACGGTTGCGGCCAAGAGATATTCAAGCCCGTGATCCTTCACGAGCGTAATCATCAGAACGGCTGTGGCGGCAGTCGCCGCCGAAATCATGCCAGGCCGTCCGCCTGTAAAGGCGATGAGCACGGCAATGGAAAAGGAGGCGTAAAGACCCACCTTGGGGTCCACGCCTGCGATGATAGAGAATGCGATGGCTTCGGGGATCAGCGCCAGTGCGACGACGATACCCGCAAGCACATCGCCACGAATGTTACCGAACCATTGCTGTCGGTAGTCAGAAATTGAGATCATTCAAACAATCCAGTACCCTGTGCCTGATCGTCTTTCATAAGACGGTCGGCATTGTATGTCGGGAAGTTTCAGGGTTGTCCGGCGGATCAGCGGCCGGAAGAGCCACCCGGGCTCTCACCGGGTCCTAACGCTATTAGAGGTGCATAAACCCTATCTTCGTAGGAATATCAATCGCCTTCAGATGCGAGGGTATCACGCCACTTGATCGAACCTGTTGGAGGAGGGGTTCGCTGAGAAGCTGACTGCCACAACCGACATTGGCGCTACACGCGGCATCTGGGAAATAGAGCTCAAAACCGCCTTGCGGCGGCGCAGCATCGCTAATGGAACACCGGTGGCTGATCCCGCACCTCGTCAAACAGGATCACCCGCCCGTCGCCGCTGCTCGGACTGTTGACCAGTACGAACGGCACATCCGCCCCATCCTTCTCAAAAATGCAGCGGTATTTCATCTGGCCGTCGAGTGGATCGCTCACCTGGTCGTAGCGATAGCTGTACTTGATCCCCTGGTCGATCCAAGCCTCGACACCTGCGGGCGTCACCAAGGACATGGGCTGCCCATCCAACAGCAACGTTTTGCCCACGTTGAACACTTCATCCATTTTTCGATCTCCTCTGTTTGTCCTGTCAGACCGCGTCACAGGCTGTGGCCTTCGCCACGATCCCTGTCCCGCGTGTTTTCGTTTTCGTCATCATCGCGCTCCTGCTCGCGGTCGTTGTCCGGTTCCAGCCGCTCGCGCGGCTTGTTCAAAACGTCCTTAAGCCGTTCATTGACGGACGGCTTGCGATCCTCGCGCTTGATGTCCTCGGAACGGCCCTGCCTTTGACGCTGGGCCGGGGTCCGCGAGGGTCTTACAGCCTCCTCCCCGAGGTCATTTTCGCTATACCCGTCCAGCTTGTGAACCGCCGCCTGGCCGTCGCGCCCGGCGTCCTTCTCCATGATCTCTTTCAGCCGCTCCCGCGCGTAATTGCGACCTTCCGGCTTTTGCGTGTCGTCCTGGTCCCGTGACCGGCCCACGACCTGCGACAACCGCTCGCGGATATCGTCCGATGTGCGTCCGTCGCGTTCTTTCGACGTCGCGGCCCGGAGTGCCGTCAGACCGGCGGAGACACGGCCCTGCCCCGCCTCGCGCTCAATGCCGTAGGTCTCCCGCGCGATATCCAGCCGCTCGCGCATTTCGCGGAAGGCGGCGCGAGCCTGGCGGGCGGCATGGACCACGGCCCCGCGCTCGGTGACCGGGACGTATTCCCGGCCCTGGCGCTCGGCCATCACCTTGGCGCGCCGCTCCATGGAATTGGCCGCTGGCCCCAGCTTCAGCTCCGGGTCGCGGTCCAGCTCCTCAGCCGTCAGCTTGTCGCCTCGATCCAGCGCCGTCTCGCGCTGCTTCTCAAGCGACCGGTGATCGACACGCTCGACTTCCCCGACACGCTCCAGCGCGCGGTTCTGCAACTCGGCCCAGAGGCCGCGCATCTGCTCGATCTCGACGCCGCCGGTCTTGGCGGAATCGAGCACGCGCGTCTTGGTTGTGAAGCCCCCGGCTTCCAGCTTGCGGGTGGAGGTCAGAACATGGGCGTGGTGGTTGCGCTGATCGCCCTCGCGGTGGGGCGCATGGATCGCCACATCGACGGCCACGCCGTAGCGGCTGACCAGCTCCTGGGCGAAGTCGCGGGTGATCTGGGACCGGTCCTCGGCGCTGATCTCGGACGGCAGGGCCAGCTCCCATTCGCGGGCGGTGACGGAGTTGCGACGGGTCTCGCTGGCCTCGGCCTCGTTCCAGAGGCGGGACCGATCCTGCGCCCAATCCGGGGCATCCTTCGGGGTCAGGATGAAGGTCTCCTCGATGCCCTGCTTGCGGGTGTAATCGTGGACACGGCCTTCTCGCTGGCACTCGATGCGCTCCCCGACACGGTAGGCTGCAGCCGCCGTGGCGGAGCGCCCGGCGCTGCGTTTGATCGTCTTCACGGAGAGGTGGTAGCTCGCCATGCGCCCTCCCCTCGCCCGTGATGCAAACGCGCCCACGCGCCAGAACTGATCCGTGCCGATACCCCGATATTGGCCACCGGATCAGCCGTCTTTTCTTCGCAGGATCGCGCCCCAAACCGGCGCGGTGCGAGAGGAAAAGACAGCCCGCCCGAAGCGAGCCTCTGGCTCACTGAGGCGCGGGCTTGCCAGTGATCTGCCCCCAAATCCCCAGCCTCATGGGGGGCGGGATATGGGGACAGATCAATGGCGGTTTGCCGGGGGCAAACCCGGTTCGTGTCGGCACCGTCAGGTTTGCCGGGGTGCGCGTCGCACCGACACGAACCTCCCGCAAGGGAGACGCCAGCGGCAGACCGGCCCCCACCGTGGGGCATCGGGCGAGACGCTGGCGCGACCTTGCGGGACGCGATCCAACCGCTGAGGTTGGGCTGGGATGGTTTGGAAGGGGCAGCGCGCCCTTCCATGTCGCGGCGGCACGCAGCGAAGGGGATGGCCATCGGCTGGGGCTCTGCCCCAGGGAGATCGCACGCAAATCTCGGAACCGCAGGTGGAGAGTTTGCATAAGTGCGCCCTTGTCCTTTACAGGCCTACGGGTAAGCGCTATCGGTTGATCTGGCAAGAACAACTTCAACCACAAGAATATTTGGTGGCGAGGGTAGAGATTTGGCAGAAACAGAACTCGAACGCGCCGAGAAACGCTATGCCCAGGCCAAGGCCCGTCTTCAGGCGCTGAAGAACCGGGAAACCACCAGACAGCGCAAACTCGACACGCGGCGCAAGGTGATCCTGGGCGGGGCGCTCCTCGATCTGGCAGAAAGGGATTCCAGTGCCGCCGCCATGCTCGACCGGCTGATCCGCAACCTGCCACGCAAACAGGACCGCAAGGCCTTCGCGGACTGGGGGACGCCCACGGGGCCGGCCTCCCCTGCCCCGTCCAGCTCTGATCCGGAAACGCCCTCCTGATGCGGGGCGTGATGCGCGTCTTCGGAGGGCTGTTTCGGTTCTTCGGTCGTTTGATCTTCACGCCCATCCTGTTGGGCTGGATGATCGGCGCTGTCCTGTTCGGCGCGATGATCGGAGCGCTCGTGGCCACGCCCTTCGTCTTCGCCTTCTTCGACCAACCGCCCGGCGAAAGCGCATGGCAGTGGCTGGTCTTCGGGCCGTTCATTTTTGTCGGTGCTGTCTTCGGATTCCAGTATTGGCGCATGGCCTCCGGCGCGGACGCCTTCTTCGGGCTGACCGGCGACAGCCACGGCTCCGCCCGCTTCGCCAACCGCAAGGAGCTGAAGAAACTCCAGCGGGAAGACGGCCTTCTGATCGGGCGCAACCCACACACCGGACGGCTGCTGCGCTATGACGGTCCCGCCCATCTGATCACCCTCGCCCCGACGCGGGCCGGGAAAGGCATCGGCACCGTGATCCCGAACCTGCTGGCGGCGGAACGCTCGGTCCTGGTCATCGACCCCAAGGGCGAGAATGCCCGGATCGCCGGGGAAGCCCGGCGGCGGTTCGGAACGGTCCATGTCCTCGATCCGTTTGAGGTCTCGGGGATGCCCTCTGCCGCCTACAACCCGCTCGACCGGCTGACACCAGACAGCCTCGATCTGGGCGAGGACGCCGCCTCCCTGACAGAGGCGCTGGTCATGGACCCGCCGGGACAGGTGACGGAAGCGCATTGGAACGAGGAGGCCAAGGCCATCCTCGGCGGTCTGATCATGTTCTGCGTCTGCCACGAGGACCGCAACCGCCGGACGCTTGCCACCGTCCGGGAATATCTCACCCTGCCCCCGGAAAAGCTGCGCGCGCTACTGGAGCTGATGCAGGACAGCGATGCGGCAGGCGGGCTGATCGCCCGCGCCGCCAACCGCTTCCTCGGCAAGGCGGATCGCGAAGCCGCCTCGGTGCTGTCGAACGCACAGCGCCACACGCATTTCCTGGACAGCCCGCGCATTGCCAAAGTCCTGTCGCGGTCGGATTTCCACTTCTCCGATCTGCGCCACCGGATCGCTTCGGTGTTTCTGGTGCTGCCGCCGAACCGGATGGACGCCTACAGCCGCTGGCTGCGCCTTCTGGTGTCTCAGGCCCTTCAGGACATCGCACGGGACGCTGAGGCGTCCGTGAGGCCACTGAGTGGCCCTGCTGGCGCTCTGGGGGATACACAGCGCCTCAAGACGCCCACGCTGTTCCTCCTGGATGAGTTTGCCGCCCTGGGCCGCCTGGAGGCCGTGGAACGCGCCATGGGGCTGATGGCAGGCTATGGCCTCCAGCTCTGGCCAATCCTGCAGGACATGAGCCAGCTCAAGGACCTCTACGGCGAACGCGCGGGCACATTCATTGCCAATGCCGGGGTGCAGCAGGTCTTCGGGGTGAATGATTTCGAGACGGCCAAGTGGCTGAGCCAGATGATGGGTCAGGAAACAGCCGGGTTCCAGACCGACAGCTTCAAGCCCGGTGACGGCCCAAGCTTCAGCAACAACCTCACGGGTCGCGATCTGCTGACCCCCGATGAAATCATGCAGCTCCGCCCAGAAACCCAACTCCTGCGCGTGCAGGGTCAAGCCACCGCCGTGGCGCAAAAGCTGCGCTATTACGCCGATCCCGAGTTCAAGGGACTGTTTGTCCCGCAGGACCAGTAATCCGAAGGACGCCCCCCCGATGCCAGACCAACCCGACCTCCCTGCCCTCTCCGACGATGATCTGCGCGAAACGCTCGATCTCATGGCAACTGCTGTCGCCAGCATGTCCGACAGGATCGACGATCTGACCGCCGTGGCGGACAAGCAGATCAAGGTCGCGACAGAAGCGCGGATCGCGGCCTTCGCCGCACGGGACCAAACCAATCCGAAAAAATACGGGGATCTTCTGGGCCAGACCCTCGACAGCCACCTGGGCGCAACGGCAGACGCGATGACCGAGATTGTCAGACGCCTTGGCGTTCAGACGGACAAGACCATCGGGGCCTTGGCCAAATCGGAAGATGACAGGTCCAAAGCCTATCGAGAGGTGTTCGAACGGGAACAGAAGGCGGATCGTCTCAAGAGCCGCCTGCTCTGGTTTGGTCTGGGTGCATTGGTTCTGGCCCTGGTGCTGACGGTGACGCTTCCTCGTTTCTTGGCCAGCAACGCGTCCACATGCGCTGTCCTGGGGGCGTCATGGACCACGACAACCACGGGTGTCGATGCCTGCGTGTTCTACCGGCGCTAATGGGTGAAGCGTTGTCGGTGATCGTCTCAGTCTGTCAGGCTGGGTGTTATATATGTGTTAGACTCTGTGTTACGCGAATCATGCGCTGGGCTATGATATTGAAAAATATGCTTTAATCTGACTTATTTTGAGCTTCTGGTGGGTGATATTACGATAAGGGGTGTGTGATCTTACGAAAGGTGGTGTGTGATCTTACGAAAGCCTGCTTGGTGGGTGATACTACGAATCCCTTGCCTTGGTGTGTGAAATTACGAATAGTAGTGGCATGGTGGGTGATATTACGAAACCGGATCGGACGCCTCTTCT
>NZ_JACIYP010000172.1 GCF_014359905.1 Hoeflea sp. | reverse complement strand
ACCGTCATTCCGGAGTCCTTTGAATCGCTTGGGCATGTTTCCTGATGTGGTACATCAAGAAATCTAAGTTGTTTTTTGGGAATAAAATCAGGAGTATGCCAGTGATAATTAACATTCGATAATGGTTGCGCACCGTGATCAGAATTTGTTAACCATTCCATGGCAGCCTCCAAATCAGGCAACGACTGGATCCGTATCGCGTAACTGGATCTCAATGACCTTGCGGCGGCGGAAAAGGGGAAAAAAATGCGGGTACTACTGATCGAGGATGACAGCGCCACAGCGCAGAGCATCGAACTGATGCTGAAGTCTGAAAGCTTCAACGTGTACACCACGGATCTGGGTGAGGAGGGCGTCGATCTCGGCAAACTTTACGATTACGACATCATTCTGCTGGATCTCAATCTGCCGGACATGTCCGGATACGAGGTGCTGCGGACTCTGAGGCTCTCCAAAGTCAAAACCCCGATCCTGATTTTGTCCGGCATGGCCGGCATTGAAGACAAGGTTCGCGGACTTGGATTTGGCGCCGACGACTACATGACCAAGCCTTTCCACAAGGACGAGCTGGTGGCGCGCATTCACGCCATCGTGCGGCGCTCCAAGGGTCACGCCCAGTCGGTCATCACCACCGGCGACCTGGTGGTCAACCTCGACGCGAAGACCGTTGAAGTCGGCTCGCAGCGTGTTCACCTGACGGGCAAGGAATACCAGATGCTGGAGCTTCTTTCGCTCCGCAAGGGCACGACGCTCACCAAGGAAATGTTCCTCAATCATCTCTATGGCGGGATGGATGAACCGGAACTGAAGATCATCGACGTCTTCATCTGCAAGCTCAGAAAGAAGCTCGCGACATCGGCTGGCGGAAAGAACTACATCGAAACGGTGTGGGGTCGCGGCTATGTGTTGCGCGAGCCGGACGAGCGGGAAATCCTCGAAAGCGCCTGAACCACCCCTTTGTTCAGGACATGTGATTTAAAAACCCGCCTCGAACGGCGGGTTTTTGCTGTCTGGATCGATTTGGGGAGCCGGGCTCGGATCAAGCCGCAACAGCATGCGGGGCAAAAGCTTCGGTCAGGCTGCGCCGGTCAAACGGCTTGAGCAGGAAATCATCCGCGCCGGCGCGCTTGCCCGCCATCATCTGCTTGAATTCCTTCTCGATCATCAGATAGTGGATGCGCACATTCTTGCCGCCATTCATCTGACGCACCGACGCGATCAGATCGAGCGCGCCGGTCATGCCGGCATCGACACACAGCACATCGGGCAGTTCCGCATCGCACATGATCAGGGCTTCGCCGGCATTGGACGCCTCGATGACAAGATAGTCGAGCCCGGTCAGGATGCGCTTGGCAACCTTGCAAATCACAGCGGAATCATCGGCGATCATGAAGCGGCGCATGGCGGCTCTCCTTTGGCTTCTTCCCGGCGGGTCCGGAGACGGATCCGTCATTCTTGAGAAAAAGCCTACAGGAGGGAAGCGAACAAACCGTAATCAGACAGGCTTAACGGAGGGTTTCCGCCTCAGGATCAGGCCGCAACGGTGCGCTGCGCCGTGAACACCACTTCATCGGCATTGGCCGAACAGGACAGCGTCATCCCGGCTTCCTCGGCCAGAAGCACGGTGTAGTAGGGCTGGATCGAATGGGCATCCACCGCCTCATCCAGCTTGCCGGAATAGATTTCGAGGAATTTGGGCGGCACCCGAACCATGCGGCCCTTGCAGACCAGGCGGAACCGCGGATCGGTTTCCGGCGTCTCAAGCGTCACATCGATCTCGCCGCCGCGCGGAATTGCGCCATAGGCGACGAGAAACAGGTTGAGCAGAAGCTTGACCTGGTTCTTGGGGATGATGGCGCGGGGACCGCTCCATCGCACTTCGGTCTTCTTGTCGGCGGAAACATAGTCGATGACAGCCTTTTCGGCCTCTCCGGTGTCAATGGAAGCGCCCACGGATCCCGACGCGCCAAAGGCAAGACGGGCGAATTTCAGCCTGACCGACGCATTGAGCGCGCTGGTGCGAATCAGATCCATCGCGTCCGCATCGGCGCCGCCCTCGTCGAGCAGTTCCAGTCCGTTGTTGATTGCTCCCACCGGAGAAATGATGTCGTGGCAAACCCGGCTGCACAAAAGTGCTGCAAGGTCCGGCCCCGCCAGGGTCAGATTAAGGTTCTTTGACATCGAAGTCTCCTCTGTGCGCCGCGCGCCGAATCACTTGGTTAGAAAAGTCGCACCGGGTGCATTCAATCGCAAGCGCTGTCGGTCACAACTCCGCTTCATCGTCCGCCGCCAGTTAACGCTTGAACTGTTTCGCCCTAAAGACACCACATTTGGTAAACTGCTTATTAAGATCGGCGCGCCACAATGTGATCACTGTTTCCTGCGGTATCTACCGTCCAATCAATGGAGTGGACCCCATGATCGCGTCCCGCTTTCACCGTCTTGCCTTTGTTTCATTCCTCCTGGGCCTGCTTGTCCTTGCCGGAGCCGTGCCCGAGGCCCGCGCGCAAGCCGCAAACTCCTCGCAATACACGGCCCAGGAGATCGTCGATGCAGGTCACGGCTTTTTCGGATCGACCTCGGGCGGACTGGCCAAGGTGGTCGAAAAAGCCTTCCAGTCCTATGGCCTGCCCAATGGCTACATCCTCGGTCAGGAGGCCTCCGGCGCACTCATCGGAGGACTGACTTACGGCGAAGGCGCGCTCTACACCAAGAACGCCGGACAGCACGAGGTTTTCTGGCAAGGCCCGTCATTGGGATGGGACTATGGCGGCAATGGCAACAGGACCATGATGCTGGTCTACAATCTTCCCAGCGTCGAAGGCGTCTATGGCCGCTTTGGCGGCGTTTCCGGCTCGGCCTACGTGATTGCCGGCCTGGGAATGACCGTGCTCAAGCGCGACAATGTCCTGATGGTCCCCATCCGCACCGGAGTCGGCGCGCGCCTGGGCATCAATATCGGCTATCTGAAAGTGACGCCGGCGCCAACCTGGAACCCGTTCTAGGGGTGCGATCCTGAGGGGTGGTTTCCTCTGTCAGGACACATCGCCCCACCGGATCACTCGCGTGTGGGCTGACTTTCGCAGACAGACGGGAACCATCTGTTTCGGTCAGGCCACCAGGAATTCATCAAGCAAAGCAAAGCTTCGGGCGGCCGGCAACGGCCGCTTTTCCATGACGGCAGCCGGCCTGTTTTCCTGTTGCGGCTTGCCGACAGGTATTGGCCATGCTTAAAGCTCTCCGAGGTTTCGCCGGGCTCTTTCATCGGCCCGACAATGGCAATGTGGATTTCAAGTGATAGAGTTTATCCTGCTCTTTGCATTGGGTTTTCTTGCGGCCGCCCTGGTCGCGCTGATTGTTGCGCCGGTCATTCAGCGTCGGGTGGTGACGTTGACCGAGCGGCGCATCCGGGCCAGCGTTCCCCTTTCGGTCGCTGAAATCCGCGCCGAAAAAGACATGGCCCGCGCCGCCTTCGCAGCGGAAAATGCTCGCCTGTCGGTGGATCTCAAGCACAATCGCGACCTGCTGACCGACAGCGTTGCGCGCGGCACGCGTCTGAGCAACGAACTGGTCGCCATCCGCGCCGCAAAGCTCTCAGCCGAGCAAGCCATCGAGGAGCGCGACGCCAGCATTCGCGAGCTTGGCGCCGAACTGAGCGAGCGCGACAACAGGATCACCACGCTCACCGGACATTTCAACGACGCGACACGGCTTGCAGAAGCCCGCAATCGGGAACTGGCCAAGCGCGACGACCGGATCAACCGACTGGGCGCGGAGATCGAGGAGTTGCGCATCGATCTTGTCACGCTGGATACCGAAGCGGAGAATTTCAAGGCGCAGATCCGGGAGCTGCGCGACGAACGCACTGCCTTGCGCGAAACCCTTAAAGTCACCGAAACAGCCAATCGGGATCTCGAACTCCGGCTGAAAAACCATGATGACCGGCTGGCGCAGACGGAAGAAAAGCTTGCCGCAACCATTACGGCGCTGAGCGACCGGGAAAACGCGCTGGACCGCCGCGTCGCTGAAATCGAGCGTTTCCGTCAGAAGAACAAGGAACTGGCCGAGGAATTGCGCGCCGCCAAGAGCGCGCTCAAGGGCGCCGGCAGCATGAAAACGGACGAACCGGAGGCCGCGGCCAATCAGCCGCGAAAGCCGAAGGCCGGTTTGCGTGTGGTGTACAGTCTCGCGGAGGAAGAGCCTCCCGCCGCGGACGGCATGACGGACGGGGACGCTGTGGACCCCGCCTCCCTGCCCCCGATCGAGGCCGAGGCCGAGACCGCGACTCCCGAGACCGCGGCGCCGGACGAGGCAAGCCACGCGGCGGACCACGAGGCCGGCATTACCGAGGACGAGAAAATCGACCGTCTGCGCGCCCGCCAGGCGGCGCTGGTCGAAAGACTGCTGAAGGCCGACAAGAACAAGAACGATGCCGCGTTGCGCCGCGAGATCGCCACCGTCGCCGCGATGATGGTGGAACTGACCGCCAGACGGGACGGCAAGTCCTCGAAGATCCACACCATCCTGAAGGGGGTCGAAAAAACCACCCTGCCGGGAAGCAGCGACCCGAGCCTTGCCGCCCGGGCCGGCGATCTGCTCGCCGCCAGCAACTGATCGCCGGCTTCTGCCCTCGTTCAGTTCCCGCCGGTGCGGCCCATGCGGGCGGCTGCATGCCACAGCGCAATGCCGCTGGCGGTCGCCACATTGAGGCTGTCCATGCCGGGCGCCTGCTCGATCCTGAGCGTTTTCACCGACGTGAGAATCTCCGCGGGCAGCCCTTCGCCTTCCGTTCCCGCGAGCAGCGCCAGGCGCCGGCCCGGCTGGAAATCGGCGAGCTGCGCGGCGCCCTGGGGCGACAGGCCGGCGACCTCGAAGCCGGCGGACGCAAGCATGCTCACCAGGTCTGCGATCGAGCCGCCGCGGCAGAACGGAACCCGGAGCGCGGCACCGACCGAGACCCGGATCGCCTTGCGGTAGAGCGGGTCGCAGCACGAGGCGTCGAGCACCACTCCATCGGCGCCGAAGACGCCGGCATTGCGGAAAATACCGCCGATATTGTCGTGATTGGCAATCCCGCAGGCCACCACCAGCAAGGCCTGATCCGGCATCTGCGCGAGGAAATCTGCGAACGAGTCCGTGGGAACGTGCCGGCCGACGGCGAGAATGCCGCGATGCATGGCAAAGCCGACCGCGGCGTCGAGCACCGCACGGCCCGCCACATAGACCGGGCAGGCCTGTTCCATCCGCGCAAGCAGATCCTCAAGTCCCTCGACCCGGTTTTCGAGGATCAGCGCCTTCTCGAGCACGAACCGCCGGCCGCCGGATTCCGCATCCAGAAGCGCCTGCAGCACCACCCGGCCTTCGGCAACGAACCGGTCGCCGCGGCCGGCGAGATCCCTGTCGCGCATCGCGGTGAACTCGGCGATGCGGGGGTCGGCGGGATCCTCGATCCGGATCAGGCGCCCGGCCATGATCAGCGGTTGATCACGACAACATCGGCAACGGCGCGGCCGAGCGAGATATCGTGAATGATCAGCCGCATCGACCCATCGGCGGCGCGGCCAAAGAAGCCGACGCGGGCGCCGTCGAGCGTGACGCTTTCGATGACAAACCCCGCCGGCAGCGCCGCCACCGCTTCCAGCGGCGCGTCCGACGGCACGGTCATCGAAGCCCCGGCGACGAGGCCGCCATCGGCGGGTGCTGCATCGCGCTGCGTGAATTTATAGACAATTGCCCCAAGCACGGCCATAAGACCGATGAACATGACGCCGATCGACACGGCCAACAGCCGCACCATCTTGCGCCGGACCTTTTCCATTTCTGGATCGAGCGGCTTTTCGTCGAGATCGTCGTCATTGACTTTCGTCATTACCATTCCTTGCCGGGCGGACCCTGAAATTGAACAATTCGATCCCGTTTAACGAAGCCGAGCCGCCGAGGGAAGCCCAGGCTGCGCCAACGGATGGCCAGAACCGCGAATCCCTGGTGGTGGGCGAGGACGCGAGCGGCCGATTGGACGCCTGGCTGGCGGCCGAGCTGGAGCCCGACATCTCCCGCAGCCGCATCAAGGCGCTGATCGAGGCTGGCGCGGTCACGGTCAACGGCGTGGCTGCGAAACAGGCCAAGCACAAGATCCATCCCGGCGACCGGGTGGAGCTGATCATGCCCGAACCCGAGGATGCGGATCCCGAGGGCGAGGACATCCCGCTCGAGATCCTCTATGAGGATGACGACCTGATCGTGCTCAACAAGCAGGCCGGGCTGGTGGTGCATCCGGGTGCGGGCAACTGGACGGGAACGCTGGTCAACGCGCTGATCCACCATTGCGGCGACAGCCTGTCGGGCATCGGCGGCGTCAAGCGGCCGGGCATCGTCCACCGGCTTGACCGCGACACGACCGGGGTGATGGTGGTGGCCAAGAACGACCTTGCCCATCGCCATCTGTCTGAACAATTCGCCGACCACGGCCTGACCGGACCGCTCGAACGTGCCTACCAGGCGATCGTCTGGGGCAAGCCGGACGGCCTCAAGGGCACCATCAATGCGAGCCTCGGCCGCGCCCGCGACCGCATCCGCCGCGCCGTGCGCACCGATGGCGGCGACGATGTGCGCCATGCGGTCACCCACTATCTCGTGGTGGAACGCTATCAGGAAAAGCAGGACGGAACTTGCGCCGCCTCGCTGGTGGAATGCCGGCTCGAGACCGGCCGCACCCACCAGATCCGGGTGCACATGGCCCATATCGGCCATCCGCTGATCGGCGACGCCGATTATGGCGGCGCCTTCCGGACCAAGGCCAACCGCCTGCCCGACGACATCCGCGACCTCGTCAACGCCTTCCCGCGCCAGGCGCTGCATGCGTTCCTGCTGGTGTTCGAACATCCAACCAGCGGTGAAACACTGCGGTTCGAGGCGGCCCTTCCCGCCGACATGGAACAGTTGCGCCAGGCACTGGCGCGACTGTAGGGCCGTCGGCAGGCGGCCTTCACGCGAGCGTGATGGGGCCAGCCTCTTGATCCCGGGTTTTGCCACAATTACATGTCATGGGACGAAGACCCGGGTGCGATGTTCGGTCCGGGCCTTGAGGCTTGCCGCAAGGAAGCCAATTTCGGGATCAGGGGGTGCTATCATGGCCCAAGGAAGTCTGCCGTCCATTTCTGCAGGCGAGAACGGCCTCAACCGTTATCTCGCCGAAATCCGCAGGTTCCCCATGCTGGAGCCGCAGGAAGAATACATGCTGGCCAAGCGGTTCCTCGAGCATGAGGACACCCAGGCCGCCCACAAGCTCGTCACCAGCCATCTGCGTCTGGTCGCCAAGATCGCCATGGGCTATCGCGGCTACGGCCTGCCGATCGGCGAAGTCATTTCCGAAGGCAATGTCGGGCTGATGCAGGCGGTGAAGAAATTCGACCCGGAACGCGGCTTCCGGCTCGCCACCTACGCCATGTGGTGGATCAAGGCTTCCATCCAGGAATACATTCTTCGCTCCTGGTCGCTCGTCAAGATGGGCACCACCGCCAACCAGAAGCGGCTGTTCTTCAACCTGCGCAAGGTCAAGAGCCGCATCCAGGCTGTCGATGACGGCGACCTCAGGCCCGACCAGGTGGCCGAAATCGCCACCAAGCTGAACGTCAGCGAAGAGGAAGTGATCTCGATGAACCGCCGCCTGTCGGGCGATGCCTCGCTCAACGCGCCGATCAAGGCCGGCGAGGGCGAATCCGGCCAGTGGCAGGACTGGCTGGTGGATGATTCCGAAAGCCAGGAAGACATGCTGGTCGAGCAGGACGAACTCGAAACCCGGCGCTCGATGCTGCAGGGCGCGCTTGCGGTGCTCAACGAGCGCGAACGCCGCATCTTCGAGGCGCGGCGCCTGCGCGACGACCCGATCACGCTCGAGGACCTGTCGACCGAATTCGACATCAGCCGCGAGCGGGTGCGCCAGATCGAGGTGCGCGCCTTCGAAAAGGTACAGGACGCCGTCCAGAAAACCGCCGCAGCGCGCGAAAAGGCGCTTGTGACGGTCGACGACTGAACACCCGGCCGCACGCCGAGACATTCAAGACCCCGGAGGCGGAGACGCTTTCGGGGTTTTTGTGGGCGGGGTTGGGTGTGGGCCTGCCCCCGGGTGTGGCGCGTGTTGTGTCCAACCGATAGGTCATTTACACAACAGACCGGATAGGTTGTTTACAATTTTGTCTGGAATTGCCCTTTCTGAGGTTGGTGTTTCGGAGTGGGTTTGAGTTTGACCGAAGATGCATCGATTTGGCC
>NZ_JACIYP010000171.1 GCF_014359905.1 Hoeflea sp. | reverse complement strand
GCTTCGAATGGCAGGGGCGGCCCTACAAGTCGCTGTCCGCCATAGCCCGCGCCATCACCGGCACACGCTGGAACGGATGGATGTTCTTCGGCCTCAAGAACCACAGGGGGCGGACATGACGAAGCCGCCCGACAAATCGAAGGTCGTCCGCAAGCTGCGGTGCGCCATCTACACCCGAAAATCCTCCGAGGAAGGGCTGGAGCAGGAATTCAACAGCCTCCACGCCCAGCGCGAAGCCTGTGAGGCGTACATCGCCAGCCAGCGGTCCGAGGGCTGGGTACTGGTCCGCGATCAGTATGACGACGGCGGCATCTCCGGCGGCACGCTGGAACGGCCCGGCCTGAAGCGGTTGCTGGAGGACATCGAGGACGGTTTGGTCGACGTGGTGGTGGTCTACAAGATCGACCGACTGTCGCGGTCACTGGCCGATTTCGCCAAGCTGGTCGAGGTGTTCGACCGCAACGGCGTGACGTTCGTATCCGTGACGCAGTCGTTCAACACCACCACCTCGATGGGGCGGCTGACGCTGAACATCCTGCTGTCCTTCGCCCAGTTCGAGCGCGAGGTGACGGCCGAGCGCATCCGCGACAAGGTCGCCGCCAGCCGGAAAAAGGGCATGTGGATGGGCGGGGTGCCGCCCTACGGCTACCGGGTCGAGAACCGCAAGCTGGTGGTGGACGAAGACAGCGCCGCGCATGTCCGCTGGATCTTCGCCCGCTTCCTCGAGATTGGGTCCTGCACGGAACTGGCGCGGGAGGTCGGCGTACGTGGCATCCGGACGCCGCGCGGCAACCGAATCGACAAGAAATACATCTATCGGATGCTCAGCAACCGCGCCTACATCGGCGAAGCCGTGCACAAGGGCGACAGCTATCCCGGCGAGCACGACGCGATCATCGACCGCGAGACGTGGGACCGTGTACATGCGATCCTGCAGGAGAGCCCCCGGAAGCGCGCCGCCCGCACACGCGCCGACACGCCCGCGCTGCTCAAGGGGCTGCTGTTCGGGCCCGATGGCGCCGCGTTCTCACCGACGCATACGCGCAAGGGCGACAGGCTCTACCGCTATTATGTCAGCCAGACGGTGCTGAAGTACGGGGCGAGAGCTTGTCCGGTCGGACGCGTGCCGGCAGGGGAGATCGAGGCCGCGGTCATCGACCAACTCCGTGCTGTGTTCCGGCAGCCGGAGATCGTCGCGGGCACATGGAAGGCCGCCCGCGCCCATGCCGACGACATCACCGATGCCGACGCCCGCGCGGCCCTGCAGCAGCTCGATCCGCTGTGGGACGAACTCTTCCCCGCCGAGCAGGCCCGCATCGTGTCGCTGCTGGTCGAGCGTGTGGACATCGGCACTGAAGGGCTCAACGTCCGCCTGCGCGTCGATGGCCTCGGCAGCCTCGCGCGAGAGATGTTGGCTGGAAACATGGGGGCGGCTGCATGACACGCGGCACGCCGATCCCCGAAACCATGACGCTCCACGTTCCGTTTCGCATCGTTAAGCGCGGCGGGCGGAAGGAGATGCAGATGCCCGACCGTGTCCGACCAGAGCGCACGCCGGACAACACGTTGGTCAAGGCGCTGGCACGCGCCTTCCGGTGGAAGCGCATGCTGGATTCCGGGGAGTTCGCCACCATCGCCGAACTGGCCGAGCGAGAGGGGATCGCTGCACCATACCTCACGAGGACGATGCGCCTGTCGCATCTGTCCCCAGACCTGGTTGAGTCGATCCTCGAAGGACGTCAGCCGCGTCACCTGACGCTGGAAGTCCTGCGGCAACCTCTGCCGGAAGACTGGACCGAGCAGAAGCGTGCGCTTGGCGCACCTGCGACACCACAAGATCTGCGGTGAAACAGGGGATTCACGTCCGAACCAAGGCATGTTACCGTCAAAGAAAAGGGGCAGGTATGAGCGTAGTATTCACGGTTGGCTATGAGGGAACCGACATTGATCGGTTCGTACGGACGCTGAAAGCGGCTGGCGTCGAAAGGTTGGCCGATGTTCGCGCGGTCGCTGCATCGCGCAAGGCCGGCTTCTCGAAAACCAAGCTGGCCGCGCGTCTTGCCGACGAAGGCATCGAGTATTCGCATTTCATCGCCCTTGGCGATCCCAAACCCGGCCGCGACGCAGCCCGGGCCGGAGATTTTGACCTGTTTCGTTCAATTTACGGCGCGCACATCGAGACAACCCCAGCGCAAGAGTCGCTGCGGGAATTGATCGATTTCGTTCAGGATGCGCCGACTTGCCTGCTCTGTTTCGAGCGCGATCCGGAAACCTGCCACAGGACAATCGTTGCGCACGAAGTGATCGAAGAGACGGGCTTCGAGGTATTCAATCTGTTCGCTGATGATCCGGAGCGATATGTCCGTCACGCTGCAAAACTGCCGCGTTTCCATTCTGGTGAAGGCCTTACCGCAGCGTAGCGCCAACCACGGGGAAACTGTCTGCTGCGCCGGGGTGACAGTCCACGGCGAATTCAAGCGCCTGTTCCCAATCCGATTTCGGCATCTTTCCGACGGCGCTGCTTTCAAGCGCTGGGACTGGGTCGATTTCAAGTTCAGGCCGCCGACCAGTGATCGTCGTGCGGAGAGCTGCCATGTGATGGAAGACAGCATCACCGTGAACGGCAGCATGTCGCCGAAGGATCGAGCGTCGTTTCTCAGCCCGCTCGTGTCTGCCTCCATCAAGGAAGCCGAGGCGGCTGGCAGGTCGCTTGCGCTGATCCGGCCGCGAAATACCCGATTCTTCTACAAGGCCAAGAAGCCGGATGAGATCGAACAGGAACGGCGACTGTATGCGGAGGCCGCGCGCCAGGGTTCGTTCTTCGATGAGCAACTGAAGGCGCTCGAACCCAATCCCTATGATTTCCGCTTCAAGTTCGAAGATGGCACGGGCACCCACGACTGCGCGAATGGCGATTGGGAAGCCCACGCCATGTTCTTCAACGGCCGTCGGCGGGAGGGATCCGACCAGGCTGCGCTGGACTGGATGAGCAAGACCTTCAACGAGGAATACCCTCGGAAAGGCATGTTGTTCTGTGTCGGCAACATGGCCAAGCGCCATCATACATGGCAGTTGCTGGGTGTCCTCCGTGTGGACGACACCGGCCAGACTTCGCTGTTCTGAAAATCGGATGGCCATTGTTGTCCATCCTGGCGCAGACAGGAGCCGAGGACTGCGGGTGCAAGCCGCCATTCGGCTTGCTTCATCATGCACTTGCGGTTTAGTCTGCCGCCTTAAACGGCGGTTCTGTCAGCTCATTTTCGCAGGGCGTTCGGCAAGTTCGTCGCCGCCTGACAGGACATAGCAATGATGATAGCCGCGACCGCGATCCCTACCACCTTGCCTGGCCATCGGTCGCCTGCGGTCGAGCGCGCGCATGCCTTGCGCCATGCTCCGCGCGCGGGGCATCACGGTCGCGGCGCAGCGGAAGGTGAAGGGAACGAGGTGGCGGCGTGTCGCGTCTGACGGATCTGATTGCCCGGGCAAAGGCCAGGGACAGCGCTCTGGGGGATGAGCTCGAGCGGGAGTTCAAGGCGCTGGCGTCTCGGCGGGCCTTCGGTCTGAACTTCGAGCGGCACCGCCCCGAAAGCGTGGAACTGCCCGGCCGCCCCGTGCGGCGGGGCGACAAGGTGCGTATCCTGCCGCCGCGGGGCTCTGTCCAGCGCGCAGACCAGCGACTGTGGCGCGTCAAGCGAATTGACAGCAAGGGCAAGGCGCGGATGGCGCGGGTCGAACTGATCGACGCCGAGGCGCCAGAGACGGTGGATGTCGCAGTCGCCGATTTGGTCGTGGTGGCCGAGTTCCGGGATTACATCTACCCCGGCCTGGTCAGCACCGGGCGGGTGGAGCGCGGCGGCGACAAGCCGTTCCACACGGTGATCAACGGAGAGAACTTCCATGTGCTGGAGGCGCTGACCTACACCCATCGCGGAAAGATCGACGCCATCTACATCGATCCGCCTTACAATACCGGGGCAAGCGATTGGAAATACAATAACAACTACGTTGAAAAGGATGATCTCTACCGACACAGCAAATGGCTGGCGATGATGGAGCGCCGGCTTTCGGTGGCGAAGGTATTGCTGAATCCAGACGACTCGGTGTTGATCGCCACCATCGACGAAAAAGAGTACCTCAGGCTCGGCTTGCTTCTGGAACAGGTGTTCCCAGAAGCGAGGATCAGGATGATTTCCACACAGATCAATCCTAAGGGTGTCGGCGTTAGCGAAGGCTTCAAACGCGTCGATGAGTATATTTTCATCGCACGGTTTGGCTCGCAAGATGTAACCCCGAGCTCTTCTCCACTCCTTGGATCTCGGCCGATAGACAGCGCCGAGAAGGACGAAGACGGAGAGGAAGATGAGGGCACGCAAAAGATCGGCCTAGATTGGCAAACGGCTCGTAGGCGCGATCTCCAATCCGTTAGAAGGACCCGCCCCGGGCAGTTCTATCCGATCTATGTGAATGAAACGAGCGGCCTAATTGAAGAGGTTGGGAAGCCCATCCCGCACGAACAAGATCGGCTCGATGTCGAAACTCGCCCTGGCTGCGTGGCTGTCTTTCCTGTCCGCGATGATGGCACCGAAATGAATTGGGGCGTGACCGGCCCAACCTTTATTGCCCGGTGGAAGAAGGGATTCGCTCGCGCAGGAAAGGCGCAACCCGGCAAGCCACAGCCATACATCATTCAGTACTTGAAGAGTGGACCAATCGCTGACATCGAAGAAGGAAGGGCTGTTGTCGAAGGGTATAACCCCGATGGCTCGGTGATTGCCTACTATGACCAGCCTGGTGCCAAAGCGCCGCCAACTCAGTGGAATCTTCGCTCACATAACGCTGAACATTACGGGACGAAGACTGTTCGCGCACTATTATCTGGGCGGAAATTTCCCTTCCCAAAGAGCCTCTATGCCGTCGAGGATGTCTTGCGCTTGTTTGTTCTAGCTAAACCGCAGGCAACAATTCTCGACTTCTTCTCCGGCTCAGGCACAACGGCCCATGCGGTCATGCGATTAAACCGTCAGGACGGCGGGAGACGGCAATGCATCTCAGTCACAAACAATGAGGTTGCGGCCGATGAACAGGCAGAACTTCGCGCGGACGGCCTACGCGCCGGCGACCCCGAATGGGAAAAGCTAGGCATCTGCGACTACATCACGAAGCCTCGCATCGCCGCCGCCATCACCGGCAAGACCCCGGAGGGAGCTGATATCAAGGGCGACTACAAGTTCACTGACAAATTCCCGATGGCCGAGGGGTTCAAGGAGAACGCCGAGTTCTTCACGCTGACGTACGAAGCGCCGGTCGCCGTCAGCCACAACCTCGCCTTCCAGCGCATCGCGCCGCTGTTGTGGATGCGCGCCGGATCGGAGGGGCGCCGCATCGACGATCTTCCCGCCGCCGGCTGGGACGTGGCCGACACCTACGGTCTGCTCGTGGACCTCGACCGCGCCGCCGCGTTTTGCGACGCGGCCGCCGCCCGACCGACCCTGCGCATCGCCTACGTCGTGACAGATGACGACCGCCGGTTCCAGGCGGTGGCGCGCGCGCTGCCCGACAGCGTCGAACCGGTGCGGCTCTACGAGTCCTACCTCTCCAATTTCCGCTTTTCGATGGGCCGCTGAGCCATGAAGTTTACCCTCAAGGATTATCAGGAAGAAGCCGTTCGGGAGGTTCTGGTGAACCTCAAGAAGGCGTCGCGTCGCTGGCGCGAGGACGGCGACAAGCATGCCTTCTCGCTGACGGCCACCACGGGCGCGGGCAAGACCGTCATGGCGGCGGCCGTGTTCGAGGCGCTGTTCCACGGCGACGACAACTACGACATCGAGCCTGACCCGGGTGCAGTGGTGATCTGGTTCAGCGACGATCCATCCCTGAACGAGCAGTCGCGTTTCCGCCTGCTCGAGGCATCGGACAGACTGTCGATCTCGGACCTTGTGGTGGTGCAAAGCACGTTCCAGCGCGAGGTGCTGGAACCGGGAAAGGTCTATTTCCTGAACACCCAGAAGCTGAGCAAGTCGAGCCTCCTGGTGCGCGGACACGATCCCGATGACGAGGGAATCGAGAAGGACGGCCAAATCCGGCTGATGCCCGACAGTCGCTCCTTCACCATCTGGGACACGATCCAGAACACCATCGATGACCCCGCGCTGACGCTTTACCTCGTGCTCGACGAAGCGCATCGCGGGATGCGCGCTGCGACAGGCGCGGGCGAGAAGACCACCATCGTCAAGCGGCTGATCAACGGCTCGGGACCGGTCCCCGGCATCCCGGTCGTCTGGGGCATCTCGGCGACGGTCGAGCGGTTCAACGCCGCCATGACCGACATGACGGGCCGCGCGACCCTGCCGAACGTGGTGGTGGATTCCGCCAAGGTCCAGGCGTCGGGTCTGCTCAAGGACACGATCATCCTCGACGTGCCCAAGGAGGCCGGGCAGTTCGATACCGTGCTGGTGCGCCGCGGCACCGACAAGCTGAAGGAGATTTCCTCCGCCTGGGAGGCCTATGGCCAGCAACAGGACGATGCCGGAACAGTGCTGCCCCTTATGGTTCTGCAGGTTCCGAACGCGCCCGATCACAACGACATCGGCCGGGCTCTCGACACCATCTTCACGCAGTGGCCGGACTTGCCCGAGGATGCGGTGGCGCATGTGTTCGGGGAACACTCCACCCAGAACTTCGGCCGCCACACGGTGCCCTACATCTCGCCCGAACGCGTTCAGGAATCGACGTGGGTCCGGATCCTGATCGCGAAGGACGCCATCAGCACGGGTTGGGACTGTCCGCGCGCCGAAGTCATGGTGTCGTTCCGGCCCGCTCGGGACAAGACGCACATCACGCAGCTCCTAGGACGCATGGTGCGCACCCCACTGGCGCGGCGGATTCCGGGCAACGAACGACTGAACTCCGTCGATTGCCTGCTTCCGTTCTTCGACGAAGCCTCGGTAAAGGACGTCGCCAAGGCGTTGATGTCCGGCGGGGACGGTGGCGACGATCTGCCGGGTCGCCGCGTGCTGATCAACCCCGTCGAGTTGAAGCCCAATCCTTCGATCCCGGAGCCGGTGTGGGACAAGCTGCTCTCGCTGCCGTCCCAATCCCTGCCGAAGCGGCATGCCCGTCCAGTCAAGAGACTGACCTCGCTGGCGCATGAGCTGGCCGTGGATGGCCTGCTCGAGGACGCTGGCAAGGCTGCCCATGCGGAAATGCACAAGGTTCTCGATGGAGCCAGAGCGCGCTACAAGGCGGAAATCGAGACTGCCCGCAAATCGGTCCTGACAGTCGAAGGCAAGAGCCTGAAGGCCGACCTGAAGGGCGGCGGCATGTCGTTCGACGACTTCCTCGAGGAAGCGGACTACGCCGTGATCGAAGACGCATATCGCAGGGCGGGCCGTGCGATCAGTCCGGATCTCGCGACCTCGTACAGCGACTACCTGGCGCGGAGCGAAGGCGATACGGACGACATGGAGGCCGCTCTCATCGATGCGCACGTCACGATTGGCGCTCTGGGATTGGTTCCCGGCATCAGAGAGACACTTGAGGCTGAGGCCGAGAAACTCGCGAACCAATGGCTTACTCGCTTCCGGGTCGACATCAAGAACCTCTCCGACGAGCGTCAGGACGTGTATCGCCAGATCCGGGAGATGAGCGCGAACCCCATGGATGTGGACCTGGCTCGACCGACGTCATGGATGCAGCCGACGACGATCCGGGAGGCGAACGGCTCAGAGACCCCGCTGCCATCGTTCGAGCGGCACATGCTGTGCGATGAGTATGGGATGTTCCCCGAGGACTTCAATTCCTGGGAAGGTGAAGTCGTGAAATCCGAACTCGCGCGGGCGGGAGCCGTCGCGTGGTACCGGAACCCGTCGCGCGCCAGCCAGGACTCGCTTGGCATCATTTACGAGGATGGTGGAGAACCAAGGATCGTCCGGCCCGACTTCGTATTTTTCGTTCAGCAGGACGATGGGACCGTCGTCGCCGATATCGTCGATCCGCACGGCATTCAGTTCGGCGACGCGATGCCGAAGCTCAAGGGGCTGGCGCAGTACGCAGCACGCTTCGGCGATCAGTATCGTCGGATCGAGGCCGTTGCAAAGATCGGCGACAAGTTCCGTGTTCTGGACCTGAAGGAAGCCGCGACGCGCGCATCGGTCTCTACCGCGACAACCATCAAGGCTCTGTATGAAAGCGCGGATGCATTCGATTACTTGCCCTAACCATCACAGAGTTCGACGCCAGTTCCTTGCGGCACGGATACGGCTTCCATAACGGTTACGCATGATTTGCGACCCAAAACCCTTAATTATCATGACCTTGATCGGCTTA
>NZ_JACIYP010000170.1 GCF_014359905.1 Hoeflea sp. | reverse complement strand
GCGCAGTGCTCGACCCAGTTGGTCAGCACCCCGCCGCCGTGACCGCCGACCGCCATGATGGCGAGCTTGATGATCTGATCGAGCCCCGGATCGTGCGGCTTGGGTGCGAATGCGGAGTGGGTCATGCTTGCCATTGCTCAGGTCCGGACGAATTCGAGGCGGTCGCGCGACCGGCGGTTCTGCAGCCAGGTGATGATGCGGGTCCTGAAGGCGCCGAATTTCTGCTCCGCCCAGCCGGGATTGTGCACCACATCGGCGCGGTAGAAGGACGGGCAGAGCACGGCGGCGTCGGCCACTTCGCCGCAATTGCCGCAGCCGACACAGCTCTGGTCGATGCTGGCGACCGGATCGTCGCGCAACGGGTCATCCAGCTTCTTGAGCGACAGCGACGGGCAGCCCGAAAGCCGGATGCAGGCATGATCGCCGGTGCAGATGTCCTCGTCGACGCCAAAGCGGGGCTTCTCGACCCGTCGGCCTTCCTTGATCGCCTTGTTCGCCAGCGGCTTTTCGCGGCGCTGCTTGTTGAGCATGCATTCGGAGGAGGCGATGATCACCTTGGGGCCGACATGGTCGGTGGTCAGCGCCTCGTCGAGGATCTCGCGCATCTTCGGCACGTCATAGGTCCGGTCGAGCTGGCGTACCCATTTGACGCCGACGCCCCTGACCGCGTCGGCGATCGGGTGGCCGGTGGCCTTGGACGGATTGTCGGCGCGCGAGGAGAGGATGTCCTGCCCGCCGGTGGCGGCGGAGTAGAAATTGTCGACGATGACGATGACGCCGTCGGACTTGTTGTAGACCGCGTTGCCGATCGAGGACGACAGGCCGTTGTGCCAGAAGCCGCCGTCGCCGAGAATGGAGATCGAGCGCTTGTCGCCGCCGCCGTCGAAGGCGGCGTTCGAGGCCGGACCCAGGCCGTAGCCCATGGTCGAGCCGCCAATTTCGAAGGGCGGCAGGGTGGCGAACAGATGGCAGCCGATGTCGCCGGCGATCTGGTGCTTGCCGCGTTCCATCTCCGTGAGCTTGATCGCCGCGAAGATCGGTCGCTCCGGACACCCGGTGCAGAAGCCGGGCGGGCGCATCGGCACGGTTTTCGACAGATCCGGCAGCGCCGGCTTGTGGTCCGAATTGGGCGCACGCAGTCGGGCGGGCAACAGTTCGGGGGCGGCCTTCTTGATGAAGGCCTCGAGGCCGTCGAGCATGACCTGGCCGGTGTATTCCCCGGCCATCGGCAGCATGTCCTTGCCGTGAAGCGCAATCGAGCTTCCGGCCTTGTAGAGCGCCAGTCCGAGCGACTGCTCGATGAATTCCGGCTGGCCTTCCTCGACCACCAGAATGGATGACTTGCCCTCGCAGAACTCGAAGAACTCGTCAGGCACCAGCGGGTAGGTGACGTTGAGCACGTAAAGCGGGATCTCGGTGTCGCCGTGAATGTCGGCCAGGCCTAGCCGCTGCAGCGCCCGGATCACGCCATTGTACATGCCGCCCTGCAGCACGATGCCTATCGGCGCGTCCTTCGGGCCGAAGATCTCGTTGAGATTGTGCTCGCGGATGAATTTCAGCGCCGCGGGCCAGCGATTGTTGATCTTGTCGTGCTCCTGCAGATAGGACATCGGCGGCAGCACGACGCGGGCGTAATCGCTGCGCGGGTTGGCGAGCGCATCCCTGACGGTAAACGGCGGGCGCTGGTTGTCCTTCGCCGCGAAGCTACCGGTGACATGGCACGAGCGGATCCGCACCATCAGCATCACCGGCGTGTTGCTGGCTTCGGAGAGTTCGAACCCCTGATGCACGGACTTGACGATGGAGGGCAGGTTGGGGCGCGGATCGAGAAGCCACATCTGCGACTTCATCGCGAAGGCATGGCTGCGCTCCTGCATGATCGAGGAGCCTTCGCCGTAATCCTCGCCGATTATGACCAGCGCGCCGCCGGTCACGCCCGAGGACGACAGGTTGGCGAGCGCATCCGACGCCACGTTGACGCCCACCGGTCCCTTGAAGGTCACGGCGCCGCGGATCGGGTAATGCACGGAGGCTGCCAGCATCGCGGCGGCGGCTGCTTCCGACGCATTGGCCTCGTAGCGCACGCCAAGGTCCGTGAGGATCTCCTCGGCGTCGGCGAGCACGTCCATCAGATGGCTGATGGGCGCGCCCTGGTAGCCGCCGACATAGCCGACGCCGGCTTCCAGCAGCGCTTTGGTCAACGCTAGAATTCCCTCGCCGGTGAAGGTCTCGCCTTCACCGAGCTTGAGCTTCCGGACTTCCTTGGCGAATGAACGTTCAGCCATGGTTCGTGATTCCCGTCATTAGAAGTCGTGCTTGCGGATGTTGTTGAGCATTTTCTGCAGCGTGCCGACGAAAGCCGCGCGCTCGTCGTCCGGTATGCCCTTGAACATCTGTGAATAGATCCGCGCCATGGTCGGCCACAGCTGATCGAAGGCGGCGCGCCCGGCATCGGTGATGGCGATACGGGTGACGCGGCTGTCGTTGGCGTCGGGTTCGCGCCGCACCAGACCGTCGGACGTGAGCCGTTCCAGAGAGCGGCTCAGGGTTGATTGTTCCACGACAGCGTACACCGCGAGTTCGGAGATCGTCAGGGCGTCGATCACCGACAGCACCGCCAGCGCGCGCATCTTTGGCGTGGTCAGCCCCAGGTTGGTCATTTCCTTCCTGAGATCGGCGTTGTAGCGCCCCATCAGCCGGTTCATGAGATAGGGCGCGAAATTCGACAGGCCGATCTCGCCCAGCCGCTCGAACGGCTCGGCCCTCTCCGTGGCGAGAGGCTTGACGTCGTTCATGCGCCCAGCCTCTTGGCCAGCAGAAAACCGGAGCCGCCGCCGAGCCCGGGGCCGGGATGCGTCGAGGCGCCGATGTGATGCAGGTTGTCGATCGCAGTCGCATGGTTCTTGCTGCCCGAGAAGGGACGCCAGATGAAGAACTGGTCGAGCGCGCAGGCCCCCCCATAGGGGTCGCCGCCGACCAGGTTGATGTTCATGGCTTCGAGATCCGCGGGCGAATAGGCTTTTCGCGCCAGCACAGTTTCTGAGAACCCCTCGATATGGTCGGCGAGGATTGCCTCGATCCGGTCGGCGAAGGCTTCGCGCACAGCCTCCGTCCATGCGCCATCGGTCCGGATCTGTCCGGCGGCATCGCCCTTGAGGGAGCGCGGCGCATCCGGGATCTGCAGCCACAGGATCGACCTGCCCTCCGGGCATCGCGTCGGGTCGAGCCGGTGCGGCTGGCCCACACAGATGGTGGGCTTTTCGGGCAGCATGCCGCGCTCGGCCTCGTTGGAGGATTTCGACACGGAATCGATACTGTCGGCGAGATGGATCAGCGCCACGTCCTCGAGTCCTGCAGTCTTCCAGCGGATCGGACCGTCGAGGGCGTAGTGGAGCTGGAAGTTGCCGCGCCCATGGCGGAACTGGCGAAGGCCTTCGTCCAAGCTGTCTGGCGCGGGTGCTCCTTGATCGCGCAGAAGCCGGCCGTAGAGCTGGCCCGGCGCAACCGAGCAGATGACATTCGCAGCCTTGATCTCCGTTCCGTCTGCGAGACGCACGCCCGTGGCGCGTCCGTTGGAGATGAGGATCCGGTCGACATCGGCGCCGGCGCGCAACTCGCCGCCGTTCTCCTCGATCAGCGCCTTGAAGGCGTCCACCGCCCGGCCGGCACCGCCCTTGATCACCGGAGCGCCGGCAGCCTCGAGCGCAAAGGCGATGACCTTGCCCATCTGCGCGCCATAGGCGGATTCCGTGGTCAGTCCGGTGTGCAGCGCCCAGGGCGCCCAGAGCGCCTGAACGAGATCGGAGGAATAGTTCGCTTCAAGCCAGGCGCGGGTGGGCCGAAGGGCTTCGCCCATCCAGGCGGCCAGTCCGCGGGCCCCGCGTTTCCACGCCTGGCCCGCCAGCAGTCTGGCCGTCGGCCAGCTCCACAATTCGCCGCCCAGCAGCGCGAACAGGAACGGCGCATCGGCTTCGATCGCGCCCACATCGGCGCCGTGGCGGTCGCCGTCGCCCTGGGAGAGGTCGTTGAAGGCCTTGATGTTGGCGGCCCGGTCGGTGGACAGAACCAGCGAGGCGCCGTCGGGCCGCAGCACCGCTGTCGGATGTTTTGTATGGCAGAATTCGAGTCCATGCCGCGCCAGATCGGCGCCCAGCGCGGCATGGGCAGGAGAGGTGAGGAACAGAACGAAGGTCGCCGCCATCACGTCGTGATGAAAGCCCGGAAGCGTGATCTCGTCGGTGCGCATGCAGCCGCCGAAGCGGTCGGAGCGCTCAAGAACCAGCACGCGCTTTCCCTTCCGGGAAAGCATGGCTGCGGCCACGAGCGCATTGATCCCGCTGCCCACGAGGATGTGGTCAAAATCCGCCATCGGTCGGTCCCCGGCCTGCCGCCTCAGCCTCGGGCGACCAGGGCCATGGCGCGGATCGGGCTGCCGGTGCCCTTGACCAGCTTCAGGGGGGCGGCGATCAGCACCGCGCCCTTGGGCGGCAGCTTGGAGAGGTTGGCGAGCGAGGCCAGGCCATATTTGTTGGCGGCATGCAGCAGGTTGTGCGCCGGGAAGGGCGGCTCCATGCCGCCGGCCTGGCCCGCGTCGGTGCCGATGCACTGGGTGCCCCAGCCGATTGCGCCCTTGGAGAGCACATACTGGATGCAGTCGACGGTCGGTCCGGGCGAATGCGGGCCGGTTTCATCGGCATTGAGATAGGCGTCCTCGTCACCCGCGCGCGCGTCCCAGTCGGTGCGCATCACCACCCATTCGCCCGGCTTGATCTCGCCGTGCTCGGCCTCCCAGGCCTTGACGCCTGCGGCGTCGAGCAGGAAGTCGGGGTTCTTGGCCACTTCCGCCGAACAGTCGATGACATTGACCGGGGCGACGAAGTTCTGCGGCGGGATCGAATCGGTGTAGCCGTCGGAATAGTCCTTGCCGGTGATCCAGTGGTGCGGCGCATCGAAATGGGTGCCCGAATGCTCGCCGATCTTGAGCCAGTTCCAGGCCCAGAACGGGCCGTCCTTGTCGTATTCGGAGATCTTGTGGACCTCGATCTTGGGCGTGTCCTTGGCGAAATCCGGCGGCAGCTTGAGAAGCGGCGTATCGGGGCCGAGCGAGCCCGACAGGTCCACAACCTCGACCTTGCCTTCAAGCAGCATTGAAGCGAGATGACCAAGAGTTTCCGCGGCGTTCATGAATGATCCTCCTCTGACGGGCGTGTTCGCGACTGGGATGTGGCCCCGGTTTCCGGGTTGTGTGAATGCGATAAATAGATGCTAGACAGAATAATATGCATTTGCAATTATAAATCTCGAACGGGGGACTAGGCGCAGTGCAGGACGAGTATGACGCGATCATTGTCGGCGCTGGGATCAACAGCCTGGCTTGCGCGGTCCATCTGGGCGCGAAGGGTTGGCGCGTCGGCGTGTTCGAGCGGGCGGAAACGCCCGGCGGTGCGGTCAAGACTGTTGAGCTGACCGAGCCCGGCTTTCGTCATGACTGGGCGGCGATGAACCTCAGTCTCCTTGCAGGCTCCGGGTTTTTCAAGGTTTATGGCGAAGATCTGGGCCGTCGCGGCCTGAAGTTTGCACCGGCGTCACACTGCTTTGCCAGCGTGTTCGAGAATGGCCGATGGCTCGGCGTCAGCACCGGGCCGGGCGAGACCCGCGCCCGTATCGCAGGGTTCTCAGAGAAGGATGCCGAGGCCTGGGACACGCTCTGCGCGGACTTCCCCGGCACTGCCGAGTATGTCTTCTCGCTGCTCGGAAACCCCATGCAAATGCATATACAAGGCAAGATTCTGGCCAGGGCGCTGTGGCGCAAGGGCTTTGCCTGGAGCGCCGGTCTGGCGCGCATGCTGCTGTCCTCGCCGCGCGCGTGGCTCACGGAAACCTTCGAGTCCGACCAGGTGCGCGCGACGCTTGGCGCCTGGGGCATGCATCTGGATTTCGCACCCGATATGGCCGGCGGCGCGGTGTTTCCCTATCTCGAATCCATGGCCAGCCAGCATTTCGGCATGGTCATCGGCAAGGGCGGCGCAGAGACGGCGATCAAGGCGATGGTTGTCAGGATCGAAGCGACCGGCGGCGAGGTTCATTGCGGCAAGCAGGTTGTCCGCGTCCTGCGGGATGGCAACAAGGCGAGCGGGATCGAGCTTGCGGACGGCGCGAAAATAAGGGCGAGCCGCGCGGTGATCGCCAATGTCGCGCCTGGCGGGCTGATGAAGCTCCTGGATGGCGCATCCGGCGACGCGGCGTTCGATGCCAAGATGACGAAGTTTGCGCACGCGCCGGGCACGATGATGATCCATCTGGCGCTCGACGGCCTGCCTGACTGGAGCGCCGGCGAGGAACTCAAGTCCTTCGCCTATGTGCATATCGCGCCGTCGCTCGACCAGATGGCGCGCACCTATCAGCAAGCGGTGGCGGGTCTGCTGCCCGACGAGCCGGTGCTGGTGGTGGGCCAGCCCACAGCCATCGACCCAAGTCGCGCGCCCGAGGGCAAGCATGTGCTGTGGGTGCAGGTGCGCATGGTTCCGGGTGAGATCCTGGGCGACGCAGCGGGCCAGATCACCGAGACCGACTGGGCGAAGGTCAAGGAGGCCTATGCCGACAGGGCGATCGATATGATCGAGCGGCATGCGCCGGGGCTGAGGGCCAGGATCCTCGGCCGGGCCGTGGTTTCACCGCTCGATCTTGAAGCCGACAATCCGAACCTGGTGGGCGGCGACCAGGTGGCGGGAAGCCATCACCTTTCACAGAATTTCCTGTTCCGTCCGGCTCTCGGCCACGCGACCGGCAGGACTCCCGTCGACGGCCTGCACATCACCGGCGCCAGCGTCTGGCCGGGGGCGGGAACCGGAGCGGGTGCAGGATATATGCTCGCCCGGAAACTGGGCGGAAAATGAACCTAAAAACAGGGAGAACAGCATGACACATCTTACGCGTCGCACAGTGCTCAAGGGCACGACGGCGGCTCTGGCGATCGCCGCCTTTGCCGGACCGAGCTTTGCCCAGGCTATCGATGAACTCGTCATCGCCTACAATGTGAATTTGCCCTCATGGGACCCGACCGTGGGCCCGTCCGCCGTCAACCCGACGATCCAGGGGATCTACCAGTCGGTGTTCGACCAGTTCATCCTGCAGCAGCCCGACCTGTCGCCGGCGCCGGGCCTGCTCACCGAATGGGGCTGGAACGACGACAAGACCAAGGTGACGATGACCGTGCGCGAAGGCGTGACCTGGCACGACGGCTCGCCGTTCACCGCCGAGGACGTGGCCTGGTCGCTCACCCGCGCCGCCGACGAGGCGACCGGCAACCCGATCCAGTTCATCTGGTCGACGCTCGCCAACATCAAGGCCGAAGGCAATGTGGTGACCGCCGATGTCGCGCGCTTCGAGCCGACCATCTTCAAATGGATGTACTTCCTTACCGGCTACGTGCTGCCCAAGGCCTATTATGAGAAGGTCGGCGCTGAGGGCTTCGAGGCCGCTCCGATCGGCACCGGTCCCTACATGGTCGACAAGTTCGAGCGCAACGCCTTCGTGCGGCTGAAGGCCAATCCGAACTACTGGGGCGGCAAGCCGGATTTCGAGACCGTGACCATCAAGTTCGTGACCGACGCCGCATCGCGCGTCGCCGAAATCGAATCCGGCAATTCGCATGTGACGCTGGAAATGCCTTACGAGGAGTACGACCGGCTCAAGGGCGGCGACAAGATCGCCGGTACCGCGACGCCGATCTCCGACATCGGCATGATCTTCCTCAACGACATCGACGCAATGCTGGATCCGAACGTGCGCATGGCGGCGGCGATGTCTATCGACAAGCAGTTGATCATCGACCGGCTGCTTTCGGGCTACGGCGTCGCCATCGACACGCTGCAGACGCCGGAATACGAAGCCTACGATGCGTCGATCAAGGTGCCTTACGATCCTGAGAAGGCCAAGGAACTGCTGGCCGCATCGGGCTTCTCTCCGGAGAACCCGGTGAAGTTCAAGATCCAGACGACGCGCGGCTTCAAGCCCAAGGACTACGAGATGGTGCAGGCCATCGTCGGCCTTTGGCGGAAGATCGGCATCGAGGCGGAGATCGAGGTCTACGAGATCGCCAAGCACTACGAACTGCGCGCCGCCGACCAGTTGGCGCCGGCCGCCTTCTACAACTGGGGTAACTCGGTGGGCGATCCGACGACTTCGACCGGCTTTGCCATGTTCGGCCCGTCGCCGCATTCGGTGTGGGACGGCCAGGACCTGATCGACATGATCGGCCCGCTCTGGGGCGAAGCCGACGAGGGTAAGCGCATCGAGGGCTGGAAGGCGGTCGACAAGTACATCGCCGAGAACGCGCTGGTGATCCCGCTGCTGCAGTATGTCCAGCCGATCCTGCACGCCTCCAGCGTGTCGGTGACGCCGCATGCCTCGGGCGCGCTGCTTCCGCATCTGATCAAGCGCGCTTCGTAATCGTCCTCGCGAATGGACCGGCCGCTGCCTTCGGGCAGCGGTCGTTTTTCAGGAAATGATGTTTTGAAACTGGTGCGCACGATCCTGCTTCGCCTGATGACGATGTCGGTCACCCTGATCGGTGCGGCGGTCGTGG
>NZ_JACIYP010000017.1 GCF_014359905.1 Hoeflea sp. | reverse complement strand
ACTACCCTTCGATTCGCATGCCGAGTTCATCAACCAGCTTGCGGAAGGTGTTATATTGGCCGTCGATGAAGGCCTTGGCTTCGGCGGGATCCATCAGATCGATGACCGAGCCTGCCTTTTCCATGACACCGAGGAACTTCTCGTCCTGAACGGCTGTCGCCATCCACTCGCCCCATTTGTCTGCAACCTCGTCGCTCAAGGATGCTGGACCGGCGATCCCTGTCCAGCCGACCAGCTGTTCGAGCGCAGGCTTGCCGAGTTCGGAGGCCGTAGGAGCGTCGAAGCCGTTGAGGCGCTCGGGGGTGGTGACCAGCAGCGGCTTGAGCTGGCCGTTGGCCACGAAGCTCGAAAGTGCGGAAGAATTGGTGCAGATAAACGTCACGGTTCCGTTGAGAACCGCTGTTGCCGCCTCACCGCCGCCCTTCTGCGGTATATGGACCGCTGCCTGAAGCGGATCCTCGACTCCGAATTCCTTGAGCACCATCACTGCCGCCAGTTGCAGTAGCGAGCCGACGCCGGAAGAGGAATACGAGACACCGCCCTCACCTACCTTGGCGATCAGGTCCTCCATCGAACCGATGCCGGAGGCCGGCGTGACGGCGCAGACCACCGGGTTGATTTCATAGACGGTGACAAAGCGGAAGTCTTCGAGCGTGTAGGGCAGCGTCGCCTTCATCGCCGGATTGACGGTGTGCGAACCGACACGCGCAAACAGCATGGTGTAGCCATCACCCTTGGCATTCTGCACCGCCACAGAACCGGTGGCGCCACCGGCGCCGGTTACGTTGGACATCACCATGGGCGTGCCGGCGGCTTCAGTCAGGGCCTCGGCGATCGATCGTGCGGAAATATCAGTGGCGCCGCCTGCGCCGTAAGGAATGATCATGTTGATGGGGCGCTCGGGATATTCTGCAAAAGCCGCCGTCGCCGTCAATCCCAGCATGAATGCGCACGCCGCGCCTAATTTCTTGTAATGCATATCTTCCTCCCGGTTGCATGACCTGCGAGTTGTCCGGACGCCTTTTTCCTCCACCCGGAAACATGAGCCATTGCAAAAACCATATTGGTAAGTCAGATTTGTAAAAAGCCACAAATGATTACAGGTTATGTAATTATTGCTTACACTAAGTTTCGGAATCTGGATGTCTATACGATTGCTCAAGACACTGCTGGCAGTGGCGGAACATGGCACCTTCAGTGCCGCCGCAGATTCCGTGTTCATCACCCACGCCGCGGTCAGCCAGCAGATGAAAGCCCTGGAAGAAGAGTGGAAAATCACCATTTTCGACCGGTCCAAGCGCACACCCGAACTCACGCCGGTTGGCCGTACCCTGGTGGCGAAGGCTCGCGAGGTGGTGCGCGCCTATGACAATCTGGTGCCTTCGGTTCTGGGCGATGACGGGCTTAAGGGCGACCTGATGCTCGGCGCCGTGCCGACGACGCTGTCAGGCCTGGCGCCAATGGCCATCTCGCTGTTGAAAGCGTCATTTCCGGACCTGCACGTCGCCGTGCAGCCGGGGCTGACAAACGAGCTGCTGCATCAGGTCGAGCGCGGCAACCTCGATGTCGCAGTGATTTCCAAGCCGAGGCTCATGCCGCGCGGTCTGAACTGGCTCGAAATCGCCGTCGAACCGCTGCAGCTGCTGGCTTCGCTGGAGACCGAGAGCGACGATCCCGTCTATCTGCTTAAGACCAATCCGTTCATCCGCTTTACCCGCAACGCGGTGGTCGGGCACCTGATCGAAACCTGGCTGCAGGACCAGAAGATCGACGTACGCGACAGCATGGAACTGGAAGGGCTCGAGGCGATCTCCACCATGGTGTTGTGCAATCTCGGCGTCTCCATCGCGCCGCGCCGCAGTTTTCAGAGCGCCAATCCGCTTCCGCTCAAGCGATTGGCGCTGCCCAACGGCCCGTCGCGCCACCTCGGCCTCACCAGCCGCGCCGACACGACCAAATCGCGGGTGATCGAGGAAATCCACGGCAAGCTTCTCGAGGTCGTCGCCATCGGCGGCTTCCCGGCCGGAACACTGAGGAAGTGACCGCCGGTGACCATTGAATTCATAGCCATTCTGGCCGCCGGCGCCGCGCTCGGCGGCTTCGTCAACGGCCTTGCGGGGTTTGGCACCGCGCTGTTCGCGCTGGGTTTCTGGCTGCAGATCCTGCCGCCGCTGGAGGCGGTGTCGCTGGTCGCCCTCATGTCGGTGGTCAGCGGCCTGCAAGGCGTCTGGGTAGTGCGGCGCTCGGTGCTTAACAACCCGCGACGTCTGGCGCGCTTTCTTGTGCCGGCGGTGTTCGGCATCCCGGCCGGCATCGCGGCGCTGACGATCTTTCCGCCGCTGGTGATAAAGCTGGTTATCGCCGCAATGATGATTGTCTATGGCGGCTTCTTCTCGCTCCGGAGCGCGCTGCCCCGGTTCGAGCGGCCGACGCCGGTGGCTGACGGGGTCGTCGGCTTTCTCGGCGGCGTGCTTGGCGGCGCGGCGTCGCTGTCGGGCGCGCTTCCGACCATGTGGTGCTCGATGCGGCCCTGGCCAAAGGCGGAAATCCGCGCCGTGCTGCAACCCTTCAACGTCATCGTGCTGGGCCTTACCGCCGTGGGCTTTGCCTTCAAGGGCGTCTACGGCTTTCACACGCTCAAACTCATCGCCGTGACGCTGCCGATGACGCTGATCTTCGCCCAGATCGGCATCATCACCTTCAGGCGGCTCAATGACGACCAGTTCCGCCGTCTGATCATCGCGCTGATGTTCCTGTCGGGATCCGTGCTGCTTGCCAAGGAGGTTTTCTGGTGACTCATTCCACTATTGCCCGCATCGACGTCTCGGCCTACCGGGTGCCGATCGACACCCCGGTGATGACCTCGTTCGGCGCCATGACGAACCGTCCGGCGGTGTTCGTGCGGCTGAGCGACACCGACGGCGCCTTTGGCTGGGGCGAGATCTTTGCCAACTGGCCAGCCGCCGGGGCCGAACACCGGGCGCGGCTGTTAATGGAGGACATCGCCGATCTCGTCATCGGATTTCGCGCCGGGACAGCGTCCGAGCTGTTTTTCCATCTGACGGCGCGAACCCATATCCGTGCCCTGCAATGCGGCGAATGGGGTCCGTTCGCGCAAGTCATCGCCGGTCTCGACACCGCCATGCACGACCTTTTCGCGCGACGTGCCGGACTCTCGCTCGCCCGCCATCTCGATGCGGGTGCGGCCAATTCGGTGCCGGCCTATGCCAGCGGCATTCATATCGGGGCTGCCGGCGCGGTCGTGCCGCAGGTGCGCGACCAGGGCTATCAGGCCAAGAAGGTGAAGATCGGCTTCGACGCTGTGACCGACCTGGCGCAACTGACATCTTTGTGCGCCGACCGCCGCGACGGCGAGCGCATCTTCACCGACGCCAACCAGGCCTGGGATCTGGGCCAAGCGCTCAACTTCGTCGACGCTGCCCGGGAGCTGGATCTCGGATGGCTCGAGGAACCGATCCGCGCCGACATGCCGGCCGGACAATGGGCCGAACTCGCGAGCGCCAGCAGCATTCCGCTCGCCGCCGGCGAAAACATCACCGGCTTTGACCAGTTCGATGCCGCCATCGGCTCGGGCCATTTCGGTTTCATCCAGCCCGACGTTGCCAAATGGGGCGGCGTCACCGGCTGCCACCGGATCGGCAGGGCCATTGTTGCCGGAGGGCGGACATACTGCCCGCATTTCCTCGGCGGCGGAATCGGGCTGATCGCCTCCGGTCATATACTGGCAGCCACCGGCGGCGACGGCCTGCTCGAAGTCGACATCAATGCCAACCCGCTGCGCGACGCGTTCTTTGACGAGGGCATGTGCAAGAATGGCAGTTTTGCCATAACGGACGCGCCGGGCCTGGGCTTCGACGCGTTGCCGGAAAGCCTCGCCCGCTACCGGACGCTGGAACTGAGTCGGGGCTGAGCCGAAAGGCCGGGCGCCAGCCTCCGCTTCACTTCAAGGAAGGCCGCTGGCGCCCGAATTCATGCCTCTGCCACGAAGACCTGGACCTTTTGCGCCGCATTGTTGGCAAAGCCGGCAACATCCCAGGGCGGATCAAGCGGCTGCACATTGCCGAGCGCATCGGTGGCGCAGCAGCGCAGCACATGGGCGCCCGGGGACGCATCCCATTCGCAGCTCCACTTGCTCCAGGCATAGGCGCCGGCCGGGGGCTGCAGCCTGGCTTCGCGCCATTCACCGTCAAGTTCCACTTCCACCTTGCTGATCGAGACGCCGCCGCCCGACCAGGCACGACCAACGAGCGTCACCGGCCCGGGCCGGAGCCAGCGTTTTCGCGAGCTCCAGTCGGGCACGCCCGGCGGCACCATCAGCGATTTCACCCGCATGGTCGTCACCGGCCGGCCGGGATCTTCGTCGCTCTCGCGAAAGCGGTAGGTGCGCACCTGCTGGAAGCCGTCGAACGCGGTGTTCAGGGCTTCGATCCGGCCCAGCCACTTGACGCTGGCCATGCCGTACCAGCCAGGCACGATGATCCGGAGCGGCGCCCCATGCTGCGGCAGCAAGGGCTGGCCATTCATGAAATGCACCAGCGTGACGTCGAGTTCGGCGATCTGCGCCAGCGTCAGCGATCGGCCGAAATAGTGGCCGACGCCCTTGTCGAAACCGTAGTCCGCGCCGAAGAAGGCGATCTCCACGGTATCGGATTTCGGCCCTGCCCGCTCGATCAACGGCTTGAGCGGCGTCCCGGTCCATTCCGACGTGCCGACGGCCTCATAGGCCCATGGCATCGAATGGGAGCGCGGCGACACGCCGGAGCGGCCGTTGCCGGCGCATTCGAGCGTTACCGGCCGCGTGACCTGCGGCAGCGCCCTGATCTCGTCAAGTCCGATCTCGAACGGCGCGTCAAAACCGCGCGCAAAGGTTAGCCTGTGCTCGGCCTCATCGATCAGCGGCACATCGAAATGGGTGAGCAGGTAATGCAGCCCCGTCGGGGTGATATCCAGCGCAAGGGTTTCGAGCAGAAGACCGGAATTGCGGTTTGCGAGCCCGACCTCGGACTGGCTGTAGACGCCGTCCTGCGTGGTGATCCGCCCGCCATAGCCTGCGAATGGATTGTCGTGCGCGGTCATGGCCTAGCCGATCATTTCGTCGGAGCGGTCATCGGTCTCGCCGAAGCGCTTGAGCACGGCCGGAACGGTGCCCTCATAGACCTTGGCGAGATTGGCCGAAATCTTGGCGTTTTCGCGCTCGAACAGCGAGTTGCCGGCCAGATCGCTCTCGACGATGAACGGCCCCATGTTCTCGGCCTCCAGCACCCACATCGCCTGGGCGAGACCCAGTTCCTTGTTCCAGTGCACCGCCTTGACGCGTTTGACGCCACGCCCCAGCAGCGCTCCGGTCCCGTAGCCCACCGTGGTGAGATAGATCGCTCCATTGGGGACGAAATGGTCCTTGTAGTCCTTTGCGCTCATGCCGCCTTTGCCGATGATCAGCTTGGCCCCGGACTTGGCCATCCATTCGCCGATCCATTTGGTGAAGCGGAACGAGGCCGTGGCCGTCACAGCGCCCAGCCGAAACGTGCCGTCGTCATTGATCGCGGCGGCGGGCGAGCAATGGAAATTGGCCGCACTCTCCGAGGGAAGCTCCATCGGGATGTTGGCCTTGTCCTCCAGCGCGCGCTTGTAGACACCTTCGCGCGCGGTGTAGATCAGCCCGTCGAGATAGACGACGTCGCCCAGCCGCAATTCCGCTAGCGCCTCCGGCGTCGGGGTGGTGCTCAGGCGGATTTTTCGTGGTTTTGAGGTAGTTCCCATTCCACTGTCTCCCGGCGTTGATAATCGGTGAACCAGTCCGGATCGGTGCGGTATTCCACCCGTCCGTCGGCAAAGACCCGCGCCACCGCGCGGCGTGACGACAGGCAGAAAGCATGCACGGACATCTGCATGCCGCCGGTATGACAGTAGCCTACCTCGATATTGGCATCGATGACCATCGACTTGCCGACAAACCCCATGGCGCCCATGCCGATCGAATTGCCCAGTTCCTTGAGTTCCAGTTCGAGTTCGGCAATGCGCGGGTCGGAATTGCGCGATCCGACGACGCGCAGGCAGGCGGCGCGCTTGCCCAGCACCATGCAGGTGTCCTTGCAGCCGCCCAGCCCGATGCCGATGATCGCCGGCTGGCAGGCCAGACCGCGCTTGCCGAAGGCCACCAGGCAATCGAGATAGAAGCGCTTGATCCCCTGAATGCCGTCGGAGGGAAACAGCATGCGGTAATCGGTGCCGAATAGGCCGCCCTTGTGCACGGTGATCAGGTCGATCCACTCGCCGCCGGGCTCGTAGCCATATTCGATCTCGGGGGCGCCGATGCCGACATTGTTGTCGTGGTCGGTGCGCCACAGCGGATGCACCCGGTTGGGCCTCAACGGCACGCCATTGGTGGCGTTGGCGGTGGCGCGGCGAAGTGCCGCTTCCAGCGCGATCGGGCCGCCCTCGATCTGGGTCTCGTTGCCCATCTTGACGTACCAGCGCGGTGTGCCGGTGTCGCCGCACATGGCCCGGCGGTCTTCCTTGGCCGCCTTGTAGTTTTCCAGCATCGCCTCGAGCACGAAGGACGACAGGTCGCCGTCCTCGACCTTGGCGGCCGCCTGCAGCCCGTCGAGATAGTCCTGCGGGATTTCGATCGCGGCCTTGTCCATGAGGATCTCGGCCGTCTTCTGGATGATGTCGATGGGAATCATCAGCTTGCCTCCACCAAGGTTTCGGGTTCGCCGACGGGCAGGATGGTCTCACCCGGCCGGACGATGGAAAATTGCACCGGCTCGCGGCTGACATCGATCTCGCCGTCCCGCTGCCGGGCAACGGTGAAATAGGAGCTGTCGAGGTCGCCCTGCTCCGGGAAATCCTCGCGGTAATGGGCTCCACGGGAATTCTCCCGCGTCAGCGCCGCCTCGGCGATGACATCCGAGACATCGCAGAGCGACCGGACATTAAGCCAGTCGTGCCAGGTCAGGTTGAAGGCCAGATTGGTGGAGGCCACGCCCGAAGCCATCAGCTCGTCGGCAATCTCCGCCACGCGGTTGATGCCGCGCCGCATGCCGCGGCTTGTGCGAATGACGCCCACATCTTCCCACATCGCCTCCTGCAGCCTGTGGCGCAGGTCCTGGATATTGGCAGGTTTCTGGCCAAGTGGCTGGCAGGCGCGCGCAACTTCCGCGTCGAGCACGCTTTCGTCGGGATCGCGCAGCGCACCCATCTTGCGGATGTCCATGCCCATGACGTCGCCGGCGACGCCGCCATAGACGGTGGAATTGGCAACGCCGTTGCCGCCGAGCCGGTTGGAGCCATGGGCGCCGCCGGCGTCTTCACCCGCCACATAGAGCCCCTCCATCTCGGTGCGGGTGTCGGTGTCGACCACCACGCCGCCCATGAAATAATGCGCCGTCGGCACCACTTCCACCAGGCCGCCGGCCAGATCGAAGCCGGAATCGGCGCAGCGCTTGACCATGCCGGAGAATTTCTGCCGTACCATCTCGGGCCCGAGATGGCTCATCTTGATGTAGACGCCGCCATTGGTCGTGGTGTTGGATTTCTGCATTTCGGCATAGATGCCGCGCGAGACCACGTCGCGGGTGGCGCGTTCGCCGCGGTCGTCATAGTCGAACATGAAGCGGCGTTCGGCGCCGTTGAGCAATTGCCCGCCCGCGCCCCGCAGCCCTTCCTCCAGCACCGTGCCGGTCATCTTGGTATGGTCGCCTGCCAGCAGCCCGGTGGGGTGGAACTGCACCATCTCCATGTCGCGCAGCGGCAGGCCGGCGCGCAGCGCCATGGCCAGGCCATCCATGGTCTTGTCGCCCGATGGCGTGTGATACTTGTACATGGTCGGCCCACCGCCTGTGGCCATGAGCACGGTCTTGGCGCGCACGAAGCGGAATTTGCCAGTCCGCATGTCGATCATCAGCACGCCGGCCAGCGCGGAGCCATCCCTCGTCGGAACCAGGCCGATGGCGCGGTGTTCCTGCAACTTCTCCACCGGGCGCGAAAGCACCTGCTCCATCAGCCGGTTGATGATCTCGATGCCGGTCAGGTCGCCCTTGTGCACGGTGCGGTCGGCGGTCTGGCCGGCAAAGGCCTTGTGGTGCAGCGTGCCGTCAGAGTTGCGGTCGAAGAAGCAGCCGATCTCGTTTTCGAGTTCCCGGACACGCACGACCGCCTGCTCGCAGAGCCTCCAGGCCATGTCCTGGTTGGGCAGCCACTTGCCCCCATTGATGGTGTCCATGAAGTGCCGCTCGACGGTATCACCATGGCCGAGCGCCACGTTGTAGCCGCCCTGCACCATGCGGGTGCAACCGCATTTGCCGATCAGGCCTTTCACCGCGATCGTCACCTTGGTGCTCGCTGGCGCGGTCTGCAGCGCGTGCAGCGCCGCGAACATGCCGGCGCCGCCGCTGCCGAGGATCAGGATGTCGGTGTCGTGACGGTCGATTGCGATCTTGCTCATGCTCATACCGCCTGCAGGAAAAAGGTGCCCGCCACCAGAAAGGCGGCGGCGACGGCCGATGCGGCCATGGTCTTGTGCCGCGGCGACCAGGGCAGGAACTCCAGCGCCAGAAGCCTCAACCCGCCGAAGACATGAACCGCCAGCAGGAAGACGAGGCCGAACTCGGCAACCTTGACCAAGGGATTGTCGGCAAAGCGCAGGAAGCCGTCGAGACGTTCGGGCTGGTTGAGCGCAAAAGCCAGCACATAAAAATGCACGGGCAGGAACAACGCCAGGCCGAGACCGGAAAGCCGGTGCAACAGATAGGCCACCCAGAGCGGGTGCGAGCGGTGCGGCCGGATCATAGCGTCACCGCGAAGACGGCGCGCAGACCCATGACAAGCAACAGCAGGCCTATCAGCCACATGAAGATTTCCAGTCCGCGACCGTCCAGACCCAGCGTCTCGTGGACGATGACGCGCAGCCCGATCGACGCATGCAGCGACACGGCGATCACGAACAGGCCGTAATAGGCAAACCAGACGAGGCTGCCCTTGGTGCGGCCCAGGATTTCGGCCGCGCTCAGCCCGCCCTGCACCGCGTATATCATCACCGCGATGTGGCCCAGCGTCAGCGGGATCATCACCATCGCACTGAGCCGTTGCGCCATGTAGAGCCTGAGACCGAGCATGCTAGCGCGCACCCTTGAAAAAGGAGGAGACGGTGGCCCGCTTGAGGCCGGCGATCGCCTTCATCGGGTTGAGCCCGTTGGGGCAATGCAGGGTGCAACTGCCCTGGCTGTGACAATTGTGGCAGCCGCCCCTGCCCGACACCGCCTCGAGCACTGCGCCCGGGTCGGCGTTTTTGGGATCGAGATAGATCGTCCAGGCCCGTTGCAGAGCCGCGGGTCCGAGAAAATCGACATTGTTCGAGACCGTGTCGCAGGCCGCATAGCAGACCGAGCAGTTGATGCATTCGATGCCGGTGTCGGTCTCGACACGCTCCGGCGTCGCAGGGCTGAGTTGCTCGATCTCGTCATTGCGGTCCCGGGTCGGGTGATGCACGCCGCCGGCCGCCACCCATTTGTCGAAGAACGGATCCATGTCCGCGGCCAGATCCTTGATCACCGGCAGGTTGCGCAAGGGCGCGATGGTGATGGCGTTGTCCCTGAGCACCTTGTTGACATGGGTGCGGCAGGTCCAGCGCGGCACGCCATTGACCATCATGGCGCAGGAGCCGCACATGCCCACCCGGCAGGCATAGCGATAGGACAGCGTCGGATCGGCATATTGCTGGATCCAGGCAACCACGTCGAGAATGGTCTGGCTGTCCTGCGTAGGAACCTTGAAATGCTCAAGTCCGCCGCCGCTCGCGTCGCCGCGCCAGACCGCTACGTCCATTTGCTGCATGCTTGCCGACAAAACCGCCTCGATACCTCTGGATGATCGAGCGGCCTTTATAGCTGTGAGCGTTTCTAACAAAAAGGAATAAATGCTAACCCTTTATGTAACCTGAGCTTTATCAAAAATCGCTTTCCAAGCCTCAAAATCCGGCTAGTGTCGGCGACAGTTGTCAGCGAAAACGAGAGAAGGCCCTGCAGATGATCACGCTTTTCTACGCCAAGGGCACCGCCGCGCTGGCCCCGCATATCCTGCTCGAGGACGCGGGCGCGGCGTATGAAACCAGGCTCCTGGATTTCTCCGCGTCCGAACAGCAGTCCCCCGACTATCTGGCGATCAATCCTAAAGGCCGTGTTCCGGCGTTGATCACGGCAGAGGGCACCCTGACCGAGACGCCGGCGATACTGGCCTATATCGCGCAGATCTTTCCGAGCGCAAGCCTAGCGCCGGCCGACCCGTTCGGCTTTGCCGAGGCGCAGGCCTTCAATCTCTATCTCGCAGCCACGGTGCATGTGAACCACGCCCACAAGCAGCGCGGCAGCCGCTGGACCGACGACACCGCCGCTCAGGAGACGATGCGCGAGAATGTGCCGGCCACCATGACCGAATGCGCCCGCATCATCGAACAGCATTATCTCAAGGGCCCGTGGGTGATGGGCGAGAGTTATTCGATGTGTGACGCCTATCTCTTTGTTGTCACCCGCTGGATGAAGGTCGATGGCGTCAATCTTGATGCTTTCACTGCTCTCACCGCCCACTTCAACGCCATGCAAGATCGTCCAGCCGTTATGAAAGTCATGCAGATGCACATATAATTCTGGCTCTGACCCGGATGCGAGATAGCGCGGCTGGCAAGGTGCGCGTCGCAGAAACCGCCATCGGACGATCCAGTCATCTGTCTGGCACGTTAGCGCGGTCAGGCTCGCCCACACGAGGGGCGCTGGCTTGGTGTGAGGCTGCCGTGACATCACCGGACGTGATCAGTCAGAAGGGATGACCGCCGAGCCAACACTGAAAATAAAGGTCACAGGAACACGTCCGTCACAATGTCACAAATCATTATATTATGATTATATAATTAGCTATATTTAACAGTTAGATAGATTGTAAATAGATGAGAGATTTGAGTATTCTGCTCTGTCATGGCCATTTCGACCTCGCACGACACCGCGACTTGTATCCCAAAGCGGAACGTCGCCGACGCGGTTTTCGGCGTGTCAGCGTCGACAGGCCAAGTCCCAAATCCCGTGTCGCCTGAGCGATATCTGCCCACGCGTTTGCGTCAAGAGAACGGTTTCTTGCTGAAATCCTGCATGAATGGCCGGCACTCTCAATTGCCCATCGGGTCCTCCTATTGGGTTCAACGCCAGCAGGAAACTTCCCATTGTGCTGGAGCAAGTCCAGTCTCTGTTCTGCAAGAGCCCCAACGGGCAGAAGACGTAATAAGGCTCGCATTGCCGTCTTTCGCACGTTCGAGCGCCTCGATGTTGATTTCCATTGAGAACTGACCCGGTATTTCCACCGAGATTTGACCCGCCTTTCAGTTATGTTTCGGGTCTGGTGTGGTGGTCAAGTTCCTGTTTTTCTCCTTTGTGGATTTGGCGTCATGCGCCGAGCTGTTCTTGAAGCGGAAGCTGTCGTTTCCGGTTTCGAGGATGTGGCAGTGATGGGTGAGCCGATCGAGCAGCGCCGTCGTCATCTTGGCGTCGCCGAACACGCTGGCCCACTCGCTGAAGCTGAGGTTGGTGGTGATGATGACGCTGGTGCGCTCATAGAGCTTGCTCAGGAGATGGAAGAGCAAAGCACCGCCTGATGCGCTGAACGGCAAATAGCCAAGCTCATCAAGGATCACGAGATCGGAATGCATCAGACGATTGGCGATCTGACCTGACCGACCTTGTGCCTTCTCCTGCTCAAGTGCGTTGACCAGTTCCACAGTCGAGAAGAACCGGACTCGCTTGTGATTATGCTCGATGGCCTGCACGCCGATTGCAGTGGCGATGTGGGTCTTGCCTGTGCCGGGGCCGCCGAGCAGCACGATATTGTTGGCCTCGTCGAGGAAATCGCATCGATGCAGCTGGCGCATCAGGGCTTCATTCACCTCACTGCTTGAGAAGTCGAAGCCATTCAGATCACGATAGGCTGGAAAGCGGGCCGTCTTGAGCTGATACGCAGTTGATCTGACCTCGCGCTCTGCGGTCTCAGCCTTGAGCAGTTGCGACAGGACCGGAATGGCAGCCTCAAAAGCCGGCGATCCCTGTTCGGTCAGTTCACCGACCGCCTGTGCCATGCCGTGCATCTTCAGGCTTCGCAGCATGATGACGATTGCACCGCTCGCTGGATTATGACGCATGGCGCACCTCCGTAGCCTTCCGCAGGGTGTCGTAGCGTTTGACATTGGCCTTGGGTTCATTGGCGAGCGCCAAGGCCTGCGGCGCATCAATGGACGGCGGCGTGAAGGGTTTGCCATCGACGAGACGGTGGAGGAGATTCAAGACATGTGTCTTGGTCGGAACACCGGACTTCAACGCCATCTCGACGGCGCAGAGCACGGCCTGTTCGTCATGCTGAAGCACAAGCGCCAGGATATCGACCATCTCGCGATCACCACCTGGCTTCTTGAGCAGATGCTGCTGCAGTGTTTTGAAGGCTTCGGGAAGCTCGGTGAATGGTGCGCCATTGCGAAGAGCGCCAGGCTTACGCTGGACCACCGCCAGATAATGCCGCCAGTCGTAGACCGTCTGTCCTGGCCGATCATGGGAACGGTCAATGATGCGTCGGTGCTCGCAGATGATCAGTCCCTCTGCGGCGACAACGATACGGTCCGGATAGACCCGAAGACTCACCGGGCGATTGGCGAAGGATGCTGGAACGCTGTAGCGGTTGCGTTCCAGGTGCACCAGGCAGGTCGGGGTCACCCGCTTGGTGTATTCGACAAAGCCGTCGAACGGCCGGGATGCCGGCATGAGAGCCTGCACTTCCTCAGCCCAGATGTCTGCAATCGTGCCCCGCATTTTGCCATGGGACGTCTGCGCCCAGAATTCCTTGCATCGACCCTCCAGCCAGTCGTTCAGGGCTTCGATAGATGGAAAGCGAGGCAGTGGCTGCCACAGTCGATGACGAGCATCCTGAACGTTCTTCTCGACCTGACCCTTCTCCCAGCCAGAGGCCGGATTGCAGAACTCAGGCTCGTAGAGATAGTGGCTCGCCATCGCCATGAAGCGGACGTTGACGTCGCGATCCTTGCCCCGTCCGACCTTGTCGATCGCGGTCTTCATGTTGTCGTAGATGCCGCGGCGGGGGACGCCGCCGAAGACACGGAAGGCATGATTGTGGGCGTCGAACAGCATCTCGTGGGTCTGCAGCAGATAGGCCCGGACGATGAAAGCCCTGGAGTAACTGAGCTTGGTATGGGCCACCTGCAACTTGGTGCGTTCGTTGCCGATGATCGCCCAGTCCTCCGACCAGTCGAACTGGAAGGCTTCACCCGGATCGAACGCCAGTGGCACAAATGTCCCGCGCCCTGTCGTCTGAAGTTCTCGCTGCAAATCCGCCTTCCACTCCCGCGCGAAGGCCGCCACGCGGTTGTACGAACCGTCATAGCCGAGGCTGACCAGATCGGCATGCAGCTGCTTCATTGTGCGTTTCTGCTTGCGGTTCTTCTTTGCTTCCGTCCTCAGCCAGGCTGACAATCGGTCGGCAAAAGGATCGAGCTTGCTCGGTCGTTCGGGAACCTTGAACTTCGGCTCCACACCCTCAACGCGCAGATATTTGCGAATGGTATTCCGGGACAGGCCAGTTCTGCGACCAATCTCCCGGATAGATAACTTCTCTCGAAAATGCCAGCGTCGGATCACGCTCAATAATGCCATGTCGATCACTCCGTAGCCCCCGCTGAAAACACGCAGGGCAAGGTTCAAACATGGGTCAATTCTCGATGGAAATATCCTGTGCTACGGGGTCAGTTCTCGGTGGAAATCAACAGCCCGTCTTCTTGATCGAGCGACCGATGGTCTCCCAGTCCATGCCATGGTGATCGAGATTGCGAAGGTCGATGATCTCGGCGTCGATGCCGCTCTCCTCGGCGGCGTCCACCGCGTTCTGCACCATGACCGAGGTCGCGAGGATGGTGCAGGCAGCACCCTGCCGCACCACGCGGGCGGAGCCTAACGGAATGCAGAACCCACGATCTCCCTTAGGAACCTCGAATTCCTGCTGGTAAAAGGCCACATGCTCGAAGAGGACGACCGGGTCGTCGCAGCGCAGCGCCGAATTCATCAAGCCGATATAGTCGAAGGCGGTCGTCGGCATGACAATGCGCCAGCCGGGAAACATGCCGAAGAGCGCAGACGGGTCGCCTGAATGTTGCGAGCCGTAGCCTGTATGCGGGGAGATGCGCACCCTCAGCACCAATGGCACCGGGAAGCCGCCGCCGAACATGTGCCGGACCTTGCCGACGCCGTTGACGATCTGGTCGGCAGCGGTGAAGCAGAAATCGCCGAACATGATCTCCACGATCGGCCGAAGGCCGTTCAGTGCGGCACCCAGGGCAATCAATCCGTTCGACGGTGACGCCAGGACGAAAGTCGATCTTTTGGTCGGCAGGGAAGGACTGTGATTTCAGCCTCAGACCGTCGAAGTCGATCTCGCCCTTCAAGAACGATTTTGACAGCGGCGGACGCTGATACGGACAGGCTGGCTCAGCGCCGATCAGCAGGATTTCTGCCTGAAATCCGCCCGATCGCAAAAGAGCCGCGGCGTTCAGGCCCGCCTGGCCGGCGCCGACGATCACAACTTTGTTCACAGGTGAGGACATAGGGGGTGATCTCAAATCCGGTATCGCTGCAGACGTTGCCTGCATTGCTGAACATAGCTGTCACTGCCGAGCCCAATATCTCAAAATCCGCTAAGCTCCGTACACTACACGCCAGACTCCACGTCGCGTATCGGTTTTGTTGAGCTGAGCGGTTTCGATATCGTCTCGAGAATTCTGGGCGTTTCTCGCCCGTGGTTGATCCACGGTCCAACTGCAGTCTCAATGCAGTGTCGTGTAATGGCAGTCGATACAAACGGCCGATTCTGTTACAAGCCTCCGTGCAGTCAGGCCCCCGCAACCAAATATCCTTCTGAAAATACAACGAAAATCCCAAAGCCCTGTCCGCGAGGATCAGGGCTTTTTGTCGTTCAGGGGAGCTTCATTGTCGTGACGGACTCTGCCAAATTTTGGAGGAAGTTCAGGGTCTCAGGTCAAGACAGTTTACGCTTTCCTCGTCACATTACATGTGATTCATCGATCAGAGGATCTTCTCTAGTCATTCGAACACCCGTTTTGAAAGCCATTGTCGCAATGGGCTTTTAGTCGCCGTGTGTCCTCAGCCGACCATCCTTCCGGAGCGGTCACTTGCGCCCAGGGCGCGATGTAATCTTGTGCGTAATAGGCATGGCCGTGGCCAGCTGGTGCCCCGAAAGACAAAGCCATATCAAGCGCAAGCTGAAACTGGGTGACGATTGGCATGAAGCGCAAGTGAGCCGAGACATCATCGGCAGGTGGTTCATTCATCCAAGGCGGGGCGCGCCAGAACGAATAGGGATCATAGAAAACGATCGGATCGCTTGCATACTGCAGGAAAACGATCCGCATACTGCCCCATTCGGCTTCCGCCTCAGAGGCATCGGCGACGTGCGAGGCGTAGCGTACCAGAGATCCATCTCCAATTTTGGGAAGAACCCAGGAGCTACCGGACTCGCGCGCATTCTGGGCATAGTTCCAGAAATTCGATGGGAAGGGAGGCCCCGCCCAAAAAGCGCCGTCGATAGGATCACCGACGAGCCGGAAAAGGTTGGTAGCGAACATTGAAGACCATGCCCCGAGGCTCAGGCCATGGACGTATAGGCGCGGGCGGGCGTCCCGGGGCAATGTCTTCCAGAATTCATGCACCGCCGCGAGCGTCGCCGAGGCTTGCTCCAAGCCTGAATTGGTCTCCAGAATAAGCGCCAAGGGGGACTGGAGATAGGAATATTGAGTGGCAACGGTGGCGATGTCTCCGCCATGCATGTATTCCACCGTGTCATGGGCTCCAGGGTCCATCCAGCCGGTGCCGGTAGGGCTGGTGACGATCAGCACCTTGCGACTGAATGCGCCAGTGCGCTTCAGTTCAGCCAATGCGAGTTCCGCCCGCTCCTCTGGCGTGCTGCCATTGGCGCGGCCAACATAAATACGGATCGGATCAAGCGCGGGTTTTCCGGTGAAGGCGGCGATGGCATCCGCATCAGGGCCCGATGTCATAAAATCGCGACCGGGCTGGCCCATCCGCTTCCAATCCACCAGTGAGGCCGCACTGCCTGTGATCGGCTTCTCCGAAGGCAATGGCGGGGCGCTATCAAACAAAAGCTGCGCAGCCTCGTAACTCTCATCAAGGCCGGTTACCACATGGTCGAAAATGCCATCCCGCGTTACGATCACAAGGATCAGCGCCCCGGTGACGAATCCCAGCACATTGGCGCGCCGCGGCGGCATGATCCTGTGGAGCCTGAGGCGAATCACGCGGAACAATGCCGCCACGCCGGCCCCGATTGCATAAGCGAAGACAAAGGTCGCGAGCGCCACGCCAAGGACTTTGATGACATTCAGGCTTTCCACCGTCTCCATGCCCATCCTGACGCGCAAATCATTTTGCCAGGTAAGACTAGAGGTCAAAGCGAAGGCGAAGAGAGCAAGAGCCGCGCCCGACCAAAGCAGTAACACAATGCGCGCAACCGGCCGCAGCAGCCGAGGCAGATCAGCGGCACGCCAAACAAGTGCAACAATGCGCCCGCAAAGATACCCGATAGCTGTAACCAACCCGCCAAGTATGCCCTGCACAATTGCATCGCGCGGGATCAGGGATGGTGTGAGCGACATCGAGAAGAACATCAGTCCAAGCATCAGGCTGGGAATGCAGATGGCTGGGAAGAGGGATTCGCGGAAATTCATCGTGCCAACAAACCTCATTCTAATTGTCGCACTCACATCGCCCAAATACGTCCACAAGACGCAGTGAGGTCAAGCTGTGGCGGATGGGGCCAGCTCCGGGCATCCGGCGAACTCATCGCTTGCCGAGGGTCTCTGACGGGTATTCCCCGAAAAAGCGGCGATATCGTTCGGCAAAACGACCGCTGTGTGTGAAGCCAAGCGACAGGGCAACGTCTTTGACGGAAGGTGGGGCTCTTTCCTCTGTAAGGATTGCAGAGCGGGCCTGTGTAATTCTCTTTGCGTGCAAGTAAGAAATTGGCGGCGCGCCGTAAACGTCATTGAAACACAAGTGCAACGTCGTTGCCCCGACGTTCGCTGCCTTGCAAAGGTCAGATATACTTGGTGGATCGGTCCCGCGGTCCTCAAACAGTCCTTCTGCGCGCCTGACAACTCGCAACGGGTCAAGGTTGAGGCTTGAAATGGCATTCTCTTCGATAGTCTCTGCCATCATGAGGCCGGCAAGCTCGGAAAAAAGATCATTCTCGACGACAGCATCGAGTGCGAATTTGCCAGGGGCCAAAGGCTTCTCCAATGAGGCCGCTATCGTCTCCAGAAGCCGCCTGTGAAACCTTGTGCCCAAGGCTGGACCAAGGGCTATCCGTTGATCGTCGAGCGCGATATCCTCGACATGGCGGCCACTCAAATTGGCGCAAGCATCCCTCAGCCTGGACTTTCGCAGACCCACTGCCAAGTTATGCCTTCTTTCGTTGGTGGCGGAATATCCGTCAGGACCAGCAGAAACAAAAACATCGAACGGTCTTGCCACTTGACCGTTGAAAACATAGTCGCCAAGCCAACTGACCGGTGCCACCAAAACCATCCAATCCGGGTCAGGCACGATGGTACTGGCCATCTTTGGCTCGACCTTGCTGCGAAGGATAAGCATGTCCCGCCCAGTGATTTGCAGCATTTTGTACACAGGACGTCCCGGCCTGAGTTGCACCGTTTCCGATTGAAGCACGGGCAAACCGCGCCAAAACGCTTGATGCGTCAGGTCAATTTTTGCCGGAAAGCGCGACAAATGCGTCGGTAGTTTCAGCCTCATCGATCTGCTCCACTAAAGGCCCGCCGGAAGCGACAAGCTTTCACCTAACGTTGCAAATTCCCAGGTGAACTGGCCGCCGCAACAAGCGCAGGATTTGACCCTCGATTTCAGGTTCAAATGAACTTTACAAAGATATCATGAGCGAACGCCTCAGGACATCAGACAGGGAGTTTTGTATGCGTTCCTTGCTTACAACTCTTGCTCTTCAGATTTATTCTATTGCGCTTCTGACTACCTCGTCATTGACTTGGGTCAACGCCCGTGCGGACGGAATTGCAATCCGAACGGAACAAGGGGACCAACCCGACCTTGCTGTCGACCAGCATCGGCATTCAACCTCTTTGAAGCCAATTACTCGGTGCCGTTCGGTCCCGGAAAAACAAGCCTTTGAGTCTGAATCGACCGCCTGCACACTGTTCGACTACTTCTACGCGGGCGGATGGCGAAGCAGTAACTGGGCAAACTTCATGGGGCGCCCGCTTCGTCGGGGCGTCTCCACTTAAACTAAAACGCCATTTGGATATGGAGCAAAGCTGATGAAGCGTAGAACATTCAATACACTCGCTGTCTCTGCGGGTCTTGCTGCAATATCGTCACCTTTACTTGCGTCCTCGGGAGAAAGTAAAAAATTGAGAGTCTGCTGTGTGGGTTTCTTTCATGAAACAAACACTTACCTCACCGAAGGCATGGGTGAAACTACGCTGGACAACATGCGTATTTTTAGGGGTGATGAAATCAAGGCACTCAGAGGAACAGCCTTGGGCGGGGCAGTAGATGTGTGCGAGGAAAACGGCTGGGAGTTGCTCCCGGGTCTGATATACGGACCAGATTCGAGTTTTGGTCTGGTGAAAGCGCAATTCTGGAGCGATGCGAAAAAAGAAATGCTCGACACGCTTAAAGCACAGATGCCATTGGACATCGTTTACCTCGCTCTACACGGTGCAGGTGTTGTGGATAACACTCCCGATCTTGAAGGAGATCTGGCGGAGTCCGTCCGAGAACTGGTCGGAAAGGACACGATGATTGTCTGGTCCGGCGACCTGCATGGCAAGATCACGGACAAAATGAAGGAGAATATGAATTTCTTCAGTGCCTGTAAAAAATATCCTCATCTGGATATGAATGAAGCTGCACGTGATGCCATGTATCGTGCCGCTGCGATCCTGGCAGGAGAGTCGAATCCCACCCCGGCCTATCGCAAAGTGCCGCTGATGATGCCGCTCAGCAATACCGAAGAGGAAGGCATTTTTGGAAATCAGCTCAAAGAAAAGTGTATTGAGATCGAAAATCGTCCCGGTGTTCTCAACTGCTCTGTCATGCATGGCTTCCCATACCAGGACACTGATTTTTGCGGCGTGTACCCGATGGTCACGACCGAAAACAACGCTGATCTGGCACAAGAACTGGTGGATGAACTGTCGCAGTGGATATGGGATCACAGGGAAGAGGCTTTTTATCCACTCAATGACTTAGACACAACGATGAGCAGCGTACTGGCCATGCTCGACAGAGACGGCCGCTACGAACGGAAACAGCCGACGAAGGGCGATATCATCGACCATACCCCGATTGTGATTGGGGACGCCGCGGATAATCCCGGTGGTGGGGCTGGCGGCTCAGGTACGCACCTGCTGCGGGCCCTTTTGGAAACCGAAGGCTTGGGTAAAGTCGCCTTCATTTCGATACACGATCCGGAAACCGCAAAGGCCGCAGTCGCTGCCGGTGTCGGAGCGACAATCGACGTGAGCCTCGGGGGCAAATTTGAGCCGATTGCGGGCGAACCGATCAAAACCAAAGCCTATGTCAAGTCGATTTCGGATGGCTACGAGTTCGTTCGCGGGGGGACCGCTTACGGTATCCCCTACACGTTTGGTCCCTCAGTCAGACTGGTCATCTCGGATAATGTGGATGTCATCGTCATATCCGGCCTGGTCCAGGCCTATGACGATTCACAAGCGAGGCCACATGGCATCGCCATCCAGGAATATGACGTGATAGGTGTCAAAAGCGGGAACCACTTCCGAGCGTTCTATGAAAATTTCACCGACAAGGTGCTGATCGTTGATGTTCCCGGAGCCACGAGCCGCGATATCACTCTTTTCGAGCACACGCAGTTGACGGAGCCCATCTACCCTCTCGACGAAAACACACCTTTTGCTATTGCGAATTAGCGAAAATCTACTGAGGCACGCGGTCAAAGAATACCCGGTTCGCAATGCTTCGAACCGGCGTTGTAGATCGAATCAAAGCCTGGACGGCCTGTCTAAAAGATCTTCTGCCCTTAACAGGCCGGCTGACGAACAGGCATGCCAAGTCCTGAGACTGTGCGCGTAATCTTAACATCTGCCAGGATTTCACCGACCTGACACGTGTGGCTACGCGAGCTCAGCTTGGAATTCACCGATTGCTTGTATCGGGACATCGCCGTTTCCACCAGTGACGGCTGATGATAGCGAGATTTGGTTTTTAAGTCGGACAGCCAACCTGTTCAGCGCGTCAACGGCCTCGTTTTTCGGATGCGCTTCGTCCCGATAGCCGGCGTTCTTGCGAGGTGGGATGCTCGCTTTGCTGGCTTTCCGGAGCCGTAACCGATGGCGCTCTTTGATGTCGTAAGCTCCATCGCACGATACATGGTGCAACCGGCGCCGAAGCGGGTTGAGCAGCATCGGCAGTACCTCGTTATCAGCTCCGTTTTCCAGGGTGACTTCAGCGGTAATCACCCAATGAATGGAGGCATCATGCTGGCTGACACCACCTCGCTTCCGCGTCACCCTGACTGCCAGACACTCCACGCGGAACGCGTCGAGGGTGCGTATCAATGGGTTTGGAGTACAAGTCGCAGGGGCCGGTGACCGGCGTAGAATCTGTACCTCGATTGTGCGCGCCCGTTTCCTTGTGCGGAGGTAAAGTTCTGAAGTGGATGCTCAAACAGCTGTAAATCGGGCAGTCGCCCTTGCGGCTTTTTGCTTCCATCACTTGAGGTTCCAAACACGCGAGGAGGCACCAAAAATGAAATATCGTCATGCCATCATTGCCCTTGCGGTTTCCGCGGCGGCCACCTTCAGCCCGGCATACGGCCAGACAGCAGAAGGACAGTCCGTCGGAGCCGCGATCGAGCAGGTCGCGACGAAGCTTGCCGGGCGCATCGGCTTCGCGGCGCAGGAAATCGGCGGCGACGAAATCATCGCGTTCAATGGCGATGAAACCTTTGCCATGGCCAGCACCTACAAGGTTGCGATCGCCGCTGCGGTCTTGGATCGCGTCGACAGGGGGGAACTCAGCCTCGACCAGATGGTCGACGTCACACCCGACATGATGATGATCGGGGACGCTGCGCTGAGCGACACATTCGTGCATCCCGGGCTCCAGCTTTCGGTGGCGAACCTGATCGAGATCATGATCACGGAGAGCGACAACACTGCGACCGATATCTCGATGGGGCTGGCTGGCGGACCCGCGGCAGTGACCGAATATCTGCGCAGGCTCGGGATCACCGATTTCAGGGTCGATCGGACGACTGGCGAGATCATCGGGGAATTCTATGGCCTGCCGGGACCTGCCACGATGAAAGTTGCCGCGGAGGCCTTTGTGACCCGGCCGGAGCTCCTGACGATCATGGGTGACCGCAATCTGGACTTCGAGGCGGATCCCCGCGACCAGGCAACGCCGCTTGCGATGCTGCAACTCCTGCTTGCCATCGACGGTGGCACGGCGACAAGCGCCGAGAGCCGCGACTTCCTGATTGATGTCATGTCACGCACGCGCACCGGCGCCGGCCGGCTCAAGGGGCTGCTGCCGAGGGGAACGCCCGTGGCGAACAAGACCGGAACCATAGGGGGAGTGGCCAATGACGTCGGCTATATCACGCTCCCCGACGATCGTCGGTTTGCAATCGCCGTGTTCACCAAGAGCAGCGAGACATCCGAGGCGGACAGGGATCGGGCCATTGCAGAGGTCGCCCGCTCGCTGTTCGACTACTTCTACGTCGGGCAGATGGCGAAGCAGTAAACGGGCAGACTTTGCGGAGCGCAGGCTCTGCCGGTGCAATCCTGCACAGCGAAGACATAGGTCACCAAGAAGAACTACCATAATACCAACAGGAGAAATCCAGTGAAGAATCTAATGAAAAGGAGAAGTCCGGTGAAGAATCCAATGAAGCTGTTAGTTGCCTTCATGATTTCGGCATCCTTTGCAGTTCAGCCGGGGCTTGCGCAGCAAAACCAACAGTTCATGACACAGGAAGAGGGCCAGGCGACCTTTGATGCGGTCCTCGCCGAAACTGCTGAACTGATCAAGGAAATGAAAATCCCGGGGCTTGGTGTCGGGGTCATCCATGGGCCCAACACCTACAGCGCCGGTCTCGGGGTCACCAAGGTAGGCACCGACGAGGCCGTTACCCCTGATACGCAGTTTCAAATTGGCTCTGTGACCAAAACCTTCCTTTCGACAGTGGCCCTGCAGCTGTCCGAACGGGGCGAGCTGGATTTGAACGCGCGTGTCGTCGACCTCCTGCCGTGGTGGAGGGTCGCGGATGCCGACGCAACGTCGAAAGCCCGGGTCGTTGACCTGTTCCACCATCGCGCTGGCTGGTATGGCGACCATGGGTTCCTTCGTGTTCCTCCGGGCGGGTCGATCAGCGAGAAGGTCATGCTCCAGGCGGCTTACGTCGAGCAGCTCTATCCGTTCGGTCAAACCTGGATGTACAACAACACTAGCATCACCTTCGCGACCCATGTGGTGTCGCATGCCGGCGGAAAGCCGATCGAGAACCTGATCGAAGAGAACCTGTTGACTCCGCTCGGCATGGAGTCGTCATCCTTTAACTACGACCCCACCCCGCCGGCTGAAAACTACGCATGGGGTCATCCGCCGATCTACGGCGAAGGCAGCATCAGCGATCTCAAGCCGTACTACATTCCGTTGATCAGAGAGTCCGCAGCCTCCGGCGCGCTCCGGTCGACGATTAACGACATGCTGAAATACGCCCGCTTTCAGCTGGACGGCAAGGACGCCGCGGGGAACCAGCTGCTGTCCGAAGAAGCGCTGGACTATGCCCACGCTCCGGCAGTCGAGGCGGAAGCCGGCGACTTTACCGGGTTGACATGGTTCATCCACGATTACGGCGGGGTCACCAGCCCCAGCCACGGCGGGAATTGGCCCGGCACGCGTTCCTTTCTGCAGCTGATCCCGGATCACGACTTTGCCGTGGTGGTTTTGGTCCACAGCGATCGCGGATCCGAGGCCTACAAGAAAGTTGCGAATGCAATGGTCAAAGCCTTCACGAAGATCGAGGCCGACTCTCCGGTCGCAGCGGGTGTTGATCCGGCTGTGCTCGATCCCTTCGTCGGCGTCTTCAAGGGGAATTCCCAAAACATCGAGATCCGCAAAGACGGCGACAAATATGTGTTTGTGCAGTTCTCCGCATTGACCAGCGGATCGGATCCCGCGCCGGCCAATGTGGCCAACACGGCTGATGGCTATTTTATCATCACCGAAGGCCCGAACGAGGGAGGCCTTGGCGAATTGCTCGAAGATCCGTCTGGCGAACTCAACTACGTGCGATTCAACCACCGGATCTTCATTCGGGGCGAAGGTGCGGTCGATGAATTCGACCTCTCCGGGACTGTCTTCCAATAGCCGGGGCGGCAAGATCCACGGATCAGGTGGAGGGTCGATCCTGCACAGCGCAGATCGACCTCTCCACCGAACCCGCTGCATCGACAACGGGAGACGTCCAATGAAGAAACCCAACCTGAAGACCTTGACGGCGGCGCTGGCCGTCGCCGTCAGCGTTGCCCTTCCGGCCGCCGCTCAGGACACCTCCGGGCAGATCTTGTTTACAAACGTCAACGTCTTTGACGGCGTGAACGAAGCCCTGATCGAAATCGCGAATGTCGTGGTGACGGGCAACAAGATCACCGCAGTTTCGACCGAACCGCTTGCTGTCGCGGGTGGCACTGTGATCGACGGCGGCGGGCGCACGCTGATGCGTAGTTTCAAAAAAACCTGCTCCTGTTGGCGGCAACTCTTTGTGCAATAAGAAGGATACTTGACGCCGTTGAGATCGACGGTTCTCGCATCCTGCCGTCCGCCCCTTCCTTACCACAAAGTGACGATCAAATCGACTATCACCGCAATCAAGCGGCGCAGAGCAATTCCCGTGATTTGCAATGGTCCTGGAATAGCGTCGGGCTAATGGGCAAGGGCTGATGCGAGCCGGAGGTGAACAAGCGCGCTTGAGATCATGCGCAACGGCGCCACCCTGCTCAAGATTTCTTCCGGCGGGGCCTCATCAACCTATGACCTGTTGGATGTGCGCCAGTATACAAATTCTCAGAGCTTGGCCTTTGTGGAAGTGGCGACGCCTATATATGTATTATCTATATCGCCTCGCATTTGTTAATTGCGAGGCGGTTTATAATGCAGTTGCCGCTTGCTGAAGTCCATTGAGCATGGGTTCCTGATGAACCGTGAAACAATGGAGCTGATATGCGAAGCGAAAACCATTCTATTGGCTTCGCGCTCATGGGTTGATCTTACAAGTCTCCGTGCAATCAGGCCCCCGCAACCAAGTATCCTTCTGAAAATACAACCAAAATCAAAAAGCCCTGATCCTCGCGGACAGGGCTTTTTGTCGTTCTGGGGAACTTTGCGGCAGAGCCTGACCTTGCGCTCACATTTTATCCAGCATGAACAGGCAGCATGTGGCACAAATGATGCTGAGAGGTGGCTCGGTTTGTCTGAACAGTTTCGGGCGTATGCTTAAGTGGATTTCCGCCTCGATTATGCTGCCGCCAGGATTGGCGTCAGCGCGTTGAAGTAGGCCTGATCCGGTGTTTGCCCGTCAAGGGATGAATGTGGGCGTCGGGTGTTATAGAAGGCCAAATATCGACTACGCCAGCCTGTCGCCTGCAATCCTTGCCAACAGTCCCAGCCATGCTAAATAGCCCGTTCATGCAATCGAGAAAAATATTCTGATGGCTTCGCACTCTGAACCAGAAACGATCCCAGGCGCCAGCAGCATTGCCAGTGGCATGACTGACCGCATGATGGAGAACGCCAAGCGGACAAGCGAATTTCTCAAGTCGCTTTCCCATCCGCTCAGGCTGGTGATCCTGTGCCGGCTGGTCGAAGGCGAGGCCAATGTCGGCGATTTGGAAGCCAAGGCAGGTTTGCCGCAGGCGGTTGTATCGAAGCAACTCGCCAACCTGCGGGCCGCCGGCCTGGTCGAATTCCGGCGTGAAGGCCGTGAGATCCACTATTCCCTGTCTCATGACCACACTCGGCGCATCCTGATGGCCCTGTATGATGAGTTTTGCGACGACGACTGCTGAGCCGTCGTCGCACTTAACCGGCATGGATCAATTTGTGTTCCTGATCAGGAATATGTAGGTCCCACCGTCCGTGCGCGATTCCACCAGCTCGTTGCCGGTGGCCCGGCAGAAAGCCTCGAAATCCTTGACAGCGCCCGGGTCCGTGGCCAGCACTTCCAAGGTTCCGCCCGACGGCATGCCTTTCAGCGCCTTCTTCGCCTTGAGGATTGGCAACGGGCAGTTCAACCCCTTTGCATCGAGCAACTGGTCAGCCATGTGTTTCTCCTTCCGGGCCGTCTGCCCGTGTTCAGGTTGTTACCGGTTTCGGCGTCAGAATTTTCGAGTCCAGCTTGCCAACAACTGCACCTGATGCATGTTGAGCGTGATGCTGCGCCCAGGGTTGGGTCCGCCAGGGGTCATTTCGATTCCCGAGACAGTCGACGACGGCACATACATGCCGGAGAACTCGATCGTATCGCGCTCCGATATCTTGTAGGCCGCGCCGGCGGTGAAATGATGCTGGGTGACGCCCGGCGCCAGAATGTTCATCGTCACATGGGCGGCGGAAATCGGATTCTCGCTGTAGGCATAGCCGGCCCGGAAGGTCCACGTGTCGTTGGCCCGCCATTCCGCGCCAACCTTGAAAACGTCCAGATCTGTCCATCCAAACCCGGGCCCTCCGGCGCTTCCGAAGGGCGCCGCCGCAGTGGTCGAATTGGAGATTGCAGGCACGTCGCCATAGAAGATGTGTTGGTAGTCCAGCATCAAGGTGAAGTCTTCAGTCGGGTCGAACGCCACACCCGCGGTGATCGATGCGGGAATGTCAAAGCTGCCCCGCCCGGCAAACAGCCCGGCATATTTGTCGAAGCGGGACATGTACATCTTGGTCTGGGCCGACAGCCCGAATCGAAGTCCCGGCATGGCTTCCCATTCGATGCCGCCGCGAAGCCCGGCGCCGATCGAAACGTCATATCCGTTGTTGGTCAGGTTCGCCGGATCGGCGGAAAACGCGGAAAATGCGCCAAGCCCAGTGGCCTTGAACAATTGTACCGCCATGGTCGGCGCAATGCCGATCTTCAGGGAACCGAACCGGCGGGCGTAATCGGCCGAGATGAAGGCCTGCATCAGGTCGACGCCCGCAGCGCCGCCGCAGAAGACGCCCGATCCCGGGCCGCAGGCCGGATTGGCCATGTTGGCGTAGCTCGTGTTCATGCCGCCATTGCCGTAGACGGTAAAGCCGAGCGTCGAGTCTGCATCAAGCGGATGGATATAGGCGAAATTCGGCATGACGAAAAAGTTCTTGCCGCTGTCCACGGAGCCTCCGGTGACAAATCCGGCGCCAGTGGCGTCATAGCCGCGATACGGCATGAAGATCGCTCCGCCGATCTGCATCTGACGGTCAAGGCCGGCTATGCCCGCAGGATTGAGCGACTGGGCCATGGCGTCCCTGGAATCGGCAACACCGGCGCCGCCCGTTGCCGATTGGCGGGCGCCGAAACCCACCTGAAAATATCCGTCTGTGGCCTTTGCCGGCGTCACAGCCGCTGCGGTGGCGACAAGTGATCCGAGCAGTATCCCGCGAATGCTGATCTGAATTTGCCTGTTCATTGATTTCCGTCCCCATTTTTTGGTTCCGCCAGAGCGGATCTTGTTGGCATGGTCATGCTGGTCTCGCCGGGGCACCGCCCCAACACTCAGATGTAGAGATTGATGTCGCTCTTCGATGCCACCTCGATATAGCTGGCGGCGCCGCCGATCGAAGGGCCATCGATCATGTCCTCGCGCTTGTATTCGAAGAGATCCATGGTCATCTGGCAGGCTATCATCTGGACGTCGGCCTCGATCGCCAGGTCGCGAAGTTCGGGAATGGAAGCCACGCCCTTCTTCTTGATCATGTTCTTCATCATCGCGGTTGCCATTCCATCCACTCCGGGCAGCGCGGATATGATGTTAGGCATGACCATATGCATGCCCATCACCGGCATTTCCATGGCCGGATTCCCGAGTGTCGAGATCTTCAGGTTCAGATCCTTTTTGAGAAGGCCCAGACCGTAGAACGTGAAGAACATCGTCACCTCCAGGCCCATGGCGGCGGCAGTGGTGGCAAGGATGAAGGGTGGATAGGCCCAATCCAGCGTGCCCTTGGTCACGATGATGGACATGGATTTTGCATTCGTTTCTGAACCCATTTCAGTCTCCTCCCGAGGCTTTGGCGTCTTTCAAATCATCCCGCGCGTATCAGGCGCACCCTACGAATTCGTCGGCGGCCATTTTCGCTTCATAGGGGGCGGCCACGGCGTTGCCGGGTGTCAGCGAACTCATGGCGGCTCCCATGTCGGCCGGTTTGATTTTGACCATCCAGCCCTCGCCATAGCTGTCGCTGTTGGCAAGTTTCGGATTTCCGCTCAGATTGTCATTGACCGCGATGATCTCGGCATCAAAACCGAGTTTGGCCGGGCCGACCCACTTGCCCGATTCCACGGTCGCGCAGGATTTTCCGGCGGCGATGGTCTTGCCGGCCTTCTTGGGTGTGAAGGCCACCAGCTGTCCGGCCATGCCGGTGGCGATCATGGTCATGCCGACCGTGAAGGTCTCGTCGCCATTGTCGCGATACCAAAGATTGTTTTCGACGTCGTAGAGAAGATCGTCGGGAAGATCGCAGCCTCTTACCACTGGCATGGGCCTATTCCTTTCACGGGGTTTCGCTCAGGGCCGGCAAGGCTTCCGCCTGCCGGACCGGACGGGATGAACAACAAAAATCGCCAAGACCCGCATTTTCGAGCTTGCCACCGACAAACAGGGCCAGATGCCGCACCACCATGGCGGCGAGCCGGATGGTGCGGGCAATGCCGGGCGCTTCGGGGTCATGGCGGATCAGATTGTGGTGATAGACCACCTCGCGGCAGGTTTCCCTGCAGGCATTGAAGGTGGGGTTGCCGCGTGCCGCTTGGCGGTGCAGCGCCAGCATCCTGAAACCCTCGACCTTGTCCCCGGTCGGCGCGTTGCCGTGTGCATCGTGCCAGGCCACAAGCACGGCCTCCCCCATGGCAAGCAACCTGTCCGCAGTGCCCGCGGCGTCTGCCTCAAGCTCCGCATCCGGTGCGGAGATCAAGTGATCAGTTTCGGCGAGGACATCCTCGATCGACAAGGTATGGGTCTTGCTGTTGCTCATGCCAGCCCCTTTTCCTTGATCAACGGCATGGAATCGGAAAAATTCTCATGCACGCCGACTGTCTTCGGAGAAAGACCCATCGCCATGCCGAGAAGCTGGGTGAAATAGAGAATCTTCACGCTGGTCTTGCGCCCGAGCACCTTCTCCGCACGGACCTGATGCATTTCCAGCCCGGTGTGGCAGGTAGGGCATTCAGTAGCGATCACATCCGCGCCGCATGCTTCGGCGGTCGTCAGCAGATTGAGAACAAGCTTGGTCGACGTATCGCAGTCGGACAGGGCATGCGCTCCACCACAGCAAGCCGTCTTGAGCGGATAATCGACATTTTCTGCGCCGGCCGCAGCCAGCAGATCATCCATGAAATGTGGCTTGGACGTTGATTCCGAGCCCTCTCCCTTGTCCTTTTCGGGAAAAATGTGCCGTGGGCGGGTGTACATGCAGCCATAATAATTGGCCACCTTGAGCCCCTTGAGCGAATTTTTCACACGCTCCGCCAGTCCTTCTTCGCCGATGGAATGCTTGATCCAGTCGAGCGCATGGATCGTCTCGACCTTGCCCGGTTCGTAAGTCTTGTGCCCTGCCTTCTCGCTCAGCCGCGTATTGACGTCGCGCGAGCCTTCATCCTTGGCGAGATCGTATTCGGCCTTCTTGAGATTGTGGTAGCAACCGTTGCATGGCGCCATCACTGTATCGAAGCCCATCTTCTCGGCGATCGAGAGGTTGCGCGCCGAGAGATAGGTCTGGATTTTCGGGTCGATGTTCTTGACCTCCATCGCGCCGCAGCAATTCCAGTCCTTGATCTCCACCAGATCGAGCCCGAGTTTCTTGCCGACCGCCTTGGTCGAGCGGTTGTAGGCGTGACCGGTTCCCTCAAGGGCGCAACCGGGGTAGTACGCAACTTTCCTGTATTTCCCGGCCATCAGTCCATCCCCTTCGCATCGAGTCCAAGCGCCTTGCGATTGGCTGTTTCGACTTCCTCGACATAGTCATGGATCGCCGCGCGCGCCTTGCTCCACCCTTTGGTGCGGGGACGAAAGACCGTCGCGAGTCCGAGCCGCATCAGGTAAAAAACCGGGAAGCGCCGGACGAGACCCATCACCAGCGCGACCAGCCAGGGCTGAGTGAGCGGCTGGCCAGTGCGCGCGAAAAACTGCCGCAGGACCAGCCCGTCCTCGATCTTGCCGGCGTCGAACACCTGCTGCGAGAAGGCCTCGTCGAAAACCATCGACGGTTTCTTCTCGGTATGCCCCTTGAGTTCGAGCCAATGCGCCGTGGCCTTCATCACCCCTTCGGGATTGACATCGCGCGGGCAGGCATAGGTGCATTTGTTGCAGCTCACGCACTGCCAGATGATGTCCTTGTCGCGGACCAGTTCCTGTTCCATTCCAAGCCGGATCAGGTAGATCCAGAACCTGGGATTGAAGTCGGGATTGATGGCGTTGACCGTGCAGGCATTGGTGCAGGAACCGCATTGCCAGCAGCGCGAAATGTGTTCGCCACCGGCAAGCGCCTCGATTTCATCCTGCATGGTCTCGTTGTAATCGCTGAGCGCGCGGGTTTCGATGAAGGTGCTCCAGTGTCCGGAGACATCGACGCCGTCGATCACGAGATGTTCGTGTTCGACGAGGTTTTCGGGCCGGATCAGCGACTTTTCATGGATGGGCATCAGGATGGCTCCATCTGTGCGACCTGCCGGGGCTCTCCGAGCACATGCGCGGTGCCGTCGATCAGCTTGAGCCGCGTGCGGCCGGTCTCTGTGTTGACTGCATCAAGACCCAGCATGCGGCGTGTGTGCGCCATGGGATCGCCCGCGGTGGTGAAATCCGACCGCAGATACTGTCCGCCGCGGTCGTTGATGTAGCCCGCATAGACATGCGCCATCAGCAGGTCGCCGTAGAATGGAAGATCACGGAAAAAGCCGTTGTCCTTGAGGAAGTCCTCGAGCTCTCCGGACAGCGTCGCAAAGGTCGCATAGTCGTCGGCCGCGTCGATCCGGGCCGTGTCGACATCCTCGGCAAACCAGATTTCCCTGAGCACGCCTGTGCCGACGCCGCGATCCCAGACCCAGCGCGTCATCAGCGGATAGCGGTCGGGCGCGGTAAAATGCAGGATTTCGGCGCCGAGATCGCGCACCCAGCGGTGCGCGCGGTCTTCGGGAAACGATCCGGTAAACGCGGCCAGCCTTGCATCGGTGGTCTCGAGATCCGACCAGCCCTCGAGCAGGGCCGCGATCCGCCGCCTGAGCGTTTCGAACCGGTTCTCGCCGAGCCACGGCCCTATCCGCCGCCTGACCGGGGTGATGAAGGAGGCAAGATCCAGGAATTCGGCTTCTTCCATGTCGCTGACCCGGCCCTTGCCAAGGATCTCCTCGAACAGCGAGGCCTTGAGCGCCAGCGCCCCGACATAGCGTTCGACGCCGCCGGTCGGCTCGGCCGACTCGATCAGGTTTTCGAGCGCCCTGCGCAGCCGCGGCCCGGAGAGGTCAAGGATCACGTCGGGTTTCACCGGCGCCGGCTCGGATTTGCGGATCAGCCGAAACATTATTCCGCCGCCTCCATGACTGGAGCGCGCAGCATGTTCAGCGCCGCCATGGCCGCGGCTTGGGCCTGGGCAATGGAATCATCGATGGTTTCCGGCCCGGTGGCCGCCCCGGCGACAAACACGCCCGGTCGGGATGTTTCCCCCATATGCAGGTAGGCCGATGGCTTTTCGACAAATCCGTATTTGTTGAGCTTGACGTCGAACACCGCCGAAAGGGTCATGTTGTCGACATTGGGGTCCATGCCGATCGCATGCACGACCATGTCGAATGGGATCGAAATCGGGCGCTTGACCAGCGTATCCTCGCCCTTGACCAGAAGCCGCTTGCCGTCCGACGTCACCTCGGCGATGCGGGCCTTGATGTACTTGACCTTGTGGGTTTCCTGGCTCTCCCAGTAATAGGGCCCCTCGAGAAGGCCAAAGGTACGGATATCCATGTAGTAGATGTAGACATTGCTGTTGGGCAGCGCCTCGCGGATTTCCATGGCGATATTGGCTGAAACGGTGCAGCAGATCTTCGAGCACCATTCCCGCCCGATCTGGCGGTCGCGCGAGCCGACGCACAGCAGGATCGCCACCCGGTCCGGCGCACGGCCGTCGGACGGGCATTTGACGCCGGCGCCCGAGGACAGCATCTGCTCGACCTGCACCGTGGTCACCACGTCGGGATAGGTGCCAAACCCCCATTCGGGCTTGTTGACGCTGTCGAAATGGGTAAATCCGGTGGCAAGAATCGCCGCGCCTGCCTCGATCTTCGAACCGTCCTTGAGCGTCGCCGTGAAGTTGCCGGGCTCGCCTTTGAAGCTGTCGATCGTGGTGTTGAGATGCACGTCGACGAGGCTGTTGCCTTCGACGCGGCCGACCATGCCGCCAATGGCGTCCTTGGCCCATTCGTGGCTCGGCACCAACTTGGCGTAACCCGACAGGATCGGTGCGCCGCCCAGCCGGTCGGCCTTGTCGACGATGACCGCCTTGTGGCCGGAGGAAGCGACGGCGTGAGCGGCGGACAGGCCGGCGGGGCCGCCGCCGATGATGAGGACTGGCTTGCTCATTTTGCCTCCCCTGCAAGGGCTTTGGGCTTCACGTATCCGGGGCCGGAGGTGATGGCGCGCTTGGGATCATAAAGCGTCTCGATCCGACCGGCCTTGACCTCCTCGAGATAGCCTTCGAACTCGGCCTTCGCCTTTTCCCAGTCGATGCCCATCTTCTCGAGCAGCGTCTCGAACGGCGAGGCATGCCAGTGAAGCTGGGCAAGTTTGTAAGGATGCGCGCCGAGCGCAAGCGCCGCAAACTGGCAATCGGCCATCACCGGCAGGGCGTAGACCTTGTCGACCGCCTTGCCGATCCACTGGTTCTTGTCGAGCGTGGTGATGCAGCCGGTGTCGTGACCGACCATCACGTCGGCACGGGCCTCCTCGACGGCCACCTTGATCTTCCGGTCGATGGCGAAAGACCGGGTAAACTCGCGCTCGCCGATGATGTGGCGGAAGCCGAAGCCGCAGCAATCATACCAGGTCGAGTAGTCGATCACCTGCGCGCCCATCGTGTCGAGCAGTCCCGTGGTGACGGCCACGCGGTTGCCGCCCAGCACGGTCTCGTCATAGATCACATCCTCCGGCACCATCTTGTAGACATGGCAGGCAGGGTGAACCGTGGCGCGGATTTGGCTCACATCCACCACCTGGTGCTCCGTCAGGCGATGGCGAACGACATGCAGCCATTCCGAATAGTGCACGATCTCCTCGGGGATCAGCAGTTTGTCGTCGACCAGACGGCCGAGCTTGGCCAGGATCTTCTTCACCTCCGCGCGCAGTTCCGCCGAATGCAGCAGAAAGCCCCGGATCTCCTTGTAGTTGCCGAACGATGTGCCGCAGTGGACCAGCGGGTAATAGGTGCCGATGGGCAGCCCTTGCGATTTCGCCGACACGTAGGCTTGGTGAAAATTGCGCAGGAACACGGCGGCCAGCGACACCACATTGCCGATGCCGGAGCCGTGATAGTTCCAGGCCGTGCAGGAGGTCTGGTCGGTCTCGTCGAGATAGGAAACACCCAGCTTGTTCATCAGCCAGAGCACCGAGCTGGGGTAGCCGGGAATATTGCCGCACTGGCCGCAGGATTTGTGGTGCCACAGATTGTTGGTCGGGATCTTCTTGTCCCAGCCGTAGAGCGTCTTGGCGATCACCGGTTCGTGGACGTCGGACACCCGGTGGACCAGGATTTCGCCGTCCTTTTCGAGTTGCCACATGATGTCGCGGACATCTTCCTTGCGTTCCTTGCTGGTGAGCAGCGCCCGCTTGTCGATCCTGGCCTCGACCCAGCCGGTGGCGCGCCGGGCCTCGTCAGGCGTCAGATTGCTGGCCTGCCATTCCGCGCCAAATCCGCCGAATGCGCCACGTCCGTTTGTGTCCGTTCCGTTTGCCATGCCTTCCTCCTCCAAGGTTTGCGCACAAGCCGGTGCCCCGGCTCAGTCGTCGTCCTCGTCGTCTTCGTTGTCCTCAAGCCATTCTTCCCATTCCTCGCGCTTCTCCTCCATCACGTCGGAGACGACGTCGAACAGGTTTTCGTCGACCGTTTCGAGCTGATCGAGCACGCCGGTGGCTTCCCAGATCGTGTAGAGCTCCACAGAGGTTTTCAGATTGACTTCCCAGGCGGTGTCGAGCGTGTGCATCGTCGGCATCGGGATCGCCTTGCGCAGAATGTTGAGCGGCGCGTCGATGCGGCTCACATTCGGACCCCAGTCGGGGAAGGCTTCCTTGGTGATCATGTTCGGCGCCAGCTGGTTGCCGGTGGAGATCACCTTGAGCAGCACGCGCGAGAATGGCCGGAGCACTTCCTTGGCGGATTCCATGCCATGCTTGATCGCCACTTCGCGCATGATCATGACCAGACCACCGGGCGAATTTTCGAACGGGCAGCGCGCGGCGCAGGTGTAGCACTGGGCACAGGCCCAGATCTTCTCCTGCATGGCATCGTAAATGCCTTCGAGATTTTCCGTCCATAACAACTGGACGATCTCGCGCGGAGAATAATCGTAGTAATGTGCGGATGGGCAGGTGGCCGTGCAGATGCCGCAGTTCAGGCAGCCGTGGATCTCGTGGTCGTAAACCGCGTGTCCCCGGATATCCTCGAAGATTTCCTCAAGCTTCTCCCGCGCAACCACCGGCGCGTCGGTAAACGGATCGCTGATTTGTGGGTGTGCGGTCAAATTTCCCTCCAGGCGCTGACCAGGAAAACGACCTCTAGTATGTGAGTACCTTGGCGTCGTCGTTTTCCATGATTTCCTCAATCACCTTGGCTCCGCCGACGATTCCCTCACATTCCGGGATAAGGTCGTCTTCTGTCATGTCGAACAGGTCAAGATTGGGGGAGCAGCAGTAGAATTTCGCACCGGCTTCGTGCGCATCCTTGATGAAGTCATAGACGGTCTTGGGCGACCCAGGCTTCACGACGAGTTTCTCCGCCACGCCTTTCTTCATCAGTTGCCCTGCAGTTGCCGTGCAGATCACGTCAACCTCATAGTCCATGGCTGCTGCCACTGTGGCTTGAAAGAAAGGCGCACCCAGTTCCTCGCCATTGCGCTGATCCGTGTTGACCATAACGATGATTAGTTTGCTCGCCACCATTCGCTCCTCAACTCAATGGCACCCCGGGTAGAACTCCTCAATTCGACCCTGAGCATCGGAGCACGATACATTCCAAAAAAGGAATATGCAAACTGGAAAACGCAATCAGCCGAACTGACGTTCCGGCGCGACAGACGTCACATCAATCCGGTGTGATCCACCAGACCGACCATCAGCCCGGTGAGGCAATGTGCGATTTCTGACTGCGCCGCCCCCAGCGATTCCAGCGCCTCGACAGTGTTTTCAGGGGTCTCGGTGAATTCCATCACCAGATCTTCGGCCATTCCCCGCTTCATGCCCGGATGTCCCAGAACACCGATAGAATGGGTGCTGACGGTAAAAATGAGCGGCCTGCCGTCGGCATCTATGGACAGGATTTCGGCATCCGGCGGCAGGACCGGGCGATCGCGCAGGTAGGAAGCCAGCGGAAAGGATCGCGGCAACAGGCCGCCCAGATGATCCGGGCGGGTGGCCAGCGCCTGCTCCACCTTGAACCGCAGCGGCGCTTCCTCCGCGCCGCCGCCAGCGGCCACCGACAGCACGATGGCGCCTAGGCCGAAGCCGATGACCGGCAGGCCGGCTTCGAGAAAACTCGCTGCCAGCCTCAGTTCCGCACCCAGACAAGGCAGCAAGTGACCGCTGACTATGCCGTAAGGCCCGCCGCCCAGCAGCACCAGTCCATCATAGCCCTCGACCGTCCCCGGAAGTGTACCGCCGGCGGCAAAGGGGCGATGGTAGGTGAAGCGGATATTGCGACCTTCCAGATGGTCCTCGATCAGTCCGAGGTATTCCGTCTCGGTATGCTGGATGACACAGAGTTGCTTCACGCTTGCCTCACCACGGAGAATGCGGAATCGAATTCCGCCACGTTCCGTTGCTCAGTTGGAGGTTTCGGCAGCAGCCATGACGGCCGTGGCGAGATCGGCGCCGGAGACGCCCGGCATCTCCACATGAAGCGCCTTCATCGCCGCCTCCGCCGCCTCCGCAATGGCATCCTTGGATAACTCGACTCCGGTCAGCTCCGTAGTGAGACGATCGACGCCGTCCGGGGGCAGACACGTGAAATCACCGGAAATCATCAGGTTGCCGATCTTGCCGTCGCGACCGAGCAGATGCACACGAATCAGTCCGCCTGGCGCCTTGTGCATGCTTTCGGTCAGGTGCGTTCCCTCTGAAATCTTCACTCCGAGCTCGACCAGCTTGCGGCCCTGCAGGTTGGTCCAGGCGGGATCCGTCAGGGCAACTTCGGCGCGTTCGATCGCCGCCCATTCCTCCGCTGTCGGCTGGTCCTCGACCGGCTCCACGCCCAGCACATCGGCGCAGTTGGCCAGAAACAGCGCCTTCAGCTTCGCCCGTTCAGGCGGTGTCGGCAACTCCTTGGCCATGGTTGTCATATAGTCGTCCAGCGTCTGGCGCAGCTTGTCGCGGAATTTCTCGCTTGGAACTTTCAGGCACCGGGCCATGGTGGCTGTGTCGAAGTCATACATGAAGCTGCCCACCATCAAGGTGGCCTCGCCGATGCTGGCCGCACCTGTGCCGCCGATCTTGCGGCCGTCGACTTGAATGTCATTGATCGGCCGGTAACTGGCATTCACCCCGAGCGCCTGATAGGTGCGCACCACCGGCTCGATGAACATCGGATAGAGGTTGATCGCGAATTCGGGAACCTTGCGGCGCGGATAGATGAAGTGGGTGAAAAGCTGGTTCTCGTCGAGATAGACCGCGCCACCCCCGACATGCCGCCGATAGATCGGAATACCCTTTTCGGCGCAGAAGGCCTCGTCCACTTCCTTCCCGATTTCCTGGTGCATACCCACACAGACATAGGGCGTTTCGGGCGATACCAGGCACAAAACCGGATCGCTTGTCTCTGTAATCGTCTCCGCAATGCCGTGGTAAACCGCCTGGCTGCGAAGTGCCGAAACACGATGGAAATCAAGGACCCTGAGCTTCATGTTACCCCTCCCGATGTAGACTGCCTTCTTCCGCGACCGATCTGCCGCAGGGAGCAAAATACATACCGAAAACGGCATACGCCAGCCTTTCCTCGGGTTGAAGCGGAGAATGTTCCATCTCGCAGGGCCATCAGGCAATTGTGAGCCAGTCTCAGTCTCCCCAAATCGGTCATCCATCGGCCACAGCAGAAAGTTGCGTTGTGGGCATACGCCAACGATGTCACACTCGACTTCTCACAACCGGGAAAGCCAACTGACAATGGCTTCATCGAAGCGTTCAACAGCAAGTTCCGGGCGGAATGTTTGAATGCCCACTTGTTCCTAACCCTTGCGGATGCCCGCGAAAAGATGGAGAATTGGCGCCGACACTACAACGAGGATCGCCCTCACTCGGCGATCGGATATAACGTCCCGATCGCGTTGCTTGATCCCGGTGACATTCCCAGCCCGTCACCGCGATGACAGCCGGAAAACTCCAAAGTCCGGCGGTCCAAGGTTGGGTCTCGGAGCAAGGCGGACTGGGCTTTGACGACAAATGGAACATGGGATGGATGCACGATACGCTCCACTACATCGAGCGCGATCCGCTGTACCGCCGCTGGCATCAGGGCGAGCTCACTATCCCGATGATCTACGCCTATTCGGAAAAATACGTCCTGCCGATCAGCCATGACGAGGTGGTGCACGGCAAGGGGTCCCTGCTCACCAGGATGCCGGGTGACCGCTGGCGCAAGTTCGCCAATCTGCGGCTTTACCTGTCCCTGATGTGGACGCACCCGGGCCGCAAGCTCTTGTTCATGGGCTGCGAGCTCGGCATGGAGGCCGAGTGGAACCACGACCAGCCGCTGCCCTGGGGCCTGATCGATCATCCCGAGCACGCCGCCATCCAGAGGCTGGTGCGCGATCTCAACCGGCTCTACGTCTCCGAGCCTGCGCTGCACCAGCGCGACAGCAATCCCTCCGGCTTCCAGTGGCTGGTGGCGGATGATTCCGAGAACAACGTCTTCGCCTTCGTCCGCCATGGCGACGGCGGGTCTGTGGCGGTGGCGCTCAACATGACGCCGCAGCCGCTCGACGCCTACCGCATTGGCCTGCCGGCGGCGGGCAACTGGACCGAAGTGCTCAATTCCGACGCCGAACGCTACGGTGGCTCCAACACCGGCAACGGCGGCGGCGCCTATGCCAGCGACCACCCCATGCACGGTCAGCCCTGCTCGGCCGAGATCACCCCTCCACCCCTCGGCGCCATCCTCCTGCGCCATCAAGGATCACGCACTTGAATCTGAATATTGATCGGCTCGAATCCGGCTTTCCCTATCCACTCGGCGCCACCTTCGACGGGCTGGGCGTCAATTTCGCGGTCTTTTCGGCCAATGCCGACCGGATCGACCTGTGCCTTTTCGAACAATCGGGCCGCCGGCAGATCATGTGCCTGGCGCTTCCCGAATGCACCGACGAAGTGTGGCACGGCTATCTGCCCGACGCCGGTCCCGGCCTGCTCTACGGCTTCCGCGCCCATGGCCGCTACGAGCCCGAGAACGGCCACCGCTTCAACCCCAACAAGCTGCTGCTCGACCCCTACGCCAAGCGGCTCGCGGGCGAGGTGCGCTGGACCGATGCGCTGCACTCCTATTCGGTCCGCTCGAAGCGGCAGGACCTCAGCTTTGACAGGCGCGACAGCGCGCCGGCCATGCCCAAAGCCGTGGTCACCTCCAACGCCTTCGACTGGTCCCACGATGTCCGCCCGAAGACGCCGTGGTCGGAGACCGTGATCTACGAGGCCCATGCCAAGGGCCTGACCAAGCTGCTGGAAGACGTCCCGAAGCAGCGACGCGGCACCTTTGCGGCGCTTTCCCACCCGAAGGTCATCGACCATCTCAAGCGCGTCGGTGCCACCGCGCTCGAACTGCTGCCGATCCACAGCATCGTCCAGGACCGCCGGTTGCAGGAGGCGGGGCTCACCAATTACTGGGGTTACAACACCCTGTCCTTCTTTGCGCCCGAAGGCCGCTACATGGCGAGCGACAATTCCGACGAGTTGCGCATTGCCATTCGCAGGCTGCACGCCGCCGGCATCGAGGTGATCCTCGACGTGGTCTACAACCACACCGCCGAAGGCAGCGAACTCGGCCCGACCTTCAATCTGCGCGGCTTGGACAATGCGAGCTATTACCGGCTGGTCGAGGGCGATGCGCGCTATTGCATAAACGACACCGGCACCGGCAACACGCTGGATCTCAGCCATCCGCGCGTGCTTCAGATGGTCATCGACTCGCTCAGGCACTGGGCCGAGAGCTACCGGGTCGACGGTTTCCGCTTCGATCTCGGCGTCACGCTGGGCCGCGACGGCAACAATGGCTTCGACCCACGTTCCGGATTCTTCGACGTGCTGCGCCAGGATCCGGTGCTCAACCAGCTCAAGCTAATCTCCGAGCCCTGGGATATCGGCCCCGGCGGCTATCAGCTGGGCCACCACCCGCCGGGCTTTGCCGAATGGAACGACAAGTTTCGCGACGCCACGCGCAAGTTCTGGCGCGGCGAGAGCGGTCTCAGGCCCGAATTCGCCAACCGCATTGCGGGCTCGGCCGACCTGTTCGACCGCCGTGCGCGGCGGCCCTGGGCGAGCGTCAATTTCATCGCCGCCCATGACGGCCAGACCCTGCGCGATCTGGTGAGTTTCGAGGGCAAGCACAACGAGGCCAATGGCGAGGACAACCGCGACGGTCATTCGGAGAACCACTCCTGCAACTGGGGCGCGGAAGGGCCGTCGGACGATCCGGCTATCGAGGATGTCCGTGACCGGGTGACGCGGTCGATGCTGACGACCCTGATGACCTCACTCGGCACGCCGATGCTGCTCGGCGGCGACGAGTTCGGCCGGACCCAGCAGGGCAACAACAATGCCTATTGCCAGGACAACGAGATCAGCTGGTTCGACTGGGGGCTTCTGGAAAGCGAACACGGCCGGAAGCTCACCGAATTCGTGGGTCGGCTGACCAGGGCGCGCCGGAACTATCCGCTGATCCGCGCCGACCGCTTCCTGCATGGCGAGGTCGAGGTCGCGCCCGGCATTCTCGACATCGACTGGTTCGACGAGCGCGGCGAGCACTTGTCGGAAGAGGACTGGAACAACGGCGAAGGACGGGCGTTGGTCATGCGCCGCTGCCGCCGCAAATCCGAAGGATCGCTCGAAACCGTGACGCTGCTGATGAACGGCTCTGGCGACACGCTGACCTTCAAGCTGCCGCCGCCGGATCTGCGCCGCACGCTCGTGATCGACAGCGCGGACCCGGAGGCCGCCGAGACCGAAGTCGGCGCCGAGATCCAGGTACGCGACCGGGCGGTCCTGCTTGTGGTCGGAACCGACGGGGGGACGGGTGCCGACGCGACGGCCGGAGCTGACCGTCACGCAGCAACAGACCATGGCGAATGAGCAAACACGGTTGAACGGTGACGAGCAAATGAAGTGGGGTCCGCAGATCGACAGTGACGGCAAGACCAGGTTCCGGCTCTGGGCGCCGGACCAGGATGCAGTTCGGCTGGAACTGGCCGACGGCAGCGTGCTGCCGATGGACCGGGACGAGGGCGGATGGTTTGAGGGTGCAGCCGATGCACCTCCTGGAGCCCGCTACCGTTTCCGCATTCGTGACGACCTTGCTGTGCCCGACCCCGCCTCGCGCCAGCAGTCTGGGGGTGTCCATGGCTGGAGCGTGGTCACCGACCCCGAGGCCTATCTCTGGACCTCGCCCGGCTGGCGCGGCCGGCCCTGGGAGGAGGCGGTAATCCTGGAGCTGCATGTGGGCGTGCTCGGCAGCTTCGCCGGTGTCGCCGGACAGCTTGAGCACTGGCGCGACCTCGGCATCACCGCCATCGAGCTGATGCCGGTCGGCGCCTTCAGCGGCACCCGCAACTGGGGCTATGACGGCGTGCTGCCCTACGCGGTCGCGGAAAGCTACGGTACGCCAGACGAGCTCAAGGCGCTCGTCGACCGCGCCCATGGGCTGGGCATGATGGTCATGCTCGACGTGGTCTACAACCACTTCGGCCCCGACGGCAATTATCTCGCCGCCTATGCCTCCGGCTTCTTCGACGACACAGCGGACACGCCCTGGGGCGGCGCGGTGGCGGTGACGCGCGATCCGGTTCGCCGTTACTTCATCGACAACGCGCTGATGTGGCTGGGGCAATACCGGTTCGACGGGCTCCGGTTCGACGCGGTCCACGCCATCGGCGACGCCGGCTTCCTCGACGGGATGGCGGCCGAAATCCGTGCGGCGCTGCCCGGAAGGCAGATCCATCTCGTACTCGAAAACGAGCACAACGACGCCGACCGGCTCATGCCCGGAGGCTATGATGCGCAGTGGAACGATGATTTTCACAATGTGCTGCATGTGCTGCTGACCGGCGAGACCGAGGGCTATTACGCGGCCTTCGCCGATGATCCTACCGGCCGGCTGGCGCGGTGTCTCGAGCAGGGCTTCGTCTACCAGGGCGAGGAGTGCGGACACGGCCCGCGCGGCAAGCCGTGCGGCCATCTCGCGACCACTTCATTCGTGGCCTTCCTGCAGAACCACGACCAGATCGGCAACCGGGCAATGGGAGAACGGCTGATCGAACTCACTGATCCGGCTCGGCTCTGCGCCGCGGTGGCGCTCATGCTGCTGTGCCCGCAGATCCCGATGCTGTTCATGGGCGAGGAGACGGGAAGTCGATCCCCCTTTCTGTTCTTCACCGATTTCGAGGACGACCTCGCCGACACAGTGCGCAACGGCAGGCGCCAGGAGTTCTCGCGCTTTTCCGCCTTCTCCGATCCCGCGGTGCGCGAGCGGATCCCCGATCCCAACGATCCCGCCACCTTCGCGGCCTCGGCGCCGCAGTCCGGACCCGAGGCCGCCCACTGGCTAAGTTTCTATCGCGAGCTGATCGCGCTGCGCCACCGCCACATCGTGCCGCGCCTCAAGGGCGCGCGCGGGACGGGCGCCAAGGTGCTGGGCGATAAGGCGGTCACGGCCAATTGGCGCATGGGCGACGGCTCGACGCTGTCCCTTGCCCTCAATCTTGGCGACGCCCCGGTCGCCTTTCCGGAATCCGACGGCGACATCCTCTTCGCCCTCGGCGAAGCAGGCATGCCCTCGAGCTTCATCGCCTGGAGCAGCCGATGACAGCGCTGCACAGACTGGCTCGCGCCGCTGGCCTGCAGATCGACTGGGAGGACGCCACCGGTGTGGCCCAGCGCGTGAGCGACGCGGCACTGCGCAAGGTGCTGGCGGCGCTTGGCCTGCCGGCCGGTTCCGGCGCGGAGATCGCCCGCAGCCGGGAGCAGCTCAGCGACGCCGAAAGCGACACCCGCTTTGTCTCGGCCGATCTTGGTGACCGGGTCATTCTGCCGCCCGGCTTCGGCGTGGCCGGCGAAGCCATGCTGACCTTCGAGAGCGGCGAGACGGTGCCGGTGCTGCTGCACGCGGATGGGCGTGGGGACCGGCGCGGCCTGTGGATCCTGCCGATCGACGTTCCCGGTTATCATCAGCTGCAGCAGGGCGGCCGCGAGATCAGGATTGCGGTGGCGCCGAAGCGCTGTTTTTCCGTGGCCGACGCCGCCCCCGGGCGCAAGCTGTGGGGACCCGCAGTGCAGGTGCCGTCGCTGCGCGACGGTCGAGGCCTCGGCTTCGGCGATTTCGGCACGCTTTCCGACAGCGCCGCAAGCTTCGCCGCCCGCGGCGCCGATGCGCTCGCCATCAGCCCCACCCACGCGCTGTTTCCCTCCGATCCCGGCCGCTTCAGCCCCTATGCGCCCTCGAGCCGCTCCTTCCTCAACATCCTGTTTGGCGATCCGGCGCTGATCGGCCAGCCGGTCGCGGCGTCTTCCGCCGTGGGCGAGCTGATCGACTGGACCTCGGCGGTTCCGGAGCGGCTGGCGGTTCTGCGCGCGGCCTTCGCCAACCGTGGCGACGATGTGCGCGATGCTGTGGCCGCCTACCGCGCCGAGGCCGGCGCGGCGCTGGAACAGCATGCTGTGTTCGACGCGCTGCACGCCCATTTCCTTGCCCAGGGCGCGTCCGGCTGGCAGGACTGGCCGGCTGATTTCCACGACGCCTCGGGATCGGCGGTCTCCGACTTTGCCGCAAGCCATGCCGCGGAGGTGGATTTCTTCGTCTTTGGCCAGTGGCTTGCCAAGATGAGCCTCGACGCCGCCCAGAAGGCCGCCACGAACGCCGGCATGGCCATAGGTCTGATCTCGGATCTTGCAGTCGGCATGGACCCCGGCGGCAGCCATGCCTGGAGCCGCCCCGACGAGCTGCTCACCGGCGTGTCGGTGGGCGCGCCGCCCGATATTCTCGGCCCCGATGGCCAGAACTGGGGCATCACCGGCTTCTCCCCGGCGGCGCTGAGGCGCACCGGTTTCGATCCCTTCATCGCCACGCTGCGCGCCGGCCTCGACCATGCCGGCGGCATCCGCATCGACCATGCGCTGGGCCTCAGCCGGCTCTGGGTCGTGCCCCGGGGCGAGAGCGCGGACGAGGGCGCCTATCTGACCTTCCCGCTCGAGGACATGCTGCGCATCCTGGTCATCGAACCGCACCGCGCCCGCGCCATCGTCATCGGCGAGGACCTCGGCACCGTGCCCGAGGGCCTGTGCGAGCGGATGGCAGCGCGCGAAGTGCTGGGTATGCGCGTGCTCTGGTTCGAGCGCGACGAGGACGGCGCCTTCACGCCGCCCGGCGAATGGGACCCACAATCAGCGGCGATGACCGGAACCCATGACCTGCCAACGGCGGCGGGCTGGTGGCGCGGCCGCGACATCGACTGGACCTGGCGGCTGGGACGCAGCTCCCGCGCCCCGGACGAGGCGGCCGATCGCGCCGCCCGGTCCCGCGATCACGCGCTGATCTGGCGGGATTTCCAGGCCGCCGGCACCGTTTCCGGACCCGTGCCGGGTCCCGAGGAGACCGATGCCTTCGCCGATGCCGCGCTTGCCCATGTCGGCGCGACCGCCTGCGCACTCGCGATCATCCCGATGGAGGATGTGCTGGGCCTGGTCGAGCAGCCGAACCTGCCGGGCACCATCGACGAACATCCCAACTGGCGCCGCCGCATGCCCGGTCCGACCGAGGCGCTGCTCGATGAGGAGAGGGTGCAGGCGAGGATCGACCGGCTCAACCTCGCCCGGCTCGACGCCACGGCGCGTGAGCAGCGACCACTTGACGGGGCTCGCCTTGAACAGACGCCGCCCCGGCGACAAGCCTCCAACAAGGCAGGACCCCGATGACGCCACGCGCCAGCTACCGCTTCCAGTTTCACAGGGGCTTCACCTTCGCCGACGCCGAGGTGCTGGTTCCCTATCTCGACCGGCTCGGCATCAGCCATGTCTACGCCTCGCCGGTCACCACCGCGCGCAGCGGGTCGACCCATGGCTATGATGTCGTCGATCCGACGCGGATCAACCCCGAACTCGGCGGCGAAGACGGCCTGCGCAGCCTCGTCGCTGCGCTCCGCGCCCGCGACATGGGCCTGATCATCGACATCGTGCCCAACCACATGGGCGTCGCCGGCGGCGAAAACGTCTGGTGGAACGATGTGCTCCGCAACGGCCCGGGGAGCCGCTACGCGACATTCTTCGACATCGACTGGAGCCGCAAACTGCTGTTGCCGCTGCTCGGCGCGCCGCTGCCCCGGGCCCTGGCCGCGGGCGACATCGGCGTCGATGCGGGCGGCGATGATCCGGCGCTCGTGCTTTACGGCGACCAGCGCCTGCCGATCCGGCCCGAGGATCATGCGGCCGCCCGCGCGGAAGGCGGCGCCGACCTGCCGGAACTGCTCGCGCGCCAGCACTACCGGCTCGCCTGTTGGTGCACCGCCGATGACGACCTCAACTGGCGCCGCTTCTTCACCATCACCGAGCTGGCCGGTCTCAGGATCGAGGACGAGGCGGTGTTCGAGGCCACCCATGCGCTCTATTTCCGGCTCTATGGGGAAGGCCTGATCGACGGCGTGCGCATCGACCATGTCGACGGGCTCACCGATCCGGCGGGCTATTGCCGCACGCTCCGGCAGCGGCTCGACGCCATCGCGCGTCCCGCCGGCGTGCCGCAAGGGCCTGCTTATGTCGTCATCGAGAAGATCCTCGGACCGGGCGAGGCGCTTGCGACCGACTGGGGCGTCGACGGCACCTCGGGCTATGATTTCATGGAGCAGGCGTCGGCCCTGCTGCACGATCCGGACGGCGAAAAGCCGCTGGCCGAACTCTGGCGGGATTTCAGCGGCCGGGAGCTCGATTTTCACGAAGAGGAACTCGCTGCCCGCCAGGACATGCTCGACTGGGCCTTCGACGGACAGTTGGAGGCCTGCATCGCCGCCTTCGCCGCCCTTGCCGCCTCCAGCGAAGACACTGCTGGCCTGACCCGCGCCATGCTGCGCCGGGCGATCAGGCGGATGCTGTGGGTGTTTCCGGTCTACCGCACCTATGTCGTCGGCGACAGCGCGCCGGCCGCGGATGCCCGGGTCCGCGAGACGGTGCGAACGCGCGCCGCCCGTTTCACCCCGCCCGGCGAGGGCATGGTGGTCGATCATGTGCTCGCCTGGCTGGCGGGCGAGGGACCGGGCGACGCTGGCCTTGCCGCCACGGCCGTGCAGCGCTTCCAGCAATTGTCGGCGCCGATTGCGGCCAAATCCGTCGAGGACACCGCCTTCTATCGCTACGGTGCTCTCCTCTCCCGCACAGATGTCGGCTTCGACGCGGCGCGGTTTTCGATGCCCGTGGCGGAGTTTCACCAGGCGATGGTCGCCCGCGCCCGCGATTTCCCGCGCGCCATGCTCGCCACCGCCACCCATGACCACAAGCGCGGCGAGGATGTCCGCGCCCGGCTCGCGGTGCTGAGCGAGATCCCCGACGCCTGGCGCGAGCGGGTCGGCCACTGGGACGCGCTTGCCGGCGACCCGGCGCTCCGGATCGATCCGGCCGACCGCTCCATGCTGTTCCAGACCCTATTCGGCGCCTGGCCTCCCGGATTGGCCGCAGGCGATCGGGCAGGGCTCGAGGCTCTTGCCGACCGCATCATCGCCTGGCAGCAGAAGGCGCTGCGCGAGGCCAAACTGCGCTCCTGCTGGGAAGCGCCGGACGAGGCCTACGAGGCTGCCTGCGAAACGCTGGTGCGGCATCTGCTCGACCCCGCCAAGCCCGCGGCGTTCCTGGCCGACATCGAGGACTTCGTCGCCTTCACCGCCGGCGCGACGCGCGCCAATATGCTGGTGCAGACGGCGCTGCGCTGCACCGTGCCCGGCATGCCGGACCTCTACCAGGGCTGCGAACTTGCCGATTTCAGCCTCGTCGACCCGGACAACCGGCGGCCGGTGGACTTCGGTTTGCGCCAAGCCGCACTCGAAGATCCGGAAAAAGCCGCGCCCGGTCTTTCAGGCGGCGGCAAGCTCGCGCTGATCCGCGACCTGCTGGAGCGGCGCAGGGCCAATCCGGTGCTGTTTGCCGAAGGCGGCTACGAGCCGGTGGCGGTGCACGGCGCCCGCGCCGGCCACGTGCTCGCATTCCGCCGTACCCACGGAGCCGACAGCCTGCTCTGCGTGCTGATGCTGCATTGCACCAGACACCTGATTGGCGGCGACCGCCTGGTTCCTCCGTTTGAATGGTGGGACGGCACATACCTTGAAGACGGTCAACCGGTCGCCAAGCTGTTGTCACAAGCCCCATTCCATGTTGATTGACTTCCATGAGGTGAACGAAAGCTGCCCGCACACGGCCGCATCTTATCCGTTTCGAGAGCTTTCTGTAAGCCAGACTTAAACCTGGCCCAGCATGCGCTCCCACTCGCTCTCGCTGCGCTTGAGTTCCTCGTAAAAATACTCGTAGACCAGCTGTGCGGGCCGCGACAACGGGCGCCGGACGAGATGGCTGAGCGCAAGTTCGACCCTCAGTTGCGGTTCGATGATCGGATTGACGGTGACGCGGTCGTTGCCGAGTTCTTTGAGGCCAATCCAGTAGGGCAGGATGGAGGACCAGTCCGTCTGCGCCACAAATTCAAGTCCGGCCGTGAGGCTGGCGATGGAGATGGTCCGGTCGACCAGGATCTCGCCGTTGCGGATGGCGCCTTCGATGCGTGGCCGAAGACTGTGGGTGGCGGAGGGAATGGAGAGTTTCAGGGGCACCACCTCATGCAGGCGAACGGGCTGCATCTGCATGAATCCGCGTCGCGACCCGGAGATGCAACCGGGAACCGCCCGATTGCCGTGGCGGTGATCCCGACCTGGGGCCTGTCGAACTGACCGACATAGAAGTCGAGCGCGCCGCGGGACGTTTCCGCGACAAGGGCATCCGAGGTCCCGCTGGAGATCTCGATGTCGACCTTGGGGAACTCGCGCGTGTACCGGGCCAGCGTCTGCGGCAACACAGCCTTGGCGAGCCCCGGCGCGAATCCCGCCGATACGGTGCCGGTCAAGCCGGCGGAAAAATCCTCGAGCTCGGTCTAGGCCTCGGAGACGGCCTTGAGAATCGCCAGGCAGCGGGCATAGAAGCGCCAGGCCGCGGCGGTCGGGTTGACGCCGCGCCGGGTGCGCTCGAGCAGTCCCGTGCCGAGCTGCGCTTCCAGCGAGCTCATCTGCTGGCTTACCCCCGACGCCGTGCAGTTGAGCCGCAACGCCGCCGCGCTGAGCGAGCCTTCCTCGCAGGCGGCGACGAAATGGTGGATTTGCCTCAGGTCCATCGGGCACTCCCTGTTGATCCTTAAGGAAAACGTAACGCAGACCTTAGGAAATATAACTACCAGTAATATCAAAACCAATTCTATGCTGGCATCCTGCGGCTCTGGGAGGAGCCTTGTGCCGACGGGATGTCACGCGATCCTTAGGTGATGCGCCACCTGCGCCTGGAACAGGAGAACTACATGCTTCCGCTCGAAGGATTTCGGGTCCTCGACCTGACCCATGTACTGGCCGGCCCCTGCGCCACCCGTCACCTGCGCTGCATGGGCGCTACGGGACTGTTCGAAGTCAACCCTTGAGACGTCCCGGCGCCGATAGAGTCAGGCAGGCTCCGGAGACCAGCAGAGAGTGCGGGAAGAACTGACGTTACAGCTCAAGACATGACCTCCGCCGCGGCTTCGGCATGGCCGCCGGCGCCATCGACGGCGCGATTCAGCCCTTCGGCCTGACGGCGCGAGCCTCGCAAGGCTGATCGCCTCCGAAGGCGTGACGGTCGCGGCGGGCGTTCCCACCGTCTGGCTCGGGCTGGTCGAGCATCTCGAGCCCAGCGGCGGCGAGGTGCCGAGCCTCAGGCGAATCCTCGTCGGCGGGGCGCCGCTGGCGCCGGCGCTGATGGAGCGGATCGAGCGCCGGCTGGGCGTGAGCGTGCAGACCAGCTGGGGCATGACCGAGCTGTCGCCGTCAGGAACCATGGCGCTGCCGGGCGACCCCGACCGGACCGCCTCGGTGTCGGGGCGGCCGGCGGTGGGCCTGGATCTGCTTCTGACCGACGCGGGAGGCCGGGCGCTCGCCGAGCAGAGAAACACGGAAGGCCATCTCAGGGTCAAGGGCGCAGCCGTGGTCGAGCGCTATCTCGGCGACAGCGATCCCGCCACCGATGCGGACGGCTGGTTCGACACCGGCGACCTGGCGCGGATCGACGCGCAGGGAAACCTGATCATCACCGGCCGCGCCAAGGACCTCATCAAGTCGGGCGGCGAATGGATCAACCCCGCCGAAATCGAGGCGATCATCGGCGCGTTGCCGGAGATCTCGCTGGCCGCCGTCATCGGCCGGGCCGATCCGAAATGGGGCGAGCTGTCGATGCTGCTGGTGGCGGTCCGCAAGCAGCAGGTGATCAGCGACGAGGCGTTGCTTGCCGCCCTCAACGGCCGGATCGCGTCGTGGTGGGTGCCCGACGCGATCATCCGGCTTGAGGACATGCCGATGGCGGCCACCGGCAAGATCGACAAGCTGCGTCTGAAAAAGCTGTATGGCGGAGCTTGACCTGGTCGCCTCGCCGAGGTTCTGGTCCGCGCATGTGGAGCGGCGCGCGTGTGGCGCCACGTCCGAGGATCGTCAATGAATCCACGCTTGATCGCGTGTGGCAATGAGCGCAACCGCTCTTCAAAGGAGACAGGAATGAAGCTGAGGGATCGCACCGCCATCGTCACCGGAGCCGGCGGAGGATTGGGCAGATGCCATGCGCTGCTGCTCGCCCGCCTCGGCGCCCGGGTCGTCGTCAACGACATGAACGCTGAAAGCGCCGAGCGCGTCGCCGACGAGATCAGGGCCGGAGGCGGTGAGGCGATCGGGGTTGCGGCCTCAGTCACCGACGAGGCCGGTGTTGCCGCGATGGTCGACCAGGCGATGGCCGCCTGGGGCCGCATCGACATCCTGATCAACAATGCCGGCATCCTGCGCGACAAGAGCTTCGCCAAGATGGAGATCGCCGATTTCCGCGCCGTGGTCGACGTCCATCTGATGGGCGCCGTGATCTGCTCCAAGGCGGTGTGGGAGATGATGCGCAAGCAGAGCTACGGCCGCATTGTCATGACCACGTCCTCCTCCGGGCTCTACGGCAATTTCGGCCAGTCCAATTACGGCGCCGCCAAGATGGCGCTGGTCGGTCTGATGCAGACACTGGCGCTGGAAGGCGAGAAGTACGGAATTCGCGTGAACTGTCTGGCGCCCACCGCCGCGACCCAGATGACCGACGGAGTGCTGACCGCGGAGGTGCTTGCCCAGCTTTCGCCGGAGCTTGTCAGTCCGGGACTGCTGGCGCTGGTGGGCGAGGAGGCGCCGACGCGGGCGATCCTGTGTGCCGGCGCCGGGCATTTCGCCCGCGCCCATGTAACGCTGACGCAGGGCGTGCAGATCGGCGGCGGTGAGGATGCCGCAACCCGCTTGGTCGCCGCGTGGGATCAGATCAGTAGCCGTACGGGCGAGATCGTTCCGGACTATGGATTTACTCAGGCGGAACGGGAGCTTGCGAGTTCGGGCGCTGAGGCTGCATCCATAGCCGCAAGGAAATAGGTGTCCGCGCTCACAACTCGCTTTGGACCGAATTTCGGATCAGACGGGCAACGGCATGCCACCGCTGCGCGTTGGCCAGCTGATGTGACGTGACGATGGTTCGGTTGCTGTTCAGGCTTTCTGACAATGGTGCCCGATATCATGGGGCCGCCGATCAGGGTTCGAGCCTTCGGCGTTTGTCGCCATCGCGGGTCGTTCAAGGCAATGCGAGCGCCTTCGGTCGGATGCGCGCCATGGCATGATTCTCTGCAATCAGGCCGCGGCAACCAAATCCTTGCATACTTCACAGCCTTCAAAAAGCGCCTCGATCTCAGGATCAGGACGCTTTTGCATTTTGCGACTTGAACGGGCAGGGGGACAAGGAAAATTGCCATTCATCGTCGTCGGCCTGCAAGCCCGGCAGCCGGCAAGGCAGCTCATCGCTCTTAAGCCGAAAGGCTTTCCCAATCTTCCCCGACATTTTGCGTCTATAGCGCAGAGCCATTCGCACTGTGAAGTTCTCTGATTTCGAGTCGAGAGAAAATCATGTAGGCCTTCTTCTGTCGAGAGAAGGGCGGGTGCACATGTTTTGGGAGGAGACCACATGAAAGTCAGGGCAGCAGTACTTGAGGAAATTGGCCGCAAGGGGCCCTATGCGATTTCGCGCCCATTGCTGGTTCAGGAAGTCGACCTTGACGGTCCGGGGCCCGGAGAGGTGCTGATCAGGATGGTTGCTGCCGGACTTTGCCACTCGGATCTTTCGGTGATCAATGGCGACCGGCCCAGGCCAATGCCGATGGCGCTTGGCCACGAGGCGTCAGGAATCGTCGAGGAACTGGGGGCCAATGTTCATGATCTCGCCGTTGGCGACCATGTGGTCTGTGTCTTTGTACCCAGTTGTGGCCATTGTGCGCCTTGCGCCCAGGGCCGTCCAGCTCTGTGCGAACCCGGCGCCCTGCACAACGCCGCCGGCGACCTGATCAGCGGCGCTTGCCGGCTCAGCCGTCACGGCGAGCCGGTGCATCACCATCTCGGTATCTCGTCCTTCGCCGAATATGCCACCGTGTCGCGCAATTCACTGGTCAAGATCGACCGCGATGTGCCGCTGCACATTGCGGCACTCATAGGCTGCGCGGTTCTCACTGGCGCTGGCGCCGTGTTCAATGGCGGGGACGTGAAGCCGGGAGGAACGGCAGGGGTGATCGGTCTGGGCGGCGTCGGTCTGGCCGCGGTGCTTGGCGCCGTGGCGGCAGGGGCGGAAACGGTCGTGGCGGTGGACCGCTTGCAGCAGAAACTCGATCTCGCCCTCGAACTTGGCGCCACCCATATTTTCCGGGCGGATGATCCCGATGTGATAGCCAAGGTTCGGGAGGCAACCCATGGTGGCGTTGAAACGGCGCTGGAATTTGCAGGCTCGGTCAAGGCGCTGGAGTTTGCCTATGCAATCACCCGCCGCGGCGGCACAACGGTGACTGCGGGCCTGCCGAACCCCAGTGCGATGCTGACACTGCCGGCTGTCTCGCTGGTTGCGGAAGAACGCACGTTGAAGGGCAGCTATCTGGGGTCCGGCGTTCCTTCGCGTGACATCCCGCGCTTTCTCGGTCTCTACAAACGCGGCAAGCTGCCGGTCGACAGGCTGCTCACCCACCGGATTGCGCTTGACGATATCAATGAGGGCTTCGACCGGCTGGCGAGCGGGGAGGCAATCCGCCAGATTGTCGATTTCATCTAGGCAAAAATCTCGCTCCGGTGGACATCATCTTCTGCCGCGCGGCGGACAATGCCGGAGATCTCGGTGAGTTGTTTGGACAACGGACTGGTCTTGCGCCAGATCATGCCGATGGTTCGCGCCGGCTGCGGCGCGGCAAAGCGGGATATGGAGACCGGTGCAGATCGCGTTTCCACGGTGATCGCCATTTCCGGAATCAGAGTGACGCCCAGGCCGGCGCCGACCATCTGGACCAGAGTGGCCAGCGAACTCGCATCAAGAACCTCGCGTGGTCGGGACGACTGGATGTTGCAGAACGACAAGGCCTGATCCCGAAAGCAGTGGCCTTCTTCCAGCAGGAGCAGCTTCATTTGGCGCAGATCCTCGTGATTGGGCACGGGTTTGCCTGCGTCGCCCAGCGGCCTGACCAGAACGAAGTTTTCTTCAAACAGTGCAATCTCGGTCAGCGAGGGTTCGGACACCGGAAGCGCCACGATGGCCGCGTCCAGCCGCCCCTCCGACAGTTCTTCGACCAGTGTGGGAGTCATTGTTTCACGCACCTGGATATCGATGCCGTCATTCATGCGGGTCAGATTGCCGATGATCGCCGGAAGAAGATAAGGCGCAATCGTCGGGATGATGCCAATGCGAAGACGCCCGACCAGGCGGTCCGTGGATGCGCGCGCCAGTTCGCCCAGTTCCTCGACAGACTGCAGGATCGGGCGCACCCGCGACGCGAATTCCTCCCCGAGGTTGGTCAGCCGGACTTGACGGCTGCCGCGTTCAAACAGATCGGTTCCGAGTGATTTCTCCAGTTCCATGATCTGTACCGACAAAGCCGGCTGGGAGATCGCGCAGGCGCTGGCGGCACGCCCGAAGTGACCGTGTTGCGCCAGAGCCTCGAAGTAGCGGAGCTGTCTCAGTGTCATGTTTCTCATAATGACAGGTTATCAACCTGATCAATAAAAACAACTTAAACCAATGAAGCGGGTTTGTTATGGTGACTGCCTATAGGGAGATCTTCCAGATTTGTCGTGTCGCGCCCCTTAGGCGAAGACGCGCAACTTGGCTTTCACAGCCGGTCGCGACGGGCTTTGGTCTGGAGCGGACCGGGTCATCCCGGATGAATCAGTGGCTTTGGCCTTGAGAACAAGACGAACACAGGAAGTATTGGAGAAAACCATGAATGTATCTGCGAAAGTGGGAAAATGCCCCGTGGTGCATGGCGCCACGAACCATAGCATCAGGCAGAACCGCGACTGGTGGCCGAACCAGCTCAATGTCAGCATGCTCCACCAGAATTCGCCCTCGGCCAGCCCGATGGACAAGGACTTCAATTATATCGAAGAGTTCAAGAAGCTCGATCTGGCGGCGGTCAAGCAGGACCTCCATGCCCTGATGACCGATTCGAAGGAGTGGTGGCCGGCCGATTTCGGGCATTATGGCCCGTTCTTCATCCGCATGGCTTGGCACAGTGCCGGCACCTACCGGACCGCCGACGGCCGCGGCGGATCGACCTCGGGCGCGCAGCGTTTCGCGCCGCTCAACAGCTGGCCCGACAACGTCAATCTCGACAAGGCGCGCCGGCTGATCTGGCCGATCAAGCAGAAATACGGCAACAAGATTTCCTGGGCGGATCTGATGATCCTGACCGGCAACGTTGCGCTGGAATCGATGGGCTTCAAGACCTTCGGCTTTGCCGGTGGACGTCGCGACGTCTGGGAGCCGGAACAGGACATTTTCTGGGGTTCGGAAGACACCTGGCTCGACGACAAGTCCCGCTACGACCCCGAGCGTCCGGAGCGCGAGCTGCAAAATCCGCTGGCGGCGGTGCAGATGGGCCTGATCTACGTGAACCCGGAAGGTCCGGGTGGCCAGCCCGATCCGCTGGCTTCGGCCCGCGACATCCGCGACACCTTCGGCCGCATGGCCATGAACGATTATGAAACCGTCGCGCTGATTGCCGGCGGCCACACCTTCGGCAAGACCCACGGCGCCGGCGATGCCGGCCGGGTGGGCGCCGACCCGGAAGCAGCCGGCATCGCCGAGCAGGGCCTGGGCTGGACCAGCAAGCATGGAACCGGCTTCGGCGCCGACGCCATCGGCAGCGGCCTGGAAGTGACCTGGACACAGACGCCGACCCACTGGAGCAACAATTTCTTTGAAAACCTGTTCGGCTTCGAATGGGAGCTGACCAAGAGCCCCGCGGGCGCCTGGCAGTGGCAGCCGAAGGACGGCGCCGGTGCGGGGACGGTTCCGCATGCGCATGATCCATCCAAGCGCATCGCGCCCGCGATGCTGACCTCCGACCTGGCGCTCAGGTTCGACCCGATCTATGAGCCGATCTCGCGCCACTTCCTCGAGAACCCGGACGAGTTCGCCGACGCGTTCGCGCGCGCCTGGTTCAAGCTCACCCACCGCGACATGGGTCCGAAGACCTGCTATTTCGGCCCCGAGGTTCCCGCAGAAGACCTGCTGTGGCAAGATCCGATCCCTGCGGTCGACCACCCGCTGATCGACGCCCAGGATATCGCCAATCTGAAGGCCAGCATCGCCGCCACCGGCCTGTCGGTCGCCCGGCTGGTCGCCACCGCCTGGTCCGCGGCTTCGAGTTTCCGCGGCTCGGACAACCGTGGCGGCGCCAACGGCGCGCGCGTACGGCTTGAGCCGGCCAAGAACTGGGCCGTCAACGAGCCTGAAAAGCTGGCAGAAGCGCTTGCCGCCCTGGAAAAGGTCCAGGCCGAGTTCAACGCCAGCCGCACCGACGGCAAGAAAGTGTCGATGGCCGACCTGATCGTGCTGGCAGGTTCTGTTGGTATCGAACAGGCTGCCAAGGCCGCCGGCGAGACCATCGAGGTTCCGTTCACGCCAGGCCGCATGGATGCTTCGCAGGAAATGACCGATGTCGAATCCTACGGCGTGCTCGAACCGGCGGCTGACGGATTTAGGAACTTCCTCAAGGCCCGTTATACCAGTGCGGCTGAGGAATTGTTGATCGACAAGGCGCAGCTGCTGGGGCTGACCGCACCGGAAATGACAGCGCTTCTCGGCGGCCTTCGGGTGATCGGGGTCAACCATGGCGAAGTCAAGCACGGCGTTCTGACCGACAGACCGGGCACGCTGACCAACGACTTCTTTTTCAACCTGATGAGCATGGACACCAAGTGGTCAGCGCTCGATGAGGATGAGGAAGAGTTCGAAGGCCGCGATCGTGCGACTGGCGAGCTGAAATGGACAGCCACCCGCGTCGATCTGGTGTTCGGATCGAACTCGCAGCTGCGCGCCATTGCAGAGGTCTATGCGCAGAGTGATGCCAAGGACAAGTTCGTCCGTGACTTCGTGGCAGCCTGGACCAAGGTGATGAACGCCGATCGCTTCGATCTCGCCGCCTGATTCGGATTTGCAGCAAGGTCGGGCGCGGATGGTTTCCATTCGCGCCCGAACCATGTCCGGCACTTGATATGACCCGTTACCCGCTTGCGCTGTCGGCAGCGACGGCTTCATGTAGGTTGCGCAGGAGATCCGGATTGGCCGACTGGATTCGGCTCCAGTTGGGGATGAACGGCGTTTCCATCGGATTCTCCAGGAAAATCTGTCCGGCAATGACGATGTTTGCCGCAAACAGTTCCACTGCCTCTTCTTCCTGGTGGCGGTCGGTGTAGAGCCCGTTGATCAGCGCGTCATTGTGGTACATCTCGATCAGATCGAGCGCGATGCGATAGTAGGTGGCCTTGATGGTTCGGAAGGTTTCCTGATTGAAGACCACGCCGTCTGTCGCCAGCTTGCGAAACAGGGCCTTGGAGATGTCGACCGACATGCGCGACAGGCCCTGGGTCGCATCGGTCTTTGAAAGCTCCTGATGTTTGTGGTCATAGGCGTCGGAGATATCCACCTGGCAGACCGAGCGGTTTGACAGGTTGCGCCAGACTTCCGAGAGAACCCCGATCTCCAGACCCCAGTCCGACGGGATCCGCATGTCGGGCAGCATGCTGACCCGCATGGCGAATTCGCCTGCCAGCGGGTAGCGGAAACCCTTGAGATACTCGATGTAATCGAGATGGCCGAACACCTTCTGGATAGACAGAAGCAGGGGTGACACGAGCAGCCTCGAGACCCGCCCGTTGAGTTTCCCATCGGCGATGCGCGGATAATAGCCCTTGCAGAACTGGTAGGGAAACACCGGATTGGCGACGGGGTAGACCAGGCGCGCCAGCATCTCGCGCGAATAGGTGGTGATGTCGCAATCATGCAGCGCCACAACATCGGAGTTCTGGGACGCAAGCGCGTAACCGATGCAGTACCAGACATTGCGGCCCTTGCCGGGCTCGGCCGGCGCCAGGCCCGCCTCGGCGAGCCTGGTGTGGATCGCCTGCAGCCGCGGGCCGTCGTTCCACAGTATGTCGTGTTTCTGCGGAAGGCGCGAAAAATACTCTCGGGCAAAGCTGTACTGTTCCTCACTGGCCTGATCAAGGCCGATGATGATGTGGTTGATATAGGTGGCGCCGCTCAGCTCATCGAGAATGTTCGAAAGCGCGTCGCGCCCCAGTTCGGAAAACAGCGAGGGCAGGATCAGGGTGATCTTGCGCGTGGCGGCAAACTGCCGAAGCTGGCCCTCCATCACCTCGAGCGGCATGCGCGAGAGATTGTGGAGTGTCGCCACGCTGCCATTCTGGTGAAAATCCGCCAAGTGCTTACTCCTGGATGGTCTGCCACTGGTCCAGCAGCGATGTGATGGCCTGGTTCCAGCCTTTTGGACCAGGAGATGGGGCCCGGATGACCCGGCCGGTGACTTCGCCTTCAAGCTGCGGAATGCCGCCATGGGCTGGGTTGGGGATGATGACGCCCAGTCGGGCGCTTTCTATCATCGCCACATCGTTGCGGGCATCGCCGAGCGCCACGGTGAAAGGTTCCCCTGCATCTGAGGAATGGCGCCTGGCTAGCTCCATCATGCGCTGTGCCTTGTTGCCGCCGAATGAGAGCGTCGTGAAGCGGCCGCCCTGCAGCGCGCTCAGGCCGCGTGCGGCGATGGAAGCGATGAATTCTTCCCGGTCGGCCTCGTTCCCGAGCCACAGTCCGGGCTCGGAGAACCGCCGCTGTTTGGCCATTGCAGCCTGGTTGAGCGACAGGCCGGTTCGTGCCGACACTTCCTCTGCGCTCCAGTCCGAAAATCCCTGATACTGGCGGCGCAGGTCCGGTGGCAGGCTATTAAGGATTTGCAGGATCTGTTGATAGTTTTCGCCGGCCCCTTGCTCGTAGTTGCCGGCTTCGAGGATACCCGACCCGTTTTCGACAATGGCTTCACAGTGGGAAAATCCCAGTTCTGCGCGAAGAGGGGCGATTTCCGCCGCGGTCTTGCTGGACGCGAGGATCAAGGGGATCCCCAGTTGCTTCAGACGATTGAGGGCAGGCAGTGCCTCCGCGTAGGAATAGGTCTCGTGATCGAGAAGCGTGCCGTCGAGATCGGTGATGATGATCGGGTTCTCGATGGCGGGGGCGGTCACGGTCGCATCGCTCAGTTGGTGATCCAGCGGCACTGGTACGGCGCGAACCTGATCTCGCCGCCAAGTTCGCGAATGTCCTCGCCTGACAGCACATCGTGCCAGGTCTCGCCGCCGATGAGATTGAGCGACATCGCCGGGACCGAGACCTCCTCCCGGGTGAGATTGTGGATGGCGAACATGCTTTGCGACCGGTCGATGCTCTGTCTCCAGAAGCCGAAAAGCTGTTCGCCCAGTTGCAGGGTGAATTGCGTGGCATTGGGATGAAACGTCGCCTGCTTTGTCCGCAGTTTCAAAACGCGTGTGAGCGCGGTGAAAACCTTTGCATGGGTGCTGTCCGGATCATCCAGTTGCTCCAGGAGATCGGGATAATGCCAGCGGTGCCGGTTGATCGCGCGATTGTGGCCGGTCTTCTCGACGCCCTCACGGTCATTTTGCGTGGCCAGCAGCGAGTGAATGTAGAATCCGGGAATGCCCTCAAGGCCCATGGCGATGATCTGGCTGCAAAGAAACCGCTCGATGTTCCACTCATCCACGCCATCGACCGTTCCCTTCAACGCATCGAACAGGGCGATGTTGATCTCATAGGGCCGCGTGCCGCCGTCGGGCATCTTGCGCAGGGAGAGCAGGCCGCCGAAACTCTGGACAGTTTCGATGACGCGGGAAATGTCCTCTTCGCTCAGCAGTCCCTCGGCAGGGCGCATGCCGATGCCATCATGCGATGCGGTGAAATTGAAATAGGCGCAGCCGAGTTGCGCCGGCGGCATCGACATCTGCCAGGCGTTGAGATGTTTGGAGGTGCCGTTCAGCAGCGCGTGGAGCAGAAGCGGCGGCAACGAAAAATTGTAGATCATGTGGGCTTCGTTGCGATTGCCGAAATAGCTGAGGTTCTCCGTGTTGGGTACGTTGGTCTCGGTCAGCAGAACCAGGGGTTCCCTGGTGTAATCGGCCAGCAAGCGGATCAGGCGGACAATGTCATGGGTCTGCCTCATGTGAATGGAAGGCGTGCCCGGTTCCTTCCACAGAAACGCGATCGCATCGAGCCTCAGGGTTCGTACGCCCTTGGCAATATGGAAGCGGAGAATCCTCAGGAATTCGAGCAGCACCTCGGGATTTGAGAAATCAAAATCCACCTGATCATGGCTGAAGGTGCACCAGACATGCTTGATCCCGCCGGCGGTCTCGACCTGCCTGAGGAGAGGGTGGGCGCGGGGCCTGACCACCATGGACAGATCTTCGTCGGGCGAGGCTTCGAAGAAGAACTTGTCGTAGGGCGGGTGACCCAGACGATACTCATTGAAAAACATGCTCTGACTTGAGCAGTGGTTGATCACGAGATCCGACATGAGCCGGAAGTTGTCCGCGATCCGCCCGATATCCTCCCAGGCGCCCAGCCCGCCGTCGACTGCGTAGTAATCGGTGATGGCAAAGCCGTCATCCGATGTGTAGGGAAAATAGGGGAGGATATGAACACCTGTTGCGATGTTCTTCAGGCGGCTGTCGAGGAAATCGAACAGCAGATCGAGCGGCTTGTGCTCGCCGTTGACGAAGGTATTGCCATAGGTGATGACATAGCTGTCCCTTTGGTTCCACAGCGTGTTGCCTGGTGCCCGGCCGCGCCTCTTGGGCTGTTCGTCATCCGGCCAGAACGCGCTGACCGTTTGCTCCAGAAGAACGTCTTGATCATGATCGGGATAGACCGAGTGCAGCAGCATCCGCAGGCCGTCACGCAGTCGTTTCGGAACCCGCTTGGCAGGCGGGATCAAAGGGGTCGGTGAATCTGCATAAAAATTCTCCATGACTAAATTTTTAGCAGCAAACAGGTTGATGGCAAGCCGGGGTCACGAAATTTTCGGTTCCCGGTTTCAGAGCAGTGAGGTGGAGTGGACGAAACAGGCCGATTTTACATTGTGATTTCAAGGGATCGGTGTTCATCTTGCGAGCAATGGAATGCGTGGCAGCGCGGCGGCATTGGTGGGGCCGCTGCATGTGGGAGAAATGGCGGGTAACTGATGCGATTGAGGTGGAACGCGGGACTGGGCTTGCTTGCGCTGGTGGCAATCGGCTTGTCCCTGTTCTCCCTCGAACGCGGCCGGTCCGGACTCGAGATCATGCAGATGACGGTTGGCACCACACCGGTCACGCTCACCCAGACGGACGGTGACAGCGGCCCGCTGGTGGTGATCGCGCATGGCTTTGCCGGATCGCGGCAGTTGATGCAGGCCTATTCACTGACGCTGGCGCAGGCGGGATACACCGTGCTTGCCTTTGATTTCGAAGGGCACGGGCGCAATCCGGTGCCGATGTCGGGCGATGTCACCGCAATTGATGGCACGACACGGCTGCTGGTTGAAGAGACCCGGCGCGTCATTGCCTATGGACGGGGATTGCCCGCCGCATCCGGCGGGATTGCGCTGTTGGGGCACTCGATGGCGACCGACATCCTGGTGCGGGCAGCGATCGCCGAAGAGCGGGAAGGCGCGCCTGTCGATTCGGTGGTGGCGATTTCGATGTTCTCCGAGGCGGTGACGGCGCAGGAGCCGCGCCGGTTGCTGGCGATCAGCGGTGAATGGGAAGGCAGGTTAAGGCAGGCTGCGCTTTCCGCCGTAAGGCTGATCGAGCCGGACGCGAGGGAAGGTCAAACGGTCGAGACCAACGGCGTCGTGCGCCGCGCCGCCGTTGCCCCTCATGTTGAACATGTCGGGGTCCTCTACAGCGCTACGGCGCTGCGTGAAGCGAGGGACTGGCTGGACCACACATTCGGAAGGCAGAGCGAGGCTGCGATCGTCCAGCCCGGGCTTTGGATCCTGCTGCTGATGGGCGGGATTGTCCTGCTGCTGCGCCCGCTGGTCGGCGTGCTCCCGACGAAAACCGCGAGTGAGCCGGCACCTGTTTCGGCAGGCCGGTTCTGGGCGGCGGCAGCCGTGCCTGCGCTGCTGGTTCCTCCCGTCGCCACAACGCTTTACGTTCCGTTTCTGCCGGTGCTCGTCGCCGATTACCTGATGATCCATCTCGCCCTCTATGGCCTGATGCAATTGCTCATCCTGCGCGGCGGCAAATGGAATGGTTCGCGGTTTTCGCTTGCTGCGGTGCTTGTTCTTGGTGTTTGGGGGATCGTGGTGTTTGGAACCGCCATGGACCGCTATGCGGCCAGCTTCATGCCGAACGCCGAACGGCTGACGATCATCGCCGTTCTGGCGATCGGCACCGTGCCGTTCATGATCAGCGACAGCACGGTCTCCGGCGCAGGCTGCGGCACCTGGTGGCGTCGGACCGCCGCTCGCGCGGCCATTCTGATGTCTCTGGGCGGTGCGGCGCTGCTCGATCCAGAGCAGCTGATGTTTGTGTTCATCATCCTGCCGGTGCTGCTGCTGTTCTTCTTCGTCCATGGCCTGATGGGCCGCTGGGTGGCGCAGCGATCCGGGCCACTCTCGGCCGGCGTTGGCCTGGGGCTGTGCCTCGCTTGGGCGCTAGGCGTCAGCTTTCCGCTGTTCAGCGCCGGTTGATCCCAAACCGTCAGCAGTAGCCCTCGACACCGATGGCCTGGTCGGCGGAATAGCGCTCGCCATGGGCGAATCCCGCCGGGAGGAGCCGCTCGATCTCGGCACGTTGATCCCCGGTGAGTTCCAGGGAGACGCCGTTTGCGCAGTCTTGCAGGTGAGCGGCGGACCGGGTGCCGGGAATGGGAATGACATGCGGACCGCGCGACAACAGCCAGGCGATGGCCAAGGCTATCGGCGTCGTTCCCAGGCTGCGGGCATACTCCCTGAAGGGCTGGATTGCCGCCATATTGCGGGAGAAATTGGGTTCGACAAAGCGCGGATTTGCCTTGCGGAAGTCGCCGTCGTCGAAGCTCGCTGGATCAGGCGGCTGTGCGCCGAAAACACCGCGCCCGAGCGGCGAGAACGCGACGAACGCCACTCCGAGATCCCTGCAGGTCTGAACCATTCCAAGATCCGGCTGCCGGGACCAGAGCGAATATTCGCTTTGCACCGCGCTTACGGGAGCAACGGCATGGGCCAGCCTGAGCGACGCCGGCGAGATCTCTGAAAAGCCGATGCCGCCAATCTTGCCTTCCTGCCTGAGGCGCTGGAGCGTGTCCATGACCTCTTCAATCGGTCGGCCGGCTTCACGCCTGTGAATATAGAATAGGTCGACGTGATCCACGCCGAGGTTCCGGAGCGAGTTTTCGAGCTCGCCTCTGAGATGATCCGGGGAATTGTCGAAAGTTCTGATACCGGTCGAGGGATCGCGGCGAATGCCGGCTTTGGTGGCAATCCGGAATTCGGCCTTGTGTTTAGCGAGGTAGCTGCCGATGACTTTCTCGGACACACCCATGCCGTAGACATTGGCCGTGTCGATGAAAGTGATCCCAAGATCCCTTGCCGCGGCCAGGGTCTCATGGCTTTCCTTCTCGGAAGTCGGGCCGTAGGGCCCTGCAAAGTTCCAGCACCCGAGCCCGAGGGCAGATACGCCGGGGCCGGATGATCCCAATGGTCGCTGTTTCATTCGCTCTGTCTAGCCGGATCGCAATGGTTCGACAATTCGCCGCCGTCACTTTTCGAATGAACTTATCCGATGGGTCGATTGTTCGAGCCATGCAGGACTGATCTCAACACCCCACCCGGGCGCGTTCGTCACCGTCGCCTTGCCATCGACGATGTCGTAGGGCGATTTGACAAACAACCCGTCCTGCCAGGGATAATAGTCTTCGCCCTCGATGGAGAATTCGAGGTATTTTCCCGCATTCGGGATGGCGCGGAGCAGATGCATGGTGAACAGCGTGACCATCGACCAGTTGGCGCAATGGGGCGTGCAGGGCAGTCCTGCCTTGTGCGCCATGTCCGCCACTCGCAAGGTGCGCGTGAGGCCGCCCAGGTAGCAGATGTCGGGCTGGACGACATCGACGGCCTTCATCTCGATCATCCAGCGCCAGTTCGTCAACTCGCAATCCTGCTCGCCGCCGGTGACGTCGATGGACAATGCCTCCGTCACCTGCCGGGTCTGCTCATATTCCCAATAGGGACAGGGCTCCTCGAAATGGCTGATGCCGTTCTGCTCGAGCATCTTGCCGATCTCGATGGCCTGGTCCGGCGCGTAGCAGGAATTGGCGTCGACGAGCAGCGCGACATCGTCACCCATGGCCTTGCGCATGGTCGGCACGATTTCCTCGGTCCGGCCCGGCCACTCATCCTTGCCGCGGCCAACCTCGGCGCCGATGCGGAACTTGAAGGCGTCGAAGCCGAATTCATCGCGCAGGCGGCTCAATCGGGCGGCCTCGTCCTTCGGCGTGATGTCGCGCTTCATCGAGGAGGCATAGGCGCGAATGGATCCCGGCGTTCCGCCGATCAGTTCGCAGACGGGCTTGCCCTCCAGGCGACCGCGCAGATCCCAGAGTGCCGTATCGAGGCCGCCAAGAGCACGCTTCAGGTATGAGCCGGGAAACTTGTGTTCTTTCTCGGGAACGAGATCGACAAGGTGATCGATATCGAGGGCCGATTGCCCGAGTGCATAAGGCGCGACCTGCCGGTGGACAATCTGCGCGGTGATATCGGCATAGTAGGGCGCCACCTGACCCCAGCCTATGGCGCCGCTGTCGGTCGTCACTTTGACAAAACAGACAAACTCGTTGGTAAAGGTTTCAATGTGAGCAATTTTCATGTTGTGCGATCCCATGCCGACGTTGGCGCAGACCGTAGCGGCTGGATTGGACTTACGATAAGGTCCAATCTGGCAAAGCTTGCAAACCAATTTGGCCACGGCGGGAACACACTGATGAAAACCAAGGCGGGTGCGATCCTCTCCTCGATTCGGATCGACAGGTCGCAGGACCGGAAAATCAGCGTGCAACTCTACATGGGCCTGCGCGACATCATCCTGTCGGGCGGATTGAGTGGCGGGGAACGGCTTCCGGCGACGCGGACTCTGGCAAGCGAGGTCGGCGTGTCCCGGACAACAGCGCTCGATGCGGTCAGCCGCCTGATCTCGGAAGGCCTGCTTGAATCCAGGATCGGCGCCGGAACCTTTGTCAGCCACACAATGACGGGCAGGGTGCGGATCAAGCCGGAACCCTCCAAAGCCGGCGATGAGCAACAGCCGCGCCTGTCCCAATCCACCCTCAAGGCCTGCCGGTTGTTTGCAGAGCGGCGGCGTTTGCCGAACAAATCCCAGGCCTTTGTCACGGCGCTTCCCGCGCTCAACGCCTTTCCGATGGCGCAATGGGCGCGGCTCTCGGCCCGGCACCTCAGGACGGATCGGGATGCGGTGATGGGATATGGCAATCCGTTCGGGCTTCAGCGTCTGCGCGCGGCCATCGCTGCGCATCTCAATGCCAGCCGCGGCATTCAGTGCGACCCGGAACAGGTGTTCATTGTCGGCGGAGCCCAGCAGGCCTTCTCCCTGATCGGTGGCATGCTGCTCGACCAGGGCGAGAAGGTCTGGTTTGAGAACCCCGGCGCCATCGGCGCGCGCAACGCGTTTGTGTCGCAAGGCGCGGAACTTGTCCCCGTCGCAGTCGATGATGAAGGCATTGTGGTGGATGACGGGCTCGCAAAGGCGCCCGATTTCAGGCTGGCGTTCGTCACGCCATCGCATCAGCAGCCCTTGAGCAAGGTGTTGAGCCTGTCGCGCCGCCTGGCCCTTCTCGATGCGGCAGACCGGGCAGGCGCCTTCATCGTCGAGGATGATTATGATGGCGATTTCTATTTCGGCGATCAGCCGCTTCCGACGCTCAAGAGCATCGATACGCATGGCCGCGTAATCTATGTCGGCACTTTTTCCAAGACGCTGTTTCCATCTCTGAGACTGGGGTTTCT
>NZ_JACIYP010000169.1 GCF_014359905.1 Hoeflea sp. | reverse complement strand
CATCGTCTTCGGGCACAATCTCGGATACAAGACCAAGGTTCAGGGCTTCGGTCGCGCTGATGATCCGGGCGCTGGTACATAGATCGCAAGCGATCGAGTTTGTCACGCGTTCCAAAAGCACCGCATGTACCAAGGCCGGATACATCTTGTGATGCATTTCCGGGGCGCCGAACGACAGGTTGGACGAGGCGATGACGATGTCGGCCAGTGCCGCGATCATAGCGCCGGTTCCGAGCGTGAAGCCATGGACGGATGCGACGACAGGAACCGGGCAGGCGTAGACGGTTTCGACAAGCGATCTAAGGGCACAAATGTGGTCTTTCTGCGCGTCAGGGCCCTGTTGAAACTCCTCCAGATCAGAGCCAACGCAGAAGGCCCGCGGTCCGTTTCCTCGGATCACCACCACTCCCGTGGTCGCATCAACCGAGAGGATCGCCTCGGTCAGTGCCCGTATCATGGCACCATTGGCGGCGTTCAGCTTTGCCGGCCTGTCGAGCGTGAGTATCAGTCGATCCTGTTCTGCTTCGCAGATGACGCCGTCGGTCACGATTCTGTCTCCCCGTTGTGTTGGACCTTATGGTCCCGTCCGAACAATCGCTGCGGGCTGGCCGCATTCGTTTGAGCCGATGGCCTATTCAGGCGATGTCGCCGTTTACCTGCAGGACAAAGCGCCCATGCGCAGAACCGTCTTCCATCATGCGATGGACCTTTGCGGCCTGATCGAGCGGGAATATCCCGTCCACCTCCACGCCCAGCTGATCGTCAGTGATCAGCCTACAGACCTCGCCGACTTCGTGGCGGGTACAGCTCTTGGTGCCGATTAGGCTGATTTCCTTGAGTATGAAATGCGCGGGCTTTATCGAGGTGGGCTGCCCCTCGATGTTTCCGATGAGGACGATAGCGCCGCCATTGCGGACAGCATGAACGCTTTCGCCCAAGCTGGCGCCGCCGACGATCTCCATCACGAGATCGACCCCGCGCCCCCCCGTAGCTTTCTTCGCGGCGGCCGCGAACCTACCGTCGCGGTTGACGATCACCTCGCTTGCGCCGAACCTGCGCAGCAGATCCTGCTTGTTTGGCGAGTTGGTCACCGCGATCACCGTGATACCGAAGTGGCGCGCCAGTTGCAGCAGATGCAGCCCCACGCCCCCGCTTGCCCCGGTTACAAGAACAGTCTGCCGGGTCGACGCGCCGCCACGTGTTAACAGGGCGTGGTAAGCCGTGCCATAGGTGCAGGTGATCACAGCTGCGTGTTCCAATGGCAGGCCGTCCTCGACCGGCACAACCATCTTTTCATCCACCAGAACGTATTCGGCGTAGCCGCCGTCGAAATCCTCGCCAAGAAACTGCGACCGCTGCGTCATGCACAGCGCTGTATTACCCTCGACGCAGTTTATGCAACTGCCACAGGACTGGTAGATCATGGTCATCACTCTCTGGCCAACGCTCAGATTGGAGACACCTTCTCCCGGCACGGCTATCCGTCCGCTCACTTGGTGACCAAGGGTGATCGGAAGGGAGATCGACGGAAAGGCTCCGCTGCGGGTCAGCAGGTCATGCCTGCAGACGCCGCAATATGCGACGCGGATAAGCACCTGGCCCGGCCCAGGCTGCGGGCGGCGTAGCTCACGCAAGACGAGCACCTCGGGTCCGCCGAAGCGTTCGACGACGACGGCCCGCATTGTTTCTTCCGTAGCGATTGTCTTCATGATCCTCGTCCTTCGCTGGCACCCAGGTTAAGATTAGAGTTGACGTTGAAAACGAGCGAAGCTGCGGTCGGTTCTTGAACCGCGAGGAACTGCCGCAGCTTCAGAGCGGACTTACGCACGAAGTGTCGCGTGTCCGTTGTTGAGGACCAACACATTGCGGCTTGCCACTTGAGTGCGGAAGAACAATTCGCCGCCTTCTTTCCAGACGTCGGTGGTCAGCGTCTCGCCGGGGAAGACCGGCGCAGAGAATCGCACCGAGATGGAAGACAGCGCAGAGGGATCATAGTCCATCACGCGCAGCAGCGCATGACCGGCTACTCCCATTGTAGCCAACCCGTGGAGGATAGGTCGGTCGAAACCTGCCGCGCGCGCGACCGCAGGCTCGGCATGCAAAGGGTTAAAGTCGCCGTTGAGCCGATACAACAGCGCCGCCTGCGAAAGAGTGGGCAACGCGATGGACGCGTCCGCCGGCCGCTGCGGCAATTGTGGGGCGGGTTTGACCGGTCCGGTTGGACCGCCGAAGCCCCCGTCGCCGCGACAAAAGGTGGTGTTTGTCAGTGTCGCGAGCAGTTCGCCATTCTCCGCATTCGTCAGCTCTCGCTCGGTATACACCAACGCCCCTTTTCCGGCGCCCTTGTCCACGATACCGGTGACACGGGTGCGACCGATGACCTCTCCCTCCGACGGCAGGGGCCGATGAATCTGTATGCCTTGCTCGCCATGCACGAGCCGCACCCAGTCCACACCGGTCCCCGGGTCCTTCAACCAGAAGCCGGGATAGCCCAGAACCACAGGATAGGTCGGAAGGACCTGAAGCGACTTTTCATACACAAATCGAAGTTGGTTCTCATCCAGCGGGTCGCTTCCGAGACCGATCCCCAATGCATAGAGGATCGCATCCCGCTGGCTGATGCGCTGCCGTACTTCCGGAAATTTCCAGTTCAACAGGCGGTCATAATCAATGCTCATGGCTTCCTCACATCGGATCCCAAGGGAACACCTCGGAGGATGTTTCAAGGGCAAAGAAATTCGGCTTCATGGCGGGGAGAACGCGCTCCACGATCGATTGCGGCGTCCAGCCATCGGCGGTGTGCATGCCGCGAACGGGCCGCGGCTGGCTCATCAGAAAAATCTCGTTGCCCCGCACGGCGAAAATCTGGCCACTGACATCGCTGGCCGCTTCGCTTGACAGGCAGACCGCCATCGGCGCGATCTTCTTCGGCTCAAGTTTCTTGAGTTTCTCGACCCGAGCCTGCTTGTGTTCGCTATCTGTAGGAATTGCCCCGATCATCCGGCTCCAGGCGAAAGGTGCGATGCAGTTCGAGCGGACATTGTACCGCTGCATGTCAATGGCGATCTGGTGCGACAGTCCCGCGATGGCGAGCTTCGCCGCGCCGTAGTTCGCTTGCCCGTAGTTACCAATCAGACCCGAAGTCGAGGTCATGTGGACGTAAGCACCAGAGTTCTGCTTCTTGAAATGGGGCGCCGCGGCTCGCGAAACAAAGAACGTACCATGTAGATGCACGTCAATCACAGCGCGCCACTCTTCCTCGCTCATGTTGAAAAACATCCGGTCGCGGAGGATGCCGGCGTTGTTCACGATCGCATCGATTCGGCCAAAACTATCCAACGCCGCGGTCACGATCTGCCCGGCGGAAGATTGCTCGGCAACGCTATCCTTGCTGGCGACCGCCCGGCCGCCCGCGGCCTGGATTTCCCGCACGAGTTCGTCCGCCGGGTCTTCGCCAGAGTCGCTGCCATCGACATTCGCACCTATGTCATTCACCACCACGGCGGCGCCACTCCGGGCCATCTCAAGGGCAATTTCCCTTCCGATTCCACGCCCTGCTCCGGTCACGACGACCACTTTTTCATCCATCAAAGACTCGTTCTGCATCTCTCTTCTTCCCTTGTATCTTATTGTTTAATTCAGAGTACGTCCGCCGTTCCCAGTATCGAGGTTACCTGGCTTGACAGCACGCCTCCATTGCCATGGGCCACGGCAGTCCGGGCGTTGGCCACCTGCCGGTCGCCCGACTCGCCCCTAAGCTGCTGCACAGCCTCGATGACGGTGAAAATCCCGTACATTCCCGGATGACAGCACGACAGGCCGCCACCGTTGGTATTGACTGGCAGCGCGCCGCCGGGGGCGATCCTGCCATCGCGGACGAAGGCTCCGCCTTGCCCCTTCTCGCAGAAACCGAGGTCCTCGAGAAACAGCAAGGTATTGATGGTGAATGCATCATAGAGTTCTACGACGTCGATGTCCGACGGCCGAAGTCCAGCCATTTCAAACGCCCGCGGCCCCGAGTCCGCTGCAGCTGTGGTCGTCAGATTGGCCATACAGGAGATCTGGCGATGAGTGGTCGCGCCAGCGCATCCCAGTACGAAGACTGGCTCTTTGGGAAAGTTCTTGGCGCGCTCTCTCCGCACGAGGATCACCGCCCCACCGCCATCCGATACCAAGCAGCAATCCAGCAGGCCGAGCGGATCACTGATCTGGCGCGCGTTCAAAACGTCGTCGATAGAGAGCGGATCGCGTTTGACAGCCAAAGGGTTCATTTGCGCCCATTTGCGCGCCGCGACCGCGATTTCCGCAAGATCCTCGCGACGGGTGTCAAATTCGTGCATGTGCCGCGCGGCCGCGAGGGCATAACTCGAGATCGGATAGCGCGGCTCATAGGGCACTTCGTAGGGTTGGGTTTCGCTCATTGTCTTGAGCTTGCCAAAACCCGAACCCTGATTGCTGCCATAGCAAACCAGCGCGACATCGCACAGCCCGGCATTGAGAGCCAATGCGGCATTGAGGAGGTGCCCTACGAACGAGGACCCGCCCACCATGGTCGTGTCCTGGAATTTCGGTTTCAGACCGAGATATTCGGCCACCGATAAAGATGGCAAGAAGTGATAGGACGAACCGGTAAACAGCCCGTCGATGTCTCCGAGCTTCAACCCGGCATCGTCCAGAGCGCGATGAACAGACTCAGCCAGGATTTCCATGGCAGTTCTTTCCGGGGCTGACGGCAGACCGCTCAAACCCACGCCGACGATCGCGGCGGCACCTCGAAGTTGGTGAGACATGGTGTTTTTCTCCTTAAGCGGGAACAAAGGTCAGTACATTTCCCGATTTCGTCTCGACGATCCGCGCCTTGACATCCATACCGATGCGCACGGCAGCGGGGTCGATCTCCTCGACGCGGCTCATCAACCGAACGCCTTCCTGAAGATCAATGAGCGAAACATCATAGTCGCCGCCTTTCTCTGGTCTACGCCGCACAACTGTAGTCGAATGGACTGTCCCGCGGCCGTCGATCGGCGTCCATTCCAGCCGCGGACCACCGCAATGGGGGCACAGGACGCGCGGCATAAACACATGGTTGCCGCACGATGTGCATTGCTGGATAGCAAAGCGCCCTTCCTGCAAAGTTCTGGCATGTACAAAATCCGGACCTGGGCCGGTGAAATTGTCAGTGTCGTCCATGAATGTCTTCTCCTACAAATTACCGATTCGTACAGGCCTGCATCTCAGGCGCCTGATCGGATCAGTATTTTTCCTTTTCCAGCCGCTCAGCAGCCATCTTCCGCAGTTGGCCACGCTGAATTTTCATGCCGTTGGCGCTTTCGGTCACTGGAAACTGATCCACTACCCAAACGCGCGCCGGGACTTTGAAGGCCGCCATCAACCGGCCGGTTTCGGCGATCACATGGTCAGGATCGGGCGAGGCCCCGGGCGCTGGGATGATGAACGCTGCGCTACGCATTTTGCCCTCCAGTGTGACAGCGATCACTTGCGCGTCCTCGACACCCTCGATTTCTTTGAGAACGTCCTCGACCTCGCCTGGATTGACCAGAAAACCCGATAGCCGCATCGCATCATCGATGCGCGCTTCGTAGACGAAACTGCCATCCTCGCGCAGCATTCCCATATCGCCGGTGCTGTAAAAGCCTTCGGCATCAATCGCCTTCGCCGTCGCGTCAGGGTCGTTCCAGTATCCGGTGAAATTGCTGGGCGCACGAATCTCGATGATACCGTTTTTGCCCGCGGGCAGCAGTTCGCCAGTTTCGACATCTCGGATCCGGACGTGAGCCTCGGGGGAAACCGGAACGCCACCGGCCTTGATCTGTTCGTCAAGCGGAAGATGGTCAGGCTGTTTTGAAAAGAGGGCGTTGACCTCGCTCGCTCCGTACATTCCAGTCATAGGCACGCCGCGGCTCCAGGCATCGCGCGCGAGTTCGGATGCGCCGGCTTGAAGCGCCGCAAAGCCGACGATGCGCGCCGCCGGCATTGGTTTTTCCTCGGTGGCACTCTCCAGTATGCGGCGAAACATCTCGTCCGATCCGAAGGCATGGGTGATGCTATGCTTCTCAATCAGCTCAACCGCTTCCTTGCCATCAAAGGCCTCCATTAGGTAGACGGTTGCCCCGCCGGCAAGAGCCGCAAGAACGGGGTTGAGGCCAAAGACCCCGCACAGAGGCAGCGCGCCCAGCAATCGAGCGCCGTCCTCGGCAAAGCCAAACGCGCGCGACAGATTCCCAGTGTGAGAGGATAGTGTGCGTTGTGTATGCATGACCAGCTTCGGAAGCTTGGTCGTCCCCGACGTTGAAAAGAGTACTGCGAGATCGTCGGGCGCGCTGACGCTCTGCGCCGCCTCACCGTCGGAAAGATCAGACAGGCTGAAACGAACGACCTTGCGGCCGAGAATGGTGTCGGGCTGCGGTTCTTCCCGCCCGAGAAGTGCAATCCGGCTGAGATCAGGAACGCTATCAGGATTGACATCCTGTAGCAGCGACAGGAAATCGATCTTGCGGAACTGCGCATCGAGAACCAGCATCGATGCGCCTGAGCGGCTCAAAATGTGCTGCAGTTCGGTGCCGCGGTAACGCGTATTCACCGCGACGATCCCGACGCCGACTCTGCTAGCCCCGTAGAGCAAGGCAATCCACTCAATCCGGTTGACGAGCCAGACCGCAACGCGGTCGCCACTTGTCAGTCCCTGTGCAGTGAGCCAAGCCGCGACACGACGGCTCAACCGTTCGAGTTCTGCATAGCTCACAGTCTGCCCGTCGCTGGTTACCAAAGCCAGTGAATCAGGGACTTCGCTTGCGCGACGGTCAAGAAGTGCAGAGAGGGTCTCGGAATCCTCCATCAATAGAGCTCCTTCAATTTCTCACGCAGCTGCGAATTGCCTTGGAGCTCTTCGGGAACCCCGCTCCAGATCAATTCGCCAGCCTTCATCACGATCACTCGATCCGACATCTTGAGTGCTTCGAAGACGTTCTGCTCGACGAGTAATATCGACATACCCGTCGACTGTTGCAGTTCACGCACCGGCTGCATGAGATCCTCAAACAGCTTCGGTGCAAGCCCGATGGACGGCTCGTCCATCAGCAAACACCGGGGCCGGCTAAGCAGGGCGCGGCCGATTGACACCATCTGCTGCTGCCCCCCTGACAGAGTACCAGCAGGTCGTTCGTAGAACTTTTTGATGTCTGGCAAAATGCTCAGAACCCACTCAAGCCGCTCCGGCCGCTCGGCTTCGGGTACGCCAGCCGACCACATTCCCAGTCGAAAGTTCTCGGCAACCGTTAGTGCAGGGAAAATCCCGCGGCCTTCGGGGATGAGAGAGATACCAGCCTGCACCATTTGCCGCGGATCGGTGGCTGCGACCGGCTGGCCATCCAGAAATATCTCTCCACTCCGCCGCGGGACAAGCCCGAACAGCGACTTGAGGAGCGTGGATTTGCCCGCACCGTTATGCCCGAGCAGGCACAGAACCTCGCCTGCCCGCAACTCAAAGCTCACCTCGCACAGAACCGGACGTTCATCGTATCCAACGACCAGATCGCTGGCACCAAGAAGATTACTCATGACTGACCTCCGCCGAAATAGATCTCAATCAGCTTCGGATCCTCCAGAATTTTGCTGGGTTCGCCTTCGGCAATGACACGGCCCTGATCAAGAAAAGCAATCCGATCAGATATCGCGGTGATGATGTCCAGGTTGTGCTCAATGATGCAGACTGAGATCCCTCGCTGAACCTGGTTGCGCAACAGATCCTGAAACAATTCGTACGATGGCGGGTCGAGTCCGGCGGCCGGCTCATCGAGGAGCCACAGTCGCGCTTCCGTCGCCATGATCCGCGCCAGACTGAGAAACTTGCGTTCAGCATATGATAGGCTGCCTGCCAGACTTCCAGCCTTCGCACTCAGGCCCGTCTCTTTCAGAATTGCCGCCGTTCGTTCGCGTCGCGCATTGTTCGCCTGCCTGCCAGCAGGCTGCCAGAACCAAGAGCGCGGCTCCATCGCGGCCAGCACGTTGTCCTCGACGCTCATATGCATGAAAAGACGTAGATCTTGAAAGGTGCGCATTACGCCCATCCGAGCAATCTTCCAAGGTGGATGCCCCACCAAGGAATGCCCTTCGAACTGTACCGTCCCGGTATCGGGCTTGATGTGCCCGGTTATCGTGTTGAACAGTGTCGTCTTGCCCGCGCCATTTGGTCCCACAAGACTGGTTATGATCCCAGTGTGCAAATCCAGCGTGATGTCTTGGATTGCCTGGAGGCCTCCGAAACTTTTGCTGAGGTTGGATATTCGCAGAGCTTTGCCTGCTGCCTCGGATGAAGCCTGCGCCGGGGATATGGCCGTCGTCACAACATTCTCCGCTTCCTTCGAACCGTAACGCATTATTTCTCGTCCCTTTTACTGCGACTGCGCCCGACAATTCCGCCCGGCCGAAAGATCATCATCAGGATCATTGCCAAGCCGTACAGGATCTGCTGGATCGAACCGATTTCTGTTGGCGGCAGGAACGGAACATAGCTCAGCGCGTTCGGCAGCATGGTAAGCAATGCCGCCCCAACAATGGGTCCAAACATGGTGCCCGTGCCACCGA
>NZ_JACIYP010000168.1 GCF_014359905.1 Hoeflea sp. | reverse complement strand
CCCAGGAAATTCCCGCCAACGCGCCTTCGTTCAAATAGCGCCATAGCCTGTGGCTTTCCGGGCCAGGCCCGGAAAGCCACTCTCGCGGTGAACCGCTCTCGCAGTGAAGAAGACGCCGATGCTTGAAATCAATCACCTGAAGGTCTTTCACGGCGTGATCGAAGCCGTGCACGGAATCGATATTTCCGTGTCAGAGGGGCAATGCGTTTCGCTTCTGGGTCCAAACGGAGCCGGCAAGACATCCACGCTCTCGGCCATTACCGGCACCGCAAAGTCCACGGGAACCATGAAGCTTCTCGGCCAGGACATCACGCGCATGTCGATTGAAGAACGCTGCCGGAAAGGAATCGCCATTTCCCCCGAGGGGCGGCGAATTTTCGCCAATCTGTCGGTGCGCGACAATATGTTCATGGGCGGTGCGATGAGAACCGACAGGGCCGCACTCGTTTCAGAAATAGGGGAGTGGTTCGACCGGTTTCCAATTCTGGGAGAACGGGCCGAGCAGATGGCGGGCACTCTTTCGGGCGGCGAGCAGCAGATGCTTGCCATTGCCCGCGCACTGCTGTCACGCCCGCGAATCCTGCTGCTGGACGAGCCGTCTCTGGGCCTTGCGCCGCAGATTGTCGCCAAGATCTTCGAGATCATTCGCGAATTGAAGGCACGCGGAACCACCATCCTGCTCGTGGAGCAGAACGCCGCCGCGGCAATCGGTGTTTCCGACAAAGTCTACATCCTCAACAATGGCGTCATATCCCGCCAGGGCACAGCGGAAGAATTCGGGGATGGAAGCGATCTGATGGACGAGCTGACAGGAGTGCACAGCTGATGGACTACCTCATTCAGCAAAGCCTGAACGCGTTGAGCTTTGGCGCCGAATACGCGCTGATCGCGCTGGGGCTCGCAATCGTGTTTTCGATCATGGGCCTGGTCAATTTCGCCCATGGCGAAGTCATCGCCTTTGGCGGCTATTCGATGGTCATCATGGGGACGCTGCTGACAAACAATCCGCTTGTGTTGATGATCGGTGTTGTGGCGGCTTGCGTCTTTGCCTCCGTCGCGCTTGAACGCGTGGCGTTTCGAACCGTGCGGGGAGCCGATCTGACGACCGGCCTGCTGACTGCCTTTGGCGTCAGCATCATCCTGCAAAATCTGTTCTTGCTGTTTGGCTCGCCCCGCCCGATTGCTGCGACCCAGTTCATCTTTCTCGACCGGACACTCGCCTTCGGCTCAATCCGTGTCTCTTCACTTCAGATCTATGAAACGGTGACCACGATTTTCGCAATCCTTGCGCTGATGTTCTTCCTCCGCCGGACGACACTGGGCATGGCCATGCGGGCTGCGGCACTCGATTTCGAGATGGTTCGCCTGTGTGGGGTGCGCGCCAACCGGGTGATCGCCGGCGCCTTTGCGATTTCCGGATTGCTTGCGGGCCTGGCTTGCATTTTCATCATGGCGCGGCGCGGCAGTGTGCAGCCGCATAAGGGCTTCGACCCCGTGCTGGTGGCGTTTGTCGCCTGTGTGATCGGCGGTTTCGGAAGCCTGCCGGGGGCAGTGCTCGGCGGGTTTCTTCTCGGGATTACAGAAGTGGCGGTGCTGATTCTCCTGCCGCAAAGCGCAGGCGGTCTCGCTCATGCCGTGGTGTTCGCTCTTGTCGCGCTGGTCCTGATCTGGCGGCCGGACGGCATTCTTTCGCCGGCGCGCGAGAAGGGAGACAAGCTATGAGGTTTCTCGCCCTCAACAGTGCCCAGCGCCAGGGATTGCTTGGCAGTGCGCTCCTCAGTCTGGTCATCCTGGCGATCGTGGGAGCCTACTATCTCTGGGGCGAAAGCTACCAGGCGCGCATGCTCTATGCCGTTTTCGTCAATCTTCTGGTGGTTGTCGGGCTGCAGGTTTTCACAGGCAATGCCAACATCACCAGTTTCTCCCACGCGGCCTTCATGGGAATCGCTGCCTATGTGGCCGCAATCTGCGTCACGCCGATTGCGATGAAGGCCATCTCATTGCCCGACGCGCCGTGGGGGCTGAACGCGTTCGAACTGTCCGCAGTGAGTGCCGCACTCCTGGCATTGCTGATCACGGGTCTGCTCGGGCTCGCAACCGGCCTGTTCATGGCGAGGTTGACCGGCGTGGGCGTCACGATCGTCAGCATTGCCATCCTGGTGATCGTCCATTCCATCTTTCTCTACCGGACGGATATCTTCAAGGGAAACCAGGCGCTGTTTGGCATACCCAAGATTTTCGACCTGCCTCAGATCACGGTGCTGGTCATTGTCGCGATCTTTCTCGCCCGGATGTTTCGGGAAAGCGCGGTCGGACTGAAATTGCGCGCTTCGGCCGATGACGAAGTGGGCGCGCGTGCCATGGGAGTTGATGTCTTCAGGGTTCGACTGATCGCCTGGGTTATCGGGACACTGTTTTTTGCCGCAGCCGGGATTGCCTACGCATTTTATCTCGGCACCATTTCGGCGCGGCCCTTCTACTTCAACTTCGTATTTCTCACCGTTGCCATGTTGATCCTGGGCGGCCTGCGCAGTGTGACCGGTGCCGTGTTCGGAACCTTGCTGATATCAATCGGGCTGGAACTGGTGCGGTGGCTTGAAACAGGTCCGAATATCGGTGGGATCAAGTTTCCCGAGGTCCTGGGCCTGTCCGGACTGCTTCTTGGCATCGTTATCGTCGCCGTCATGGCGTTTTTGCCGAACGGCATCATGGGCAACAGGGAAATCGAGGAATTGGTGAAACGCAAGCGCTGAATGCTGAAGGAGTCTGGAAATGGGATGCAATCACACAATCCACAAGCATCATCATCACCTTGGCTGGGACAACGCGATTTCTCCCGTCCTGACGGTGAAGCCTGGTGAAACCATCGCGGTTGAAACCATTGATGCCTCGGGTGGGCAACTGCACGCGGCGGCCGGGCTGGAGGATCTCAAGGCACTGGATTTTGGCAAGGTCAATCCGGTCACGGGTCCGGTCTTTGTCGACGGAGCCGAACCCGGCGATGCGGTAGCGATCACCTTTCTCGACTTTCACGCGTCTGGCTGGGGATGGACGGCGAATATTCCCGGCTTCGGTCTCCTGGCCGACCAGTTCACGGATCCCGCTCTGCATATCTGGAAATACGATACAGGTCTGGCAAAGCCAGCCGGGTTCGCCACTTTCGGCAAAGTGCCGTTGAAGCCTTTTGTCGGCACGATTGGCCTGGCGCCGGCAGAAACGGGCCTGCACAGCGTCGTGCCGCCGCGGAACGTCGGCGGCAACATGGACATCCGTGACAATTGCAAGGGGACCACACTCTATCTTCCGGTGGAAGTGAGGGGTGCGCTGCTTTCCCTGGGAGACACGCATGCCGCGCAGGGGGACGGCGAGATCTGCGGCACGGCGATCGAGAGCCCGATGAATGTCGAGATCAAGGTCGACCTGATCAAGCAGGCAAATCTGCCATCGCCAAGGCTCGAGACGTCCGGGCCGGTTACAAGCCATATCGATCAAAAAGGCTATCGGGTGACAACCGGCGTGGGGCCGGACCTGATGACGGCGTCCAGGGAAGCCGTGAGCCGGATGATCGACTGGCTTTGCATGACGAACGGCATGTCCGCCATGGACGCCTACATGCTGTGCAGTGTTGCAGGAGATTTGCGCATTTCGGAAATTGTCGACATGCCCAACTGGATTGTCAGCTTCTACTTTCCCAAGACGGTGCTGCAGTAGATCCCCACTGCTGTGCGGTTGAGTGCCGTGTCGGGGGACGTGATTGACCATGCGTGAGCAGGCGAGGGTCTCGATCGCCGCCAGAACCTCGTCCCTGGCCGGATCGGAGCCTGGTCCGGATTTTTCAGGACCATCGCGCAGCGACAGCCGCGATCGGCTATCCGAGACGGCCGTCCCTTGGATCACCCTTTCGGCACGAGTGAAACACATTCGCAGGCGCGTTGGATCTAAAACCACCGATCGGCATTTTTGATGGTCCAATTGGAGGTGATTTCCGCCGATCTCCCTCCGGAGCAACCGCAAGCCTGCAAGGCGCTGATGAAGCGGATTGAAACGATGCGCCGAACTGATCCGGCTGGCTGCACCGCAAAACTGTTCCGGCCGTCAAGGTGGAGAAGTGGTTAAGCGGCTGATTTTCAAAAGAAAATAGGTATTGGCTGGGGGCGTTGGCAGCCGCAAAGGCACGGATCTCTTGTCCGGCGATGAGTGCACGGGCCCTCCGGCTCGCTGACAAGCGAAAGAACGAATTCATCAGCGTAATCGGGCACGAACTGAGAAACCCGCTGGCTGCACTGAACGGCGGATTGAAGCTTCTTTCCAGGAAGCCGGAAGCAACGAGAGCCGAGCAGATCCACGGCCACATGCAGGAGCAGATGGAACACGTCATCCGACTCATTGACGATCTGCTGGATGCGTACCGAATAGCCCAGGGCAAGATCAATCTCGCCAAGTCGACATTCGACCTGAGGGAAGCCATCGCCTCGGCTGTGGAGATGACGAGGCCGGTGATAGAGGAAAGGGAACACGCGCTCACCCTCAGGGCGCCGGAGACGCCCTGCATGATATTCGCCGACAAGGTCCGCCTGACGCAGTGCGTTTCAAACCTGCTGAACAACGCCGCGAAATACACCCCGCAGGGCGGCCGGATCGACGTGTCGCTGGAGGCACGCGAGGAAGCCTATCGCATCAGCGTGGCTGACAACGGGCTTGGACTCACGCCGGAGGGGGCGAAGGCGATCTTCGAGATGGTCGAGCAGATCGAGGAGCACAGCGATCATGCACATGGAGGGCTTGGCATCGGTCTGGCCCTGGCAAAGCAACTTATGGAGTTGCACGGCGGCGACGTCACGGTTTGGAGCGATGGCCCGGGTCGCGGCAGCGTGGTTTCCCTCGAACTCACACGAAGCGTGCCCGCACCTGGCGACGGCTGATTTCATCACCGGCGTATCTGCTGGCCGTCGACGGGCGTGCTCGCGATCAAGGTCAGTTTGCAGATCGCGGGGTCGTGTCCCAGCGCGCGGTGTTGCAGGGCGGCGGTGGTCACCAGTGTTTTCCGGAAGGGTCGGTTGTTGAAGACCAACCTGAAGGGCGCCATCGATGACCGACGACATGATGAACCTGCGCTCACTCGTTGAGAAGAGCGCCGACGCCGGTTTGGCTCGCGAGATATGATCGGCTTTGCTGCCGAGAAGTTGATGGCGCTGGAGGTCGGCACGAAGACCGGCGCGGGCTATCGCCAAGCTTCTTGAGCTTCGCATTCTCATCTTCCGGGGCCTTCAGCCTGCGGGCATCGGACACGTCCATGCCGCCATCCTTCGCCCTGTATTTGTGGAAAGTTCGCATCCAGGTTGCCGCGCTTGCGGCAGACACCGGCTGCTTTCGCATCCGCTTCCTGCTCCTTCACAATTCCAATGATCTGTCCTTCCTTGAACCGTGAACGTTTCATTCGTCCGTCTCCCGGTGTGTGACGGACTCTACCAGGATTTGGAGGAAGATCAGAGCCACAGGTCACCGGCATTGAACGCATGGAAGACCGATAGGTCACGGCATCCAAAGGCTGCTTTGCCTTGTGCCGCCTCTGTCGAGGCGACGGCGGCAGCAGCATTGATAGGCGTCAATGCTTTTGGGATCCTGTTCGCCGAGGCTTCATCTCGTCAGGCAATCCGAGATTGGAGGATTTGAGATGCTTAGGCGTAGAACTTTTCTGGCTGGGTCAACAGGCTTCGTCCTTGCAGGTCCAGCCGCATTCACCGCGTCACGCGCGGTCTCCCAGGAAACCTTCGAGATCGTTATGTGCGCCAAGCAGGAAGGCATTTCCTGGTTCGATGACATGCGTGTCGGGGTCGAGGCTTTCGGCAAGGACTTCGGCGTGAACGCCTATCAGATCGCGCCCGAGACCGGCGACCCGGCGAAGCAGGCGCAGATGGTCGAGAGCCTGATCGCCAAGAAGGTCGATGCCATCCTCGTCGTTCCCAACGATCCGCAATCGATGAAGCCCGTGCTCGAGAAGGCGCGGAACGCCGGCATCATCGTTGTCAGCCACGAGGCCCAGAGTCTCGCGAGCACAGCCAACTATGATGTCGAGGCCTTCAAGAACGAGGATTTCGGCCGGCTCATGTTCGACAACCTCGCCAAGGCGATGGGTGGCGAGGGCGAGTTCGCGGGCGTCGTCGGCGCCCTGACCATGGAAACCCACATGCAGTGGTTCAATGCGGGCCTCGAGCACGTCAAGGCCACCTATCCGAACATGACCTTCGTGCTCAGCGAGCCGCTCGAAGACAACAACGACGAAAAGACCGCCCTCGACAAGGTCAACGAGGTGATCAAGAAGTACCCCAACCTGAAGGGCCTGGTCGGCTGCTCGGTGTCGGGAACCTCGATGTCGGCGCTGGCGGTGGAAAAGCTGCGGCGCAAGGACATCAAGGTTGTGGGCCTCGGCTTGCCGAGCATCAACGGCGTCTATCTGGAAAACGGTTACCAGCAGGAAGCCCAGTGCTGGCGGCCGGCCGACGCCGGCTACGCCTCGGCACTTGTCGCCTACAAGATCCTCAAGGGAGAGCCGATCGAGGCGGGCATGGACCTCAAGCGGCCCGGCTACGACAGCGTGACGCTGGAAGACAATGTCATCTACGGCAATGCCACACTTGTCCTGACCAAGGACAACTGGCGCGACTTCAAGTTCTGACCGGCGAACGGAGTCGAGACAATGCCGGACCTGCTGCGCGTCGAGGGGCTGAGCAAGCGATATATCGCGACGCAGGCCCTCGACGCGGTGGACATTGCCGTCAAGCCGGGTGAGGTGGTGTGCATCGCCGGCGCCAACGGATCCGGTAAATCGACCCTGATGAAATGCATATGCGGCGCGGAATCGCCCGATTCCGGCCGGATCATCTGGCTGGGCAAGTCGTATCGGCGGATGAACCCGGCCCAGGCGATGCGCCTGGGCATCCAGATCATCTACCAGGACCTTTCGATCTTTCCCGATCTGAGCGTGGCGGAAAACATCGCCTTTCACGCGATACAGGCGCATTCGCCGCTCTGGGTCGACTGGAGTGCGGGCGAGCGCATCGCCGAGGAGGTGCTGACCTCGCTCGGCGCCAGGCTGCCCCTCGACGCGCGGCTCGGCGACCTGTCATTCGGAGCCCGGCAGACGGCGGCCATCGCCCGCGCACTCACGCAGGACTGCCGCCTGCTGGTAATGGACGAGCCGACCAGCGCGCTGCCGGCGGCCGATGTCGAGCGCCTGCTCGCCATGGTCCAGCGGCTCAGGCAGAGGGGCATCGCCGTACTTTTCGTCAGCCACAAGCTCGACGAGCTGTTCGAGATCGCCGATCGGTTCTGCGTGCTGCGCGACGGACGCAAGGTCGGCGAGTACGCGCCTGCCGAGCTCGATGTGAAGCAACTCACCTTCCTCATGACGGGTGCCGAGATCCACTCGGACCGCACGGCGCCTGTGCCCGACACCGCGCCGGTGCTGCTCGAGGTGAACCGGCTGTCGCGCGGTGGCCAGTATCGGGACATCTCGTTCAGGCTGCGGGCCGGCGAGGTGCTCGGGCTCGCCGGCCTGACGGGCTCCGGCCGCACGGAGGTGGCGCTGTCGCTGTTCGGTCTCAATCCGCCCGATGGCGGCCTTATCCTCGTGGACGGCCGCGAGACGCGGATCACTTCGCCGCGCGACGCCGTGGCCGCAGGCATCGTTCTGGTCTCGGAAGATCGCGCCAGTCAGGGCATTTTCCCGCGCAAGTCGATCACGATGAACATCGCGTCCTCGGTCTACCGGCGCATCCAGTCCGCGCTGGGCCTGATTGCGCCCGGGGTGGAGCGGGATATTGCCGGCAGTTGGATCGATCGGGTGCGGGTCAAGACGGCCTCGAGCGAAGCTCCGGCGCAGAGCCTTTCGGGTGGCAACCAGCAGAAGGTCGTGCTTGCCAAATGGCTCGCGACGGAGCCGAAGATCCTCATTCTCGACAACCCGACGGCCGGCATCGATGTCGGCTCCAAGGCGGAAATCCACGAGATCGTCCGCGACCTCGCCGGCCAGGGGCACGGCGTGATCCTGATTTCGGACGAGTTCGAGGAGCTTGCGCTGAGCTGCACCCGCGCGCTGGTGATGCAGCGCGGCCGGATCGTGCATGAAAGTCGGGGCGAAGACCTGACGGCGCAGCGGCTGTCGGAGGTCGTGCGCCAGACCGATTGACCTCAAGCGCGCGCAAAGTGGCCTGCTGGCGTCACTCGACGTTGCGGTGACGGGCGACCATGTCCTCCGGGTGGGCGCCCAACCGTTCGCGCAGCGCGATCACGATCTGGTCGAACAGGATCAGCAGCGCCTGCTCGAAGAGATTGCCCATGGGCTGGGTGGAGGGCACGACATCGGCGGTTCCCTTGAACACGGCGGCCGGTAGCCATAGCAGCAGCTTCGCCTTTCGCGCCGTCGTCCCTGACGGATCCCCGGTCACCACCGCGGTTTCCGCCCCCGCCGCCACAGCCTGGCCGTGCACGTAGTCGATATGGCCGATGGCGCCGCTGCCCGATGTCGCAATCAGCAGATCCCCGGGCCCGATTGCAGGGGTCGTGTCGTCCCAGATCCAGTGCGCCTCCTTGCCCAGGTGCATCAGCCGCATGGTGAACGCCCGGGTCGCCAGGCCTTCCCGGCCGACGCCGATCAGGAAGATCCTCCTGGCCCGGATAAT
>NZ_JACIYP010000167.1 GCF_014359905.1 Hoeflea sp. | reverse complement strand
GGCCCGAAATCGGGGCGAAATTGCTGCTTGACGCCCCCCGGCCCCTCCGATATTTCCCCGCCAGCGTCGGGCGACGTGCTGCAAGGTGCGGCAGCGGACTGTAACTCCGCCGGGGAGACCCACGCCTGGTTCGATTCCAGGGTCGCCCACCATCCCGCACTTTAGGGACTGAGAATTTGCCAACACCTTGAAAGGAAAGGTGATTTCAGCGGTTCGATAGCCCTCATTCCGGCGATATCTCAATGGCTCTGCAAAGGCCAGTTTGAGCACCGTTCTCCCCTCTCGGAAACCCGGGGCGGTTCAGGCTACGCCCTCCCGGCGGTTTCAGCCGCGCGCCACAGTGGCCGACTTTTACGCCGCCACGTGGCCGGCTTTTGCTCCGCCGTTGACAGCCCGGTGTGCACCTTTCTAAGCTTCGTCTGCATAGACGCGCGACTCACGGCAGGCGGGCAAGCGCCGCAACGACGCGATGGATGGAAAAGAATTTGAACTATTCAGGTTCAGTCTCTCCGAGATCTTTGCTCTTCAAACGGGCATTGCTCTTTGTACTGCTGATAACAGTCATCCTCTTGCCCTTTGTCTTGCTCGAAGAGCAGATCAAGGTGCTGGTCAATTCCGCAATCGAGGCAATCCCAAACGGGCCTGTTCTCGCGGCGCTGATCGGTGGCGCCCTGACGCTAGACGTGATTTTACCTGTGCCGTCGAGCTTGGTGAACGCCATGGCCGGCGCAACCGTGGGCTTTGTCGTCGGAACGCTCGTCTGTTGGATCGGCATGACGTTCAGCTGCCTCTTCGGCTACTGGATCGGAGCGACAGGCGGCACGGCGTTGATCCGCAGGCTTATGGGCGAGGCGGAGCTGGTGCGCGTCGAAAACATTGCGGTGCGCATGGGCGGATCTGCCCTTGTCTTAATGCGCGCGGCACCAGTGCTGGCGGAGGCCTCGACCTTGGCGGCGGGCGCGGCGCGCTACCCGCTCGGAGGGTTCATTCTTCTGACGAGTTTGGCCAATCTCGGGATTGCGGCGGCCTATGCAGGTATCGGCGCTTATGCTTGGTCGACCAACTCCTTCCTGCTTGCCTTCGCGGGCGCGGTTGGCATTCCGGCCCTAGCCTATGCTGGAATGCGCGCCACCTCGCGTTGGACAGGCATCTTCTTTGGAACGGGAACGGCGCGCGCGAAGCTAGAGAACCGGACCGAAACGCAGACCTGCGAATTCGCCGTTCCCTATAGCTACCCAGTGGTTTTTACGCGGGGGTTGTTCGATCCCGCCAATCTTGACTTGGCAGATGCTCTGGCCGGGCACGGCGCGGACAGGGTCAAATGTGTGGTCCTGATCGATGATAGTGTAGCACGTGCGGACTCCGGGCTGGAGAAACGCGTTTCCGCGTATTTCGCGGCGCACTCGGACCGGATCGCGCTTCTCGAAGCGCCGCAGCACGTCCCCGGCGGCGAGGCGATCAAGGGCGGCTTCACGGTAGTCCCCGACATCTACCGCATGTTCCTCCGCAACGGTGTGGACCGGCACGCCTATGTCATCGCACTCGGGGGAGGCGCAGTGCTCGACGCAGTTGGCTTTGCCGCCGCCACGGCCCATCGTGGTCTTCGGCATATCCGCGTGCCAACAACGGTGCTCAGCCAGAATGACAGTGGTGTTGGGGTCAAGAACGCAGTCAATTTCGAGGGTATAAAGAACTACGTGGGCACTTTCGCGCCTCCACACGCGGTACTGAACGATTTCGACTTCCTCAATACGCTGCCACGGCGGGAGCGCATCGCGGGCATTTCGGAGGCCGTGAAGGTCGCGCTCATCCGCGACGCGGCCTTCTTCGACTGGCTTGAGGTTACTGCCGACGCGCTCGCCCGTTTCGAGCCAGAGGCGGAAGAATACATGATACGCCGCTCCGCAGAGCTACACATCCGGCAGATTACCAAGGGCGGGGATCCGTTCGAAACCGGCTCAGCCCGGCCCTTGGATTTCGGACATTGGTCGGCCCACAAGCTCGAGGCCATTACGAACCATGAGGTGCGGCATGGTGAGGCGGTGGCTATCGGGATTGCTCTTGATGCCCGCTATTCCGTGCTCATCGGGCTCCTGCCCAAAGGCGTAGACGACCGCATCGCAGCGCTGCTTGACCGGATCGGCCTGCCAACCTGGCATCCCGCGCTGGAAGAACAGGGCGACAACGGTGCGCCGCTGGTATTGCAAGGCCTGCGCGAGTTCCAAGAGCATCTCGGCGGCGCGCTCAACGTGACGCTCCTTAAAGACATCGGTGTCGGGATCGAGGTACATGAGATGGAAGAGGCGCGCGTGCTTGCCGCCATCGCTTGGCTCAAAGACCGGAGGCCCCGGGCATGAAGCTGCCCGATACGCTGGGCCATCTGACCTATTGCCTCAACATCCATGCCACGCAAACCTATGCGGAGGTGATGGCTGCGCTGACCGGCCCCGCAGCAGAGGTGAAGGCCAGTGTTTCCCCGGGGGACGCCTTCGCAATCGGGCTGCGGTTTTCGGGTGAGGCACTGGAAGAGTTAGCGGATCCGGCCAAACGCGCGGCTCTCAAGGCCGCGCTTGATGAACAGAACTTCCAAGCCGTTACCGTGAACGGCTTCCCCTATGGCCGCTTTCACGGCACCCGCGTGAAGGAAGAGGTCTATCAGCCCGACTGGCGCAGCGAAGAGCGGGTGCGCTACACGAATGCGCTCGCGGATCTGATGGCGGAACTGGCGTCCGAAGGTGAGATGGTCAGCCTCAGCACGGTGCCGGGCACGTTCAAGCCGCTTGCGGTTGGCGCAGAGGCAGTGATCGCCGAGAACATCCTGCGGTCTGTGGCGCATCTGATCGCGCTTGAGGCCAAGACAGGCGTGACAATTGCCTTGGCGATCGAGCCCGAACCGGCATGTTTTCTTGAAACCATTGCGGAGACGGTTGCGTTCTTCAGCGCGCATCTCTTCAGTGCGGCGGCCGCGGCGCGGGTTGCGGACCTCACAGGGCTCGGTTCGGAACAGGCGGCAAGCGCCCTGCCACGCCATCTGGGGCTGTGCTACGATGTCTGCCACGCCGCGGTGGAATATGAGGACCCCGTCGCAAGCATCGCCGCCTTGCGCAAAGCAGGCATCCCCGTGCACAAGTTGCAACTCAGCGCCGCACTTCTGATCCCAAGCGTGACGGCGGGCGCAAGAGCGGCTCTTGTCCCCTATGCCGAGCCCACTTACCTTCACCAGGTCATCCGCCGTACGCCTGACGGACTGAAGAGCGAGGTGGATCTGCCCGATGCGCTCGCCCTTGGCGAAAGCACGGATGGTGAGGAATGGCGTGTGCATTTCCACGTGCCTGTCTTTATCCGCAATCTCGGAGCCTTCTCCTCGACCCGCGATTTTCTGGCCTCGATCCTGGCCCTGCACCGGCAGGACCCGATCTCCCCACATCTCGAAATTGAGACCTACACCTGGGACGTGCTGCCCAAGGACCTGCGCGGCGCGACGGTTGCGGAGAATATCGGTCGCGAATGCGCTTGGGTCTTGGGCGAGCTCACGAGGTGAGCCTAAAGGTCTATCTGACGCTCGGGCGCGTCTCGAACTTGCCGACGGTGTGGACAAACGCGCTGGCAGGCGCTGTGCTGGCGGGGCATCCCGCGACAGGATCTGTTGTTTTGGCAGCACTCGCGTTGACGGCCTTCTACATCGGGGGCATGTGGCTCAACGATGCATTTGACGCCGACATTGACGCGCAGGAGCGCGCGAACCGCCCCATCCCCAATGGCGAGATCTCGCGGGAGGCTGTGTTTCGCGGCGGCTTCGGGCTGCTGCTCCTGGGCATCGTGCTTGCGTTCCTCACCGGTACAGACGCGGGGCTTGTCGGGCTATGCTTGGCAGGTGTGGTCCTGCTCTACGACTGGCTGCACAAGCGCACGGTTCTCAGCCCCGTCATCATGGGGGGCGCGCGGTTCTTCAGCTATCTCGTGGCCGCGTTGTCCGTGGGGCACATGACCGGCAATGTGATCTGGGGCGCGCTGGGGCTCATGGCCTATACGGCCGGGCTGACCTACGCCGCCAAACAGGAAGCGTATGACCGGCTCGACAATGCTTGGCCGCTACTCGTGCTGATCGCCCCGCTCCTCTACGCGCTTTGGCAGACGGGCGGCGTGCTGCTGGCACTTGCGCTCTGGATCGGGCTGATCGTGTCGGTTTTGTTTGCGCTGTATCGGCTCTTCAGGCGTGATGCAGGGGATGTGCCGAAGGCTGTGGTAACGCTCATTGCTGGCATGGCGCTTTACGACGCGGTGCTGATCGCGGGCGCGGGATATGGGCTGCTCGCGCTTCTCGGGCTGGCGGGGTTCGTGCTTACGCTGGCCTTGCAGTGGATTGTCTCGGGAACCTGATCAGGCAAAGACGTGGTCGAGCACCAACTGCTTGAAATCTGTGGCCTCGACGTGCCCTTCGCGCAGAAGTTCCGGAGCGGATGAAATGACCAATGGCCCGTCGTCGGGGTCATCCGTCACGCGCCCATGGGTGCCCTTCACCAGATGGGTGTCCTTGAGCGAGGTCACGTCGAGCAACTGCCGCTGGCCGAGCTTGCGCTTGACCAGTTTCCAGACGGTCTGCAGCTTGGCGAGCGGCATGTCCGGATCTATGAACAGCTCCACCGGGTCGTAGCCGGGCTTGCGGTGGATATCGACGGTGCGAGCGAAATCGGGTGCCTTAGCGTCATCGAGCCAGTAGTAATAGCTGAACCAGCGATCGGGCCTCGACACCGCGATCAGCTCGCCCGAGCGGGGATGGTCCAGGCCATTGGCGCGCTTGCCCTCTTCGTCCCAGACGCTCTCGACCCCGTCGAGCCGCTCGAGGAGCGCCCGAACCTCCGGGAGATGCGCCCGGTTCCCGACATAGACATGCGCGATCTGGTGGTCGGCAACGGCAAAGGCGCGAGACGCCCCGGGGTCAAGGATCTCCCGCCCGTTCTCCTCGGCTCGCACGGTGATGTAACCGGCCTGCCGCAGCGCGCGGTTGATGTGCACCGCGTCGCTCGCCGGGGTGATACCGTATTCCGAGACGACCACGACGCGCCGCCCGGTCGCCGTCGCATGGGCGATCAAAGTGCCGCAAAGCGCGTCCACCTCCCGCAGATCCTTCTGCAGGCGCGGATGATCGAGATCGGGTCCGAGCCGCTGGAGGTTGTAGTCGAGATGCGGCAGGTAGGTGAGCGTCAGCGTCGGGTCGCGTGTCTCCATCACATGCAGCGTGGCCTTCGCGATCCAATCCGACGATGTAATGTCGGCCAATGGCCCCCAAAATCTGAAGAGCGGGAACTGCCCGAGCTTCGCGTCAAGCTCATCATGCAGCTCCGGCGGGTGCGCGTAATGATCGGGAATCTTGCGGCCATCGGCAGGGTACATCGGGCGGGGCGTCGCGGACCAATCAGCGGTCGAGTACATGTTATACCACCAGAACATTTTGGCGCAGGTGAAGTTTGAGTCGCGCGCGCGGCCCGCGTCCCAGATCTTCTCTCCCGCGACAAGCTGGTTGGGTTGGCGCCAGAGCAGCACCTCGGAGAGATCGCGGAAGAACCAGCCATTCGCCACCGCGCCATGACCCGAGGGAGACAGGCCTGTCACGAGGGTCGACTGGACAGTGCAAGTCACCGCTGGCGTGACCGTGTTCATTTGGCGCAAACCGCCGTCCGCCGCCAACTTTTGCAGATGCGGCGTGTGCAGTCCGACGAAGCGCGGGGCCAACCCCACGACGAGAATCACGAGCGTTTTGTTCATCTCCGGCAGTGTCGGGAAATTGGCTTGGCATTGCAAGGATTGCCTTGGCATGAATTGGGAATGCTCCTAGACTGTTTATATCTGGGGGCTTTTCGAGTGACACAGGCGGCGGATTTGCTTCGGAATTTGGTGCTGGCTCAGGCCGGGGACGAGGCGGATTGGATCCGGCAGTCGCTGGCGAATATCGCTTTGGCGACTCAGGAGCGCGACCTCTACATCTTCATGGGATTGGCGCCGCGGCATTTGGGCAAGGCGGATTTGGCACCCAGCGCAAAGGATCTCGCTGCCGCCGATGCTGCGTGTCCCGGTTGGTCGCCCGAGGGTTGGAGCATCGACGGCGCCGCCCGGATTCTGGCGCTCTTGGCCGCGCCTCGGAACCGCGCCTTCGCGGAGCGCTTCAAGGATCTTCGCCGCACGGCGGATGTGGCGGAACTGATCGCGCTCTACCGTGGTCTGCCGCTCTATCCCGAACCGGACAGCCTGCATTTCGAGGTGGGGGAAGGGCTGCGCTCCAACATCAAGGCCGTCTTCGAGAGCATCGCGCACCGGAACCCGTTCCCGCGCGATCATTTCGACGATCACCGCTGGAACCACATGATCCTGAAGGCGCTCTTTGTCGAAAGCCGTCTCACACCAATCCTGGGGCTAGAGGCGCGCGCCAATCCAGAACTCGCGCGGATCTTGGTGGACTACGCGGAGGAGCGCATCGCGGCGGGCCGCCCCGTGCCGCAGGATCTCTGGATCCCGCTGAAGCCCTTCCGAGACGATCGAGCCGTGGCCGCAATCCTGCCCCGAGAGGAGGCCGTGCAATGATGCTCATCGACCCCCACGCGCACATGATCTCGCGCACCACGGATGATTACCAGGCGATGGCGGACGCTGGCATCGTTGCGCTGATCGAACCGGCGTTCTGGCTAGGTCAGCCGCGTACCTTCGTGGGCACCTATGTCGACTACCTCTCCACTATCGTGGGTTGGGAGCGGTTCCGCGCGGGCCAGTTTGGCATCCGGCATTACTGCACCGTTGGGCTGAACTCGAAGGAGGCCAACAACGAGGAACTGGCCGAAGGTGTCATGGATTGGCTCCCGCGCTTTGCCCTGAAGGAGGGCGTCGTGGCCATCGGCGAGATCGGCTATGACGAGCAAACGGCGCTCGAAGATAAGTATTTCCGGCTGCAGCTGGAACTTGCCAGCGAACTGAAGCTGCCGGTGATGATCCACACGCCCCATCGCGACAAGAAGCGCGGCACCTCCCGCTCGATGGATGTCTGCGAGGAGCATGGGCTCGACCCCGGCATGGTGATCGTGGACCACAACAACGAGGAGACGGTGGCCGAGACGCTGCAGCGCGGGTTCTGGGCTGGGTTCTCGATCTACCCCTCGACCAAGATGGGCAATGCACGCATGGTAGAGATCCTGCGCCAGTACGGGGGCGATCGCATTATCGTGGACAGCGCCTGCGACTGGGGAATCTCGGACTGCCTTGGCGTGGCGAAGACGGCGCAGCTTGCGCTCGAGCGCGGCATCCCGAAGGAGACGGTGCGCATGGTCTGCTATCAGAACGCGCTAGACGCCTACGGGCAGTCCGGTCAGATGAAGGAAGATGATTGGCTGGAGCCTCCAACCATCGATCAGCGTACGCTTTTCGAAGGCAACTCGATCCTGCGTGGCGGGCGGGAGCCGCACATTGAGACGCCGAGCGACCGCCTGTTAAAGAATCTCTTAATTGAATAGGCGTTGTTGCAGAACTCCGACCGTCGAGGATTCACATCGTGAGTCCACGCGGTTAGACGGTCCGCATGATCAAGCCGACACCCGCCCGCTACCGCACGACGAACTGGTCCAGCTACACCGCGGCGCTCCGCAAGCGCGGGTCGCTGCTGATCTGGCTGGACTAGGACATGACCTGGCTCGCGCCGCCTGATGGCAAGCCCGGTCGCCCCGCCGTGTTCTCTGATGCCGCGATCCGGTTCTGCCTGACGGTCAAGGTCCTGTTCAAGCTGCCGCTCCGGCAAACCCCCGGGGATGGTGGCCAGCCTGCTGAAGATGGCGAACCTGGACTGGCCCGTACCGGATTACACGACCTTGTGCCGGAGGCAGAAGACGCTCGTCGTCCAAATTGTAGCGCGACATCGCTTCTGGGATTGCGCGACATCGCTGATGGTTGGCGATGACGTTATTGAGTTCGCCCTGAACAACACCCATCCCATTGATCTTATATTGAAACGTCGTGGTTTTTCTGGCCACGCCCTGCAGGGTTTCGTATGATTTCCGGCGAAACGCTGCAATTTTGTCCTGCCCATGAAACGTCGCCCGCGCCCTCCGGAGCAAGATGATCTGCTGCGTCCGCGGCTGATCGACATGATCGACCCGCGGCACGAGTTGGTGAAGCTGGCGGCCCTGATCGATCGGGAGGTGTTTGACCGCGAGTGGGCGGGGTTTCCTCCGTCCGGCAAGGGGCGGCCTGCGGCGGAACGGCGGCTGGTGGCGGGGCTGCTCTATCTGCAGCACGCCTGGCGGCTGTCGGATGAGGCGGTCATCGCCCGCCGGGTCGAGAACCCCTACTATCAGCATTTCACCGGCGAGACGTTCTTCCAGCATCGCCCGCCGATTGACCCGTCCTCGCTGACGCGCTGGCGCGGGCGGATCGGGGAGTTCGGCGGCAATGCGCCATTGGTCCGAGCATGCCGCCGAACGGCGTGGAGTGGCCCCTGGCCGAGTGGAACCTGCCGTCCGGGTTCGCCACCCTGCGCCGCCTGATGGAGGCGCGCATGGGCTCTGTTGCACAAATCAGCTGATGGCCGAGGCCCCCCTTTCCCCGGACAGACTTATCCCACGGCTTCAGTGATGGGTATGCCGAGGGCTGTGAAGCCGTTCAGGACGGCTACCCGGACCTGGAACTCGGCGACCTGACGGTTGAAGTCCCGTGCCAT
>NZ_JACIYP010000166.1 GCF_014359905.1 Hoeflea sp. | reverse complement strand
AAGATCGTCCAGACCGCGAAACAGGCGGTGAAGGCGATTGTGCTCAGGCTCAAGGCGCGTGTCTGATCTGCGCGTGAGGCTGTGGCTACGGTCTGCATGGCGGGGTCTCCGGAAAGAATGGCGCACGTAATCCTGAATGGATCTCGGGGCTAAACTTGCGGAAGCAGCGATTCAAATGTTTGATCTAAATCACAAGGGAGGAATTTACTTATATAAATAAATGACTTGCAGAAATATGCTGCCCCAATGGGCTCGCATGATCAAGCCAATGCCGCCCCCCGATCAAGTAATCCCTTGACAAATATCAAGCAGACTATTGAAACATCGCATAGCGCGAAGGGAGGCGCCCGAGCATGCCCGAGTCAGAATTCCAAGACATCCGGAATCTCTATCTGTTCTCGAATATGGCCGATGAGCATTTTCAGTCGCTCATGCGCGCAGCCTATGTGCAGAATTTTCCCCCGCAGATCGAACTGATCACGGAGGGCGACCCGAGCGATTTTTTTCACGTTGTCCTTTCCGGCTCAATCGATCTGTTTTCGCAGTGGAACGGTCGGGAAACCAGCATGGCGACGGTGCGGCCCATTTCGACCTTCATTCTTGCCGCGACCATCAATAACGCGCCCTATCTGATGTCGGCCAGAACGCTGGAGAAAAGCCGTGTTGTGTTGATTCCGAGTCAGGATGTCCGGGCCATTTTCGCCGCCGACGGAGACTTTTCCCGTGCGATCGTGACCGAGCTCGCGCAAAGCTATCGGGCCATGATCAAGACCCAGAAGGATCTCAAACTCAGAACCTCGCTCGAACGGCTCGCCAACTACATTCTGCGCCAACAACGACGCGCCGGCGGCGGGACCGCGTTCGAGCTCGAGTTCGAGAAGCGGCGGCTTGCGTCAGTGCTTGGCATGACACCGGAAAACCTCAGCCGCGCCTTCAAGGGGCTTCAGCCATACGGCGTCACCGTGGCCGGCAACCGTATCACGATCGGTGACCAGGCAGATCTCGAGCGGTTCGCAAAGCCTAATCCGTTGATCGACGACTTCTAGACTTGAAAGACCAATCGATACCGGAGCCGCCAGGGATCCGGATCGACAGCTCCCGGAATTGTGCCGTGCGCACACGGCTCGCGGCAGGGCGCCGCCAAGTCCATCGGCCAACGCAGGCCCCGGGGGAGTGGACCCGGTGTTCCGGACAAGTGTTGATACTTTCCGGCTGACATGCGGCAGTGATGTCCGCCAGGTCGATAGGTCATCGCTCGGTTTCCGCGCCATGGGCCGGCCCAAACCAATGATCCCGACTGGATCTCCTGGCCGGACGTCTTGACGGAGTACAAAGCATGAGACGGCCTTCCAGGGCATGTTGGATGTGCATGCAGGCCGCTTGCTCGGCCGTGAGAGGGTCACGCATCTCTATGGCCGCAAGGATGGCCTCGTGCTCCGTTTTCGCCGCGTCGGCGCGGCCCGGAACGGAAAAGGTGGTGTCAGGCAGAAGCGCGAGCGAGTCGTTGAGAACCGCCAGCTCAAACAAGGCAATGAGATTCTGCGCAAAGCGTCCACATATTTTGCCCAGGCGGAGCTCGACCGACCATTCAAACGATGATCCGCTTTATTGAGGATCACCGTGCTGATCATGGGGTCGAGCCAATCTGCCGTATGCTGCCGATTGCCCCTGCCACTTTCTCTGACCACCTGGCCAAGCGCGCTGATCCATCGCTTCTATCGGATCGAGCGGTGCGTGATGCCGCCGGCCGAAGAGCCGGACGCAAAGCCAACACCCTTGTCGCACCTCTGCCCCTGTTGCAGCGGAGCCATGGCGGTCATCGGGGCGCGGACACCAGGGCGGTCCGCTTGCCGGCCAGCGGGGAGCAGACCCAATGCTCAGTTTTTCCAGACGAAATGCCGGGAAAGCACGAAATTGAAAACCGTCCCGACAATCACGCCGGCCAGCGCCGAAATCTGCCAGGAATTGTCATGGTCGTTGAGATAGCCTGCAACTCCGACATTCGCCGCGGCGCCGACGCTGCACACCAGAATGAACCCGGCGAGCCCGCGGAACCAGGCAAGGCCTCGGAGACGGAACCGGCGAAAGGTGATGCGGTTGTTGAGGGAGAAATTGAACACCATGGCCGCCAGTGTTGCTCCTACGATGGCGGTACGGAAAGGCAGCCCCGCCAGCGCCAGCAGCCCGTAAGCAGTCAGCATGTGGACGGCGACGCCAAGCGCGCCGGTCAAGGCGAAGAAGAAGAAACGCTCCGGGATCAGGCCCTGGCTCAGGCGGTTGATCAACTGGTCGGCAAATTCCAGCAGGATTCGCGAATCCAGTTTTGATTCACCGCCGTGCCGGGGTTCAAAGGTGATTTGCACTTCCTCAAGACGCATGGGCCGGTTTCTGTAGTAATACAGATAATCAAGCAGGATCTTGAAGCCAGAACTGCTCGCCAGCCGCGCCACATCGCGAAATCCGGCACGCTTGATGATGAAAAATCCTGTCAGCGGGTCCGACAGGTCATGTCCGAGCAACATATTGGCAAGCCGGATTCCGGCCTTGCTCAACCGGTCCCGCAGACCGCCGTGACTGTCCTGGCTGCGGACATCCTTGAAGCGCGAGCCAATGACGATGTCCGCATCCGTCGCAACGGCGGTGTCGAGCATGGCGAAAAGATCCCGCGCCCGGTGCTGCCCGTCACAATCCATGACCGCGACAAGATCGGTGTCGGCCGCCATGATGCCTTCGGCGATGGCCGAACTCAGCCCCATCCGGCCAATGCGTTCCAGGCAAACAATGTCAAAGGGCGTAGCATCCTTGAATGACTTGATGAAACCGGCGGTGCCGTCGGAGCTGTTGTCATCGACAAAGATCAGCCGCTTCACCCGGCCTTTGACATCGTGGCTGGCGATGTCAGAGATCACATGGCCGATATTGTCGATCTCATTGTATGTGGGAAGCACCACGCAGAGCATCGGTTGCTGGCGCTTGTCAGGCTGGTCTTCTGTACGCATGTGAAACACTGCTTTCCCGGAGTGATCATTTCCTATCCATTTCGAAGGGGCTGTACAACCTGTTTGCAGAATCGCTCAAGGCGAATAGGGTGCCGACACCTGCAGGCTCGCAGGTGTGATGGGGGACCGTTTCAATCCCCCGCCAGGATCCTCCAGGAACAACCGGAATGCCGGGGCACGTTGAAGATGGTTTCTTATTCAAACCTCAGCTCCGGTGTCGCCGGGTGGCGAGCGGCGGTGCTGTTTCCGCTCGTTGCCTTCCTGATCAGCCGGCTGGCAATGCTGGTGATCGGCCTGGTCGCCCGGGATCAGATGCTTGACCCCGTCGAGTATGTCTGGGTCTATCATGACCGGGTCTGGCTCGACATCTGGGGCGTTTGGGACACGGGCTGGTTCCTCAGTATCATGAGCCACGGCTATGATCATGCGGTGTCCACAAATCCGGACACGCCGTCCCAAGCCAACTGGGCGTTTTTCCCGCTCTACCCGATGCTCGCGGCCGTTGTTGCCGATCTCACCGGTCTTTCAGACTTTGTCTCGCTTCTGGTGGTCTCCAATCTGTGTTTCATTGCGGCCCTGATCTGGATGCGGGCCGAAACGGCCGACCTTTATGGACCCAAAGCGGCCAACTGGACTGTGGTGCTGCTTTGCGCCGTTCCCGGAAGCCACGTGTTTTCCTCTGCCTATTCTGAATCGACCTTCTTGCTCTTCGTCGTCGGTACGCTGGCGATGGCGCGCAACGGCCATTGGCTGGCAGCGGGCTGCCTGGCGGCGCTCGCTGTGCTGACGCGTAATTTCGGCGTTCTGCTTCTGGTGCCGATGGCGGTGTATTTCGTCGAGCGCGAATTGAAATCGCAGACGCACAAGGCGGGTTGGATGGCCGGCCTGTTGACGGCTCCGCGAAGCCGGCCGTTTCCGGCTTTCGCCGCAGCTGTTCTTCTGCCCTGTCTCGCGCTGGGCGGGTTCATGGCGTTTCTGCATGAACGGACCGGGGACTTCCTGGCCTTTGTCACGATTCAGACAGCCTGGGGCCGCACCGCCGACTGGCCCATTATGGCCTTGCTCCGGCCTGTTCTTGAACTCGGGCGGTTTCCGCTGGCTCTTTGGCCCAGCGCCATTGCCGGCTGGGTGGCCACGGGCCTCTGCATTGTCCTGGTCTGGAAAAGGCAATGGGCACATGCGGCTTTCTCCATCGTCGGGCTGGCCATCCTCCTCACCGCGGGACTTTTATCCTTGTTTCGGCTGGTTCTTCCGATCGCACCCTTCTTCATGATGGCGGGCAGCTTGATGGCCTGTTGGCCGCGGATTGGATTTGCGCTACTGCCTGCCATTGTGCTGACCGAAGCCTATCTGATATGGGGCTGGGCATTGGGCTGGCCGGTGTATTGACCGCCCCTGTCCGCAACCGCGCGCCGGGTTTTGAAGAGATCCAGCTCGGCTGTCTGCCGTCGGGACCGAAAGATGAACCAGGATGCCTGGAGTGAAACACCCGAAGCCGAACCGCTCCGCTCTCCCCAGGACAATGAGCCCGGTGCTGCAGGGCCTGGGGTGGAAACTGCTTGCCGCGCGTAAATTGCGCCCCGCCGCATGGCTGCTCCGGGCCGCGATCGCATTTGATCCAGCCAACCCGGAAGCCTGGCTGATTTATGGCCACTGCCTCAAGGAAAGGCGGCGGTTGAAAGAGGCTGAAGCAGCCTACCGGATGGCGCGCCGAAGGGGATACGGCGATGCTGAATGCGATTTCCAGATCGGTCAGGTGGCGACCATGACCGGAAACAGGGCTAAGGCGTTGCGGGTCTATCGATTGCTGGCGGATAACGAACATTACGCCTCCAGTATCGCCGAACTTTTCCTGACCGGACTGCTTGCCCATGACCCCCTGCGGGGCCCTGAGGCTGTGGGCTTTCGGTCGGATCCGCCGGGCAGTGAGCCCGGTGCGGTTCTTTATGATGTCACGGATTTGACTGATCATGCCGTAAGGACGAACACCGGAACATACACGGTGACCGGGATCCAGCGGGTACAGTTCGAACTGCTGGGCCGGACCGTCGCGGGCACCGATGCCGGCAAATCAACGACGGGGTATGTGTTTTTTCACCCGGTCGCTCTCAGATTTGTTCTCGTTGACCCGCAAAGGTTGTTCGATTTGGCCAACGGCAGGATCACGGCAGGGACGACACGTTTCGAAACGCAGGTGGCGATGATGGAGGACGGCGCCTCCTGCGAAGGCTTGCAGAACGCGTGTCTGGTGAATTTGGGAGTCCCTGCAAATCCGGCCTATTTTGGCGAAGTCAGCCGGATGCGCGGTCGCAACGGCTGGAAGCAGGTCAGTCTGGTGCATGATTGCCTGCCGCTGACGAACCCCGAGTATTTCGATCAGCTCACCGCAGACCGGTTTCGATCCTTCATTCGCCAATCCGCCGCCTGCACGGACCTCTTCCTCACCTCGACCCAGGCAACACGAAGACGCCTGATAGACGCGTTAAAGGCGGAAGGCAGGGCCGATCCGAATATCTCGGTTGTTCCTTTTGGCAGCAATAACACAGTCCCGCCGCAACCCGGAGCCGACGAACTGGCGCTTGAAAGGCTGGGTCTTGCCGGGACCGAATATGTGCTGTTCGTTTCAACCCTTGAAATACGCAAGAACCATCGGCTGGCACTTGAATGCTGGAAAGCGCTGGCGCAGCGCCATGGCCCGGGCGCCGTGCCGCAGTTGCTGCTGGTGGGCAGGATGGGGTGGATGGTCGAGGACCTGGTGCGTGAACTGGGTGAATTGGACGTGGACAAGGTGCCTGTCAGGCACCTGCAGGGTATTGGTGATGATGACCTCAACGTTCTTTACAGGAATTGCGTGTTCACGCTTTATCCGAGCCTGGCAGAAGGCTGGGGCCTGCCGGTGACGGAAAGCCTGTCGTGGTCGAAACCGGTCCTGGCGTCATCGCTTGAAGTGATCTGCGAGGCTGGCGGCGATCTGATCGACTACGCGGATCCACGCTCGCTCGAATCTTTTATCGAGGTGGCCGAATTGCTGCTTTTCGATCCCGGATACCGGGCATCGCGCGAGGCCCGGATAGCTTCAAACTATGTCCGGCGGACCTGGTCCGATGTTGCCCGGGATATTGACCGGGTCGTGCGGACAAACTGAGCCGGTCTCAACCTGCCTTTGCTACTTTAGCATCGTCCCTGCCAAATCCGACACTTTCTTGGCCTCGGTGTTGGATATCAAGCCGGATTCGCGCTTGCGCGTACAACAAACGAACCTCGCTGGAATCCGCCCATTGGCCGCTTCATACCTCGTACCGTCACTGTCGCCGGTACAGCTCAAGCCGATTGAGTTTGTCAATTCGCGAGAAGGCAAGCGCGGACATGAGCGGATGCAGGCGTCGATAATCCAGATCTCCCTCGAACAGGATAACGCTCGTGCAATGATCCGGGATCTCACCTTTCACGAATTGCTCCCGTGCAAACCTGTCCGGCGCAAGCGCCAGCACACCGACCGATCCGCAAATCGAATGGTTCTCATCCGGCGTCAACTCTTCAATGTAGCGTTGGCTGGCCGGGATAGAAAATTCGGGTACCTGTGTCACCGATGTGACCCATGTGCGGGTCGGGGCATGATTGACCGCCAACAGCGCAAAGATGGCGATCCAGACCACTTTGCTCTGTTGCATCCTTGCAGAGTCGAACAAGACCATGATCAGGATCAGCAAGCCAACAATCGCAAACGGGATCCCGTAGTGAAGCTGAAACGTCCCGATGACATCGCGCACCGAAACCAGTTGCAGGACAATGAGCGGCAGCATGAACAGGAGCGGAAAGGCATACCGCACGTTCGCCATCCCCAGGATGACAGAGACCAGGATTACCGGCGCGGTTCCGAAATTGGTGAACAAAGCTCCGAGGCGGTGAAGCAGGAACCCGATTGTAATGTGGTCAAAATGATTTCCTGAGAAATTCGAGGAGAATGTCGCAAATCCGGGAAACCAGACATGCTGGACGATCATCCCGAGGACCGACAAGGCCAGCGAAAGAGTGAACAAACCGAGGCATCTGAAGACCATCGCCTTGTCGTCAAAGCGCACATTCGCAGCCCAGTAGACAGTGACCGTGTAGCCGGCGAAAAGCCCGCCGTCTTCGCGGACCAGCGCCATGATGGCGATTGTGATCAGCGCCGGCAGAAGACGCTTGTGGAGCAGGCAAAGAAACAGGACCCCGACCAATCCGGGAAATGCAATCTCGAAATGCGGATAGTCCAGAGCCCTGATCGTCGGTATGTTGGTCAGGGTGAAAACGGCCGCGACGGCCACTGCCAGATAGGCTTGCCAAGTCGGCAGACCGTTGCGCAGGGAAAGCAGTGCGAACGGAACAAGGACAAGAAGTGCACTGAAGCCGAAATACAAGGCAAAACCGGTGATGCTGGAAAAGCCGAAGCCGGAGTTGAAGACGATGGACCAAATGTACAAGACCGGTGAAAGATGATGCGCGTAATAGCTGAGCCCGTTTACCGATCTCGGGTTGGTCAACAACGGGTCGCCGCTGGACATCAGATAGGCGAACCACCCCGAATCCTCAACGACGCCGCCTGCTTCGAAATGCCTGATGATGACAAAGCTATAGAACGCAAAGCAGATCGTGGCCGCGATAACCCAGCTTAGAGCCAAGAGTGCCGGGGTAGGTCTTGCATTTTCTGGCATTGGACGGCTCGATGCACCATTGGTCATATCACTGTAGCATGAAGGCATTGTTTTGCGTTTTGCTCAGCCACTGAAAGCGCCCTTTTGCGCATTCAATCACATGCCCCTTGATAAAAGGGCTATCCAACTGAATCGTAGCGGGCAAACAGGTGTCGGAGGTCTTCGGGCGCCACGATCTGGTACGAAAACCAGCGGCGCTTCCGGTAGAATGCCACATCGCTGCCGGATCTGGATTTGCGCGGAAGGGAGATCAGCCCAACCCCTGCGATCGTGGTGAAATTGGTCTTTGCTTCCGCGATACGAGCTTCCGGCACGCCCAGGAATTCGCCGATCGCTCGAATGGAAGCATCGGGCGCTGATTTGATGTCCTCATAGTAGAGCAGCAATTTCGGGCCCGGCCATGCGACATATTCCCGGGTGTTTTCAATGAAATGCGCCCACTCTTTGGGCCATCGCCGCGTGAGCCAGACGATCAGTTGCGGAATATGTCTCAAATCCGATGAAATGCTCTCGAACGGATCGCGCAGAATGAAAATCAGCGGCTTGGAACGGTCGACGCGATTTTCCAGATGGGCGATCCGATGAACCTTGACATATTCGGGAGGCAGGCCAAGGTCCACACCCAGGAGAGCCGCCGCATCAAAGCGCTCGGCAATGCCGCGATTATCGTCCTCGATGACATAAATCGAGGATGTCGGGCGCCGGCTGAGATACTCGATGAGCGCCCGGACCAAGTGATTGCCGGATCGCGGGTAAGACAGGATGTAGCCCAACAGAATCCCACGCGAATGCCACACTGGTGATGATGGCCGACCGATGTTTCGTCCAGGACGGACCGCTTGGCTGTTAAAATCACCTGATTTTCTCTGCAGATCAAGTGTCTTACGCTCCGAGGGGCGTCTGGGTTCGCCGGGCGGGCCGGATTTGGCCCGATCTGAACGTTGCCACCGCCTGTCTCCTGTATCAGATCGTCAGAATACCGGAAAAGTCCAAGCCGTGGCATCTCTCTCAAATCAACGATCTGCGTGATCTGGCAGGCCGACAATACCCGCTGGATATCTATGATGCGGTGGTTCAAAGGTCAAAA
>NZ_JACIYP010000165.1 GCF_014359905.1 Hoeflea sp. | reverse complement strand
GGTTTCAGACGAAAGCCGGATTCAAGACCGGCGGACGAGGCAATGGCGGAATTGCCGCTGAAAGATGCCGACCTGCTGGCGCCTGGAGCCAGCCACTACCGCGCATTTGTGGGGCCTCCGGAGCGCTATGATTTCATCGCAGCTTCTCAGTTTGCGCTGTTGTTTCAGCTGGGTTTGCGCGACCATAACAAGGTTCTGGATTTTGGGTGTGGATCGCTCCGGCTGGGGCGTCTGCTGATTCCGTTTCTTCGTGAGGCGGGGTATTACGGCATTGATCCCAACGCCTGGTTGATCGACGAAGGGATAAAGCATGAGTTGGGGCGGAGCGCGATCACGATCAAGAAACCCTGCTTCTCGTACAATGATGACTTCGATTGCGGCGTTTTCGGCGAACAATTCGACTTCGTCATTGCGCAATCCATCATAACCCACACGGGGCCTGATCTTCTGCATAAAATGCTTTCGACGGTAAGCGGAGCAATAGCCGAAAACGGAATATTTGTATTTTCCTATATATCCGACCCCCATTGTACCGGCCTGCCATCGAACGGATGGCACTATCCAGGTTGCGTCGGCTATTCACAGCCTTCCATGGAGGAAATACTGCAGCAATACGGTCTGAGTTCGATCGAGTTGCCCTGGTACCATCCCGGTGCAAGATGGTGTGCGGCAGCACCGCGGAAGGAGAATTTGCCGGGGCTTGATGTTATGGTGAATCTGAACGGGCTTGCGGTACGATAATGCCCAGCCGGGTTATGGTTCGATTGGAACAAAGTCTTGATGGGCCAGGGGGCCTTTGTACGTCCAATTGACCCCACGGTGCTCCAGTAGCCCCTCACATCTCCGCCAACACGCCCAGCACCCCTATCAGTGACAGTCCAATCGTGCCCGGCCCGCCGGTTTCGCGGACGTACACTAGGTTTGAATCCGAAACCGGGGAGGGCTGGGAGCACGGAATGTAAAGAATGCCCTGGCTCGACAGGCCCCTGGGCGCCGATTGGGCATTGTTGAACGAGCCGTTGGCGCCGTTGGGGCTGAGGCCGGTGGTCACGGTCTGGAGATCCGTCAGCACTGCGGTGTGACCGGAGATGTAGTATTTGGCAAACAACCCCGACTGCCGGAAGGATGCGCCGAAGCGGCTGATCAGCATCGGGCTGATGTCGTAGGCCGAACAGCGGTTTTCGGTGACGGACAGCGGATCGCCGATCTGGATGGTGTCGCCGGCCGTCCATCCGGCAATGGCTGCGGGGTCCAGCACCGCGAGCGCATCGGCGGCAGGGGCGGCGACGACCCAGGCGCTTTGCTCCGGGGTCTTGGACAGGTTCCAGATCCGCGCCATGGTTTCCCCCTCCATCAGGTCGGAGAAGAACAGATGCGCCGTCGCCGTGGTCAGCGTGATCGTGCCCGCCGCCGTCACCGCATCGATCGTGCCGGTGCGCGGATTCTGGTCATGCAACCCGTCAATGCGGAAAAGGGTGGGGGCCCCCGCTAACCCGATAAAGCTCTGCGGCCTTTGTCCGGACGCCGGATGCACAAGGCCCTGGGGAAACCTCACCTGTCCGGTCGCCCGGTCGGCGACAAGCGCCTGCTTCCAGCCGCTGCCGTCCGCGCTCACCTTGACGTGCCAATCGTCATCGCCTGCAAGACCGAATTCGGCGCGGCCCGACCAGCCGGTCTGGAAAGTCAGGCTGGCCGTACCGGCCGCCGCGTTCTTGTTGAGCGTCAGCCGCATGTCGCCCGATCCCGGCGTCACGTCGTCATGGCTCATCAGCACCGCATCGGATTTCACCGCCAGCTTGTTGGTTGCATCGGCCAGCGTGTTGATGCCCACACGCCTTGCCGGATTGATGGCATTGTCGATCACGGCGCTCCAGTCCGCGCCGTCATATACCAGCAGGCGCTGCTCATCCTCGACATAGGCCAGCCAGCCCGGCTGGGGCGCAACCAGCGTCCAGCCGCCGGCGCCGTAGACGGCGGCCTCTGCGTCGTGGCCGGCCCAGAGGCCGCTCGCCACGCCTGCGGCAATATAACGTTCGCCGTCAGCGGGAGAGGGGGGCGGCGCGCTCAGCCCGCGGCTTCGCACCGAGAGCTGCACCACGGCGTCGAGCAGGCTCAGCGCCTCATTGTGGGTGACGTGTTTTTGCGCCTGGGAGGGCAGGATGAAGGGCAGATCAAGATTGGGCGAGCGGTCCATGGCACGATCCTCGTTGGATTGAAATCTCCAACCAGTATCGTTCAGGCCAACAGCGCGGGGAAAAAAAGCCCCGCACCAAAGCCCTGACATGCGCACGATGCGGCGATTCACTAGGTCGCAAGCGCGCACTTTAGGACGTCAGATCAGCGTGTTAGCTGAAATCCCGTTTCAGTCGGTCCACGACCTGCCTGGCCAGGTCTTCGGCTTTTTCATCCACGGTTTTGAGGTGAATATCGGGCTCTTCGGGCGCCTCGTAGGGAGAGGAGATCCCCGTGAAATTGGCGAGATTTCCGGACATTGCCTTCTTGTAGAGACCCTTCGGGTCGCGCCTGGCGCATTCCTCGAGCGGCGTGTCGACGAAAACCTCGAGGAATTCCCCCGGCGCCATCATGTCCCGCGCCAGCCGCCGTTCCGAACGGAACGGAGAGATGAACGAGACCAGCACGATCAGCCCGGCGTCGGTCATCAGCCGCGCCACTTCGGCCACGCGCCGGATATTCTCCACCCGGTCTTCCTCGGTGAAGCCCAGATCGCGGTTCAGGCCGTGGCGCACATTGTCGCCGTCGAGCGTCATGGTGTGGCGGCCGAGCGCGTGCAACTGCTTTTCCACCAGATTGGCGATGGTCGACTTGCCCGACCCCGAAAGCCCGGTGAACCAGAGCACCGCCGGTTTCTGGTGCTTGAGCGCGCTGCGCGCCTCGCGCGTCACGTCGATGGACTGCCAGTGCACATTGTCGGCCCGGCGAAGCGCATGATCGATCATGCCGGCGCCGACAGTGGCGTTGGTCATCCGGTCGATCAGGATGAAATTGCCGGTCGCCCGGTTGTCGCGATAGGCGTCAAAGGCGATCGGCGTCTGGGTGGAAATGTTGCACACGCCGATTTCATTGCGGTCGAGATGCGTGGCAGCCTCGAGCGCCAGCGAATTGACGTCGATCTTGTGCTTGAGCGTGGTGATGCTTGCGGGCGTCGACATGGTTTCGCTGCGCAGGATATAGCTCCGGCCCGGCAGCAGGGCATGACGGTCAAACCAGATCACGTGCGCCTGGAACTGGTCGCTGACCAGCGGGCGTGCATCGGGGGCTGACAGCATGGAGCCGCGCGAAACATCCGTTTCGCCGTCCAGCACCAAAGTCACGGCTTGGCCTTCGCGGGCGGAGGGCAGTTCGCCGCCGGCGGTCACGATGGTCTTGATCCGGCCCAGCTGGCCCGAATTCGCGACCACGATCGGATCGCCGACCGCGATCTTGCCGGAGGCAATCTGGCCGGCAAACCCGCGGAAATCGAGATGCGGACGGACCACGAGCTGAACCGGAAAGCGGAACGGCATCTCGGCCGCGCTGTCCGGCAGGACCACGCTTTCGAGATGCTCGATCAGGGTCGGGCCGTCATACCAGGGCATGGCCTCCGACGGGATCGAGACATTGTCGCCAAACCGCGCGGACATGGGAATCGGGCGGATGTCATCGAATCCGAGGGGTTCGGCGAAGGCTCCGTATTCGGCCACGATGCGGTCGAAAACGGCCTGGTCGTGATCCACCAGGTCGATCTTGTTGATCGCCAGCACGATCCGCCGGATCCCCAGCAGCGAGACGATGTGGGAGTGACGCCGGGTCTGCTCGAGAACCCCCTTGCGGGCGTCGATCAGCACCACCGCAAGGTCGGCAGTCGAGGCGCCGGTCGCCATGTTGCAGGTGTATTCCTCATGGCCCGGCGTGTCGGCGACAATGAACTTGCGCTTATCCGTTGCAAAGAACCGGTAGGCCACATCAATGGTGATGCCCTGTTCGCGTTCGGCTTCCAGGCCATCGACCAGCAGGGCAAAATCAATGTCCTCGCCGACGGTGCCATGCTTGCGGCTGTCGCTTTCGAGCGCCGCCAGCTGGTCTTCGAAAATCAGCTTGGTGTCGTAGAGCAGGCGGCCGATCAGGGTCGATTTGCCGTCATCGACGGAGCCGCAGGTGATGAAGCGCAGCAGCGTCTTGTTTTCCTGACGATTGAGATAGGCCGTCACGCCACCCGCCAGGTCCGGGACCGTTGGATTCTGCATCAGAAGTAGCCTTCTTTTTTCTTCTTTTCCATCGAACCTGACTCGTCGCGGTCAATCAGCCGGCCCTGCCGCTCAGATGTGCGGGCGATCAGCATCTCGCCGACAATGTCCTCGAGCGTCTCGGCATCCGATTCCAGCGCGCCGGTCAGCGGATAGCATCCCAGCGTGCGGAACCGGACCTTGCGGACCTCCGGCTTTTCGCCGGGATTGAGCTTCAGGCGCTCGTCGTCGACCATGATCAGCATGCCGTCGCGCTCGACCACCGGACGGGGCGCTGCGAAATAAAGCGGCACGATCGGGATGTTCTCCCGCAGGATATACTGCCAGATGTCGAGTTCGGTCCAGTTGGACAGCGGAAACACGCGGATCGATTCACCCTTGGCGATGCGGGTGTTGTAGGTCTTCCACATTTCCGGCCGCTGGGTCTTGGGATCCCACGCATGCTGGGCATTGCGGAACGAAAAGATCCGCTCCTTGGCACGGGATTTTTCCTCGTCGCGCCGTGCGCCGCCGAAGGCCGCATCGAACCCATGGCTGTCCAACGCCTGGCGCAACCCCAAGGTCTTCATCACATGGGTGTGCGTGTTGGAGCCGTGGTCGATGGGATTGATGCCGTCGCGCACGCCGTCCTGGTTGATGTGGACAATCAGATCGAGACCCAGGTCCGCCGCCATCTGGTCGCGAAAGGAGATCATCTCGCGGAACTTCCAGGTGGTGTCGATATGCAGGAACGGAAAAGGCGGTTTGGCGGGATAAAACGCCTTGATCGCCAGCCGCAGCATGACCGAGGAATCCTTGCCGACGGAATAGAGCATCACCGGCTTCGCAAAGCTGGCGGCCACCTCCCGGAAGATGTGGATTGCTTCCGCTTCAAGCCTGTCGAGATGAGTGAGGGTCAATTTTGGTCTCCGTCCGGTGTGCGTGCCGCTTTGCCAGGCGCTGCGTCCATGGCAACTCTGCTATCCTGGGCCATTGGCGGCCCCGACAGACACGAACCCATTCCCATGGACTGCTTCATGTGCGGTGCTTGTCTTCTGTTTGCGTTCATCTGTCCAGTTGCATTCAATGGTTTCTATCCGTGATACCCGCTCTCAACCGTTGGATCCTCACGGGTGGATGCGGTGTTTGAGTCGGCTGTGCGGGCAGACCCTGGTTCATTCCGCCCTCGTGGGCTGCAGCAAGCTTGCGACAACCTGTGACGCAGAGGCCCGCCAGTCCGGGGTGGAATAGCCGAATACCTGAGCCGTCGTGCTGCAATCCAGCCGGGAGTTCGCCGGCCGGGGCGCGGGCGTCTTGTAACTCGAGCCCGGAATCCGGATCACGCGGGCAGACGGGCCGCCAAGGCGGGCGCTTTCTGCAAGCACATGCTCGGCAAAATCTGCCCAGGTGGCGTCCCCCTGTCCCGCCATGTGAAATGTCCCCCAGGCATCAAACCCCGGCTGGGTCATGGCGCGGGCGGCGACCAGCAGGCCGGATGCAAGATCGTGGGCCGATGTCGGATTGCCCTTCTGGTCGTCAACCACGCTGATTTCATCGCGATCGCCGGCCACGCGCAACATCGTCTTGACGAAATTCTTGCCATAGGGGCTGTAGACCCAGGCTGTGCGAACGATGATGTGGCGCGGATTTTCCGCGCGAACGGCAGCTTCGCCGGCCAGCTTGGAGGCGCCGTAGACGGAGACCGGCCCGGTTGCGTCGTCCGGGACATAGGCGCGCGGCAATGTGCCGTCGAACACGTAATCGGTTGACACCTGGATGACCGGCACGCCCATCTGGTTGGCGACGCGCGCGACATGCGCCGCCCCATCCCGGTTTATCGCGAAAGCGGAGTCGGATTCGGATTCGGCCTGGTCGACCGCGGTATAGGCGGCCGCATTGATGACGATGTCTGCCCCGATGGCCATCAGCGCGGCCTCGATCGCCGCGCCGTCGGCCAGATCAACATCGGGCCGCCCGACCGCGACAATCGTGACGTCGGACAGCGCTGCCGCCTGGTCCGTCAGACAGCGGACCAATTGTCCCTGGGTGCCGGTGACTGCAATCCGCATGGTCTAATTGCCTTTCGAACCGAGGCGCGCGCCGCCGTATTTCTCTTCGCGAATGGGCCGCCACCACCAGTCATTGGTAAGATACCAGTCGATGGTGCGGGCTATTCCGCTGTCAAAGGTTTCCGAGGCGCTCCAGCCGAGTTCGGTTTCGATGCGGCTCGGATCAATCGCGTAGCGCCGGTCATGGCCGGGCCGATCGCTGACCATGGTGATCAGCTCGAGATAGCTCTTGCCCGATGGCCTTGGCCGCTTCGTATCCAGCGTCCGGCAGATTGTCTGGACGACGTCGATGTTGCGGCGCTCGGCGCGACCGCCGATGGCATAGCTTTTTCCGGAAACACCGGTCGTGGCCACCAGTTCAAGCGCTGCCGCGTGATCGTCGACATAGAGCCAGTCGCGCACGTTTTCGCCCTTGCCATAGATCGGCAGGGGCTTCTCATCCAGCGCATTGAGAATGACCAGCGGGATCAGCTTCTCGGGAAAGTGGAACGGACCATAATTGTTCGAGCAGTTCGACAGAACCACCGGCAGCCCATAGGTGTGGTGCCAGGCGCGCACCAGATGATCGGACGCTGCCTTGGAGGCTGAGTAGGGCGAGGACGGCGCATAGGGCGTGTCTTCGGTGAAGATGCCGGAATCAAACGGCAGGTCGCCGAACACCTCGTCGGTGGAGATGTGATGAAACCGGAACCGCTCACGCCGCTCGGACGGCAGGCTCTCATGATACTGACGGGCGGCATTGAGCAGCTTGAACGTGCCGATGATATTGGTGTCGATAAAGGCTTCCGGACCGTCAATGGAGCGGTCGACATGGCTTTCCGCCGCCAGGTGCATGATCACGTCGATTTCATGCGTGTTGAGAATGTCCGACACCGTCGTTGCATCGCGAATGTCGGCCTCGACAAAATGGTAGTTGGGACGGTTTTCAATCTGCCGTAGCGAGGCGGGATTGCCGGCATAGGTCAGGGCGTCGAGATTGACGACGCTGTGCGCCGGGTTCGTTGCAAGCCGCCTGCAGACCGCCGACCCGATGAAACCGGCTCCGCCAGTGACCAGAAATTTCATGCTGACGCTCCATCAAAAACAAATCCGGTATCCGTGTCCTCAAGCAAGGGCGCGTTCTTGTCCTTGGCTGACAGGCACTCAGGGTTGACCTCGACCGGCCAGACGATCCCGATCGCCGGGTCGTCATAGCGCACCGAGCGGTCATTCTCGGGCGAATAATTGGCAGACACCTTGTAGAGAAACTCCGTGTCCGGCTCCATGGTCAAAAAGCCGTGGGCAAAGCCCGCGGGAATGTAGAGCTGGTTGCCACGCTCGGCATCGAGCTCCAGTCCGACCCATTTGCCATAGGTCGGCGAGCCTTTGCGAATGTCGACGGCCACGTCAAACACCCGCCCCCGCGTCACGCGCACCAGCTTCGCCTGGGCCATGGGCGGGGTCTGGAAATGCAGGCCGCGCATGGTGCCTTTCGCCCGCGACAGCGAGTGATTGTCCTGGACAAAGTCGGCGTCGACGCCCTGTTCCTGCCACAGGCTTTTCCGGTAGACCTCGGAAAAGAAACCGCGGTCGTCGCCATAACGGTCTGTCCGGACCTCGATCACGCCGGGTAGGGCAAGCGGATGAAATGTTGGCATCAGGTCAGTTCCTCGACCCTGCGGCGCAGATATTCCGCATATTCGGTCTTGCCCAGCGTCATGGCGTTGGCGAGAACCTCTTCGCCTGTCAACCAGCCGTTTTCAAGTCCGACTTCCTCGGGGCAGGCGATCTTGATGCCTTGCCGGTGTTCGATGGTTCTGACGAAGGCCGATGCCTCATGCATGGAATCGGGCGTTCCGGTATCAAGCCAGGCAAAGCCGCGCCCGAGTTGCTTGACGTAGAGGTCGCCGCGCTTGAGGTAGGCATTGTTGACGTCAGTGATTTCAAGTTCGCCTCGCGGTGAGGGCTTGATGGACGCTGCGATATCCAGCACGTCATTGTCGTAGAAATAGAGCCCGGTCACCGCCCAGTTCGACATTGGCTTGACCGGTTTTTCGACAATGTTGGTCGCAAGGCCAGTCGCGGCGTCGATCGAGACGACGCCGTAGCGCTCGGGATCCTTGACGTAATAGGCAAACACCGTCGCGCCGGTTTTCTGGCCGATCGCGTCGCGGCAGATCTTGGGAAGGTCGGCGCCATAGAAGATGTTGTCGCCCAGCACCAGTGCGCAGGAATCGGATCCGACAAAGTCCCGGCCAATGATGAACGCCTCGGCCAGTCCGTTGGGGGCGGCCTGCTCGGCATATTCAAGAGTTATGCCGAATTTCGAGCCGTCGCCCAGCAGATTCTTGAACATCGGCAGGTCACGCGGCGTGGAAATCAGCAATATCTCGCGGATGCCTGCCAGCATCAGAACGGTCAGCGGATAGTAGATCATGGGCTTGTCGTAGATCGGCAGGATCTGTTTTGAAATTGATTGCGTCATAGGATAAAGCCGCGTGCCGCTGCCGCCAGCGAGGATAATGCCCTTCATGC
>NZ_JACIYP010000164.1 GCF_014359905.1 Hoeflea sp. | reverse complement strand
CGGTCGCCTGCCCATCTCTTGAAGGCCGCTCGGGTGACGGGTGGATGAGATTGCCCGGGAAGAGGGGAGGCGACGGTCCAGAACCGCGACTGGGATCCGTGCCCCCTGCCCCGCTATCCCCGACCGCCCCCTGCGCGATGCTGCTCAGCCGGATAGGCGATGCCGATCCTCTGGCCCGATCTGACCCGCCAGATCTTGGCGCAGCGCCTCCTTGCCGTTCGCTCGGAGATCATCGTTGAAATCCCCGAGCCGCGGTTCCAGCACACGCACGGAGATCCCGGCATCAAGGGCTCTGGCGCTCAACCTCTCTGCCGCGCCTTGGCCGGCCGGATCGCGGTCGATGGCGATGTAGAGGCGCTGTACCCCCTCCGGCAGCAGGACCGCCCCGAGGTGACCGGCTGAGAGCGCCGCCCAGACGGGAAGGCCGGGGACTGCCTCTAGTAAGGACAGCATGGTCTCGATGCCTTCGCCGGCGACGAGGATGTCGTCATGCGGGGTGAGCCGGACGGCATTGCCGAGAAGGTGACCCATGGCACGCCGCTGCGTCTCGACGGCCGCCTTTGCCTGTCCGTCAGGCGCGAGCCAGGAGCGATGCACGCCCTGCAAAACCCCTGCCCCATCGGTGACTGCAGCGATCAGCGCCGGTCTGGGGACGCTCCGGGTCTGACCCTCATCCCAATGCCAGCACTTCGGGTGGAAGCGCAGCGCGCTCATCATTGCGCCTTGGGTAAGGCCCCGGGAGCGGAGGTAGGTGTCGGCAAGCGTGCCTGCGACCGGCATGGCGGCTGCAAACAAGCGCGCCGCCGCAACTGTCGTACCACCGGGGGCCTTGGCCTTCTTCGGCACTGATGCATCCGGGCGCACCGACTGCGGACGGCCCAGATGTGCTCGGGCCTCGGCCAGAAGATCGGGAAAGCGCGAGATCCCCGTTCGCTCACGGATGATGTCCAGAAGATCACCATGCAGTCCGACCGCCGCATCCTGCCATTTACCACGGGCCCCCGGTCCAGACGTTGGCCCGGTCAGCCGCACGAAGAGCGACCGGCCAGGGTTGTTCTGCAGATCGCCCACGATCCAGTAGGATCCTTCCCGCCGTCCGGCGGGAAGGTAGGCGCGACACACGCTCTCTGCGTTTTCCGCCAGAGCACGGATCACATCTTCGGTCTCGGAATACATGGCTCAAGACCCTCCGCGTGCATGTAGTCCCGTCACAGGACAACGCGCGAGCAGGCGCTCCAGTACCGCGATGCCGGTAGGATCGGTCGGGCAGAACAGGCGCAGCTTCCAACTGATGATCTCCGAGAAGAAGCCATCTGCCTTGAGCCGGTCTTTGGCCGCTTCCGAGAAGCCGGAGAGCTCGATCCGGTTAACGCCCATGACCCGGGACCGGTGCAACTCCATCCCCTCGGCCAGCCGCACGACGGTCTTGCCCTCAAGAACGAGGGCATGGATCTGTGCGGCCGAAAGCTTCGGCGCGTCGTTGGCCAGCGTAGCCGCGACCCAAGTCGGCGAAACGCGGCGACCGATGATCCGCTGGATGGCTTGCAGCCGGTCGGCGATGCAATGCAGCGTCGCGTCCGTGGGCGCGTAACCCCGGATGCCCGCGGCCGCGCCCTTCGCATGGGACCAGTAGCCTTCGAAGCAGGCCCCGTCCCCTTGGCTCCAGAAGCCGGAGAACCAGATGCAGGGCTTGGCCCGTGTCCCGCCGCCCATCAGCCGCACAGGCGTGGTCTTCAGCCGGATGCCGAGGATCTCGCAGACCCGCTCGAAATCCTCGTAGACCGCATCCCACCAATCGTCGTGGGGGCTAAGCTCGCGATACCAGCTAAGCGCTTTTTCCTTGGCTGCATCCGAGAGTTCGGAGAACCGGTAGATGGTGGTGCAGATGACTTCAGGCATCGACGTCCTCCCCGTTCAGCGCGTCGGCCAGCCATTCCTGACTGCTGGTCCAGCCGATGGATTTGCGGGCACCGAGATCGATGACATGCGCGCCACCGCCGAAGGCGTCGAGGCGCGGCCGTGAGCAGGTCAGACCATACTGGAACCCCCAGAGACCGGTGAGGTTGAGCTCTTCCGCAAGGCGCAGCACGAAGCGGATGACAGCTTCGACATCGCCGTGCTCGTCGTCATGGAGCCAAAGGGTGCTGCCCTCGGGCGCGTCCTGGCGCACGAGGTCGAAGCCTGCGACCTCCGGGTCCTCGGCATCCTGATCGGCTTGGCGCAAGCTCTGGAACAGCGCGAGCGCGCGGGCAGCCTTGTCAGGGGTGCCGACGTCGAGCAGGCATGAGAAATGGGTGAAGTAATCCGCCATGGGGACGTCCTGAATGGGGAAGACCCGGCCAAATGGCCGGGCGCTATGTCGGGATGAGGGGGTGGTCGGGAGCGATCAGCTGGCCGGATTGTCGCCCGCCGCCTGACGCGCGGCATGCGCACAAAGCATCTGCAGGTAGAAGCGCTTGCGCGCGGTCCGGAAGCCGCGAACAGCGCGCGTGTTGGGGTGGAGCGCCCGGACTGCCGCCCGCAGGACGGTGTAGGGCGAGGCCGTCACTGGCAGGCCGAGGCGTTGATAGGCCGGGTCGGTCATGTCAGCTGACCTCGACCACGGGCGAGGCGAGATGCGGATCGACCAGCGCTTCAATCCGCCCGGACCGGCCCATCCAGGGCTCGGGCCGGATGGCCTTCACCCAATCGGCAAAGCTCGGGATGAAGCCGAGGTCTTCCTTCACATGCTGTTCGCCGACCCAGCGGGTCGGGATGACACGTCCGGTCGAGAGCGTGAGGGTCGGGCCGAAAATCGTCTCGGCCATGAAGATGCCCTCGGCATGGTGGCGCAGCGCCCGGTGCCGGAAGTCCGCAGTGATCTCCTTGCTCTGGTCGAACCAAGTATGCACGGCCATGTAGCAGTCGACCGTGCCGCCCCATTTCTTCACCGAGGACAGGGCATGGTGGTAGGGATGTGCCATCGCCGCCCCCTCAGAAATCGTGGGTGTAGAGTTCAGACGAGGTGAAGCGCTCGTTGAACTCGAGATGGATGCAGCGGGCCGCGGCGTCGAAGCAGAACTCGCCCCAGGCGCCGTCGTTGTTCTCCCAGCCGCTATGGGTGTCGGAGAGGAAGTCGTAGGCGAGCTGCTCGACGACATCCTCCAGCGAGAGCTGCCGCATCTCGACCTCGGGGTCGTCCCAGGTCAGCGCCGCGTATGCGATCTCGGTCGCTGGAAACTCGACGGCGGTCTCCCCAGACCAGGCGCCGATGCTCTCGATCTGGCCGCTGTCCCCGGCACCGTCGAAGGTCACGGTGACATGGGTGATGCCGGCGGCCATGAGGCCGTCGAAAAGGCGGTCCTTGTTGCCGGGGCGTAGTACTTCGATCCGGGCCGCGCGTTCGGCGTGCGCTGCGAAGATCTGCGCCATATCGACGGTCGGGGGGGCCATCGGCGGCGCGAGGCTGGGTTCGGTCAGGGTCATCGGGTGTCTCCGGTAAGGGGAAGGGAGCCGGGCCGGGCGGTCTCTCTCCCCCTGACAAACTCCAAATCCCCCCTGCCCTTCTCTGCCTCTCGTGCCTCACGCAGCGTCCTGCAGCGCCCGGGCAGCAAAAGCGCGCCAGAACGGATCGACAAGCCGGGCATCCAGAAGATCGGCGCGGTGGCGCAACTGAGCCGCCAGATCGGGCTCGCCCCACGCGGTCGCACGGCCCGCCTGCCCGCGCAGCTGGCTCGCCTCGGTCACGACGCCCCGCGCCTCGGCCGCGCTCGTCACCGGGTGGCACCAAGCGACAGCGTGGTCGCTGGCCGCCCCGGCCAACACGAGGCGCTCATCGCGATCGAGGATCGCCAGAAGCTGGGGCGCGGCATGCGGGGGGATCCCCTCGGCATGGTCGATCGCGCCCTGCATGGCCTCGGCCAGCGTCGCGAAGCGGGCGAGGACTAGGGGCGGGACTCGGCCCGACATCAGATCGGCCGGCGCGCGGCGCGACAGAGTCAGGGCGAAGGGATGATTGGGGTCGGTGTCGCCCAAGGGAAAATGCGGCGGGACGCCCCGCGGGTAGGCGTTCGGATGGATCGGCAAGGGCAGGTCGAACATGGGAGCATCTCCAACGGCGCGGGAAGCCGTTCTCCCCGCCTCAAACCGTCAAAGACGAAACTGCCGCCCTCTTCCTCGAAGGGGCGGCGGTGATGGGTCCGATGGGCCCTCAGAGCTTGCCGAGGGCCCGCAGGCTCAGTTCGGTCCCAGCCCCGACGATGATGTGGTCGTGCAACGTCAGCCCGAGATACCTGCACCCCTTCTGGATCTCCTTGGTCATGCTGAGATCGGCCTCCGACGGCGTCGGATCGCCTGAGGGGTGGTTGTGGATTAGGATCAGGGCGCTGGCGTTCAGCATCAGCGCCCGCTTGATCACCTCGCGCGGATAGACCGGGACGTGATCGACCGTGCCGGTCGACAAGAGCTCATCGGAGATGATGCGGTTCTTGCGGTCGAGGTAGAGCACGTGGAACCGCTCGATTGGGCCGCGAACGGTGAGCGCACAATAGTCCATCAGCGCCTGCCAGCTGCCGATCACCGGGTTCTGACTGAGGTAGCGGCCGAGGATGTCGCGGGCTTCGAGGACGATGGTTTCTTCCTGGGGGGTCATGGGGGTGTAGCGCGACATCGCCGGTGGGATCGCGCGACATCGCAGGTGGGTGACGATGACGTATCTGGAGCGTGCCGCGTTGCCGCGGCGTGATCAAGTATCGATGTCGCTGGACGGTGTCGCTGGCTCCTTTTCTTGTGGATCGGTGTCGTCAGCGACATCGCCCTTGTCGCGGAGCGCTGTCGCTGAGGCGAGGGCGGTGCGCCGGCGGTAGCTTTCGACGTTCATCTCGAAGATCGTGGCGTGATGGACGAGCCGGTCGATGGCGGCGACGGTCATGGCCCTGTCTGGGAAGATGGCATCCCAGCCGCTGAATGGCTGGTTTGCGGTGATCATGATCGACCGCCGTTCGTATCGTGCGGCGATCAGTTCGAAGAGGGCGCTGGTTTCGGCCTGATCCTTACGGACATAGGAGATGTCGTCGAGGATCAGCAGGTCGAACTTGTCCAGCTTGGCGATCTCCTGGGAGAGCGCGAGGTCCTGCCGCGCGGTCTGCAGGCGCTGGACGAGATCGGATGTCCGGGCCATCAGCACGCGGTATCCGTGCTGGACCAGCTCATGTCCGATAGCGGATCCCAAATGAGTCTTGCCCGCGCCCGGTGGCCCGAAAGCCAGCAGGTTATGCCCGGACTGCAGCCAGCCGTCGCCTTCGGCGAGCGCCCGAACCCTGGCCTGGGCAATGGTGGGCACCACCGCGAAGTCGAAGCTGTCCAACGTCTTTCCCGGCAGCAGCTTGGCCTCGGCCAGGTGCCGCTGTATCCGGCGCTGCTCACGTTCGCTGAGTTCCAGTTCGCACAGGGCGGCCAGCAGTCTCTCGGCGGGCCAGCCCTCCTTGTTGGCCCGCGCGCAGAACTCGGGCCAGAGCCGGGCGAAGGTAGGCAGGCGCAGGGCGGTGAGCAGCATGGGCAGCTTGGCGGTGTCGACGGTGACAGTCATGCTGCAACCTCCAGACCGGGCACCAGACCGGGCAGCAGCGCGTCGTAGCAGCTGGTGGCAGGCATCTGCACCGGCACCTCGGGACGCGTGTCCCGAAGCGGCGCGGGCGTGAAGCGCGTGTGCAGACCGGCCAGGTCGGGCAGATCGCCGATGGCGAGAACCCGGGCCAGTTCCGCGGCCAGTTCCGCCTCGCAGCCATGCTCATGGGCAAGCCAGAGCAGCCCGACCATGATCTTGCACGCGTGGCGCAGCGGCAGCTCGGGCTTCAGCGCCTCCCGGCACTCCCGATACTCCGTCCTGGGGAAGAGGGCATCCCGGTAGACGAGGTTGGCCAGCGCGCCGGGCTTCTTGCGCAGGCTGTGGATCACATGGCGGTAATCGACCACATGGGCGTGCCCACCACGCCCGCGATCCGGCGCTCGGCCGCGCGGCAAGGTCTCCAGCGGCGTGTTGCCGAGGAGCAGTTCCAGCCGGTCATCGAAGGCGCGCAGCTTCAACTCGTAGCCGATCAGGCGCGCGTGCACCGTGTAGAACACCTTGCGGAAGACGAAGCCGCCCGAGGATGTGACCCGCACGCGTGCCTCGTCGTAATCACAGCTGCGTCGGGCGGGCAGCGGCCGCAGGTGGGGCCGCTCAAGCTCGACCCGGTCGCGATGACGGGCATCATGACGCGCCACTATCTGCGCGATGAACTGTCGCCAGGCATCGACATCGTCGAAGTCTCGGCTGCCACGCAACAGCAGGGCCTGGTCGAGACGGACTTTCAGATGACCATGGCGGCTCTCGATGGCCCCGTTCTCATGGGCGATGCCGCGATTGTTGCGCGTGGGCTCCACCCCGAGATCGCAGCAGAGCGTCTCGTAACGACAGCGAAGATCGTCTTTGGCCTCAGCATCGAGATTGGCAAACGCGGCCGACAGGCTGTCGGTCCGATGCTCATGCGGCACGCCTCCGAGCTGCCACAGCGCGTTCTGCAGGCCGCTGGCCAACGCCGTATAGCTCTCCCCGCCGAGCACGACCTCGGCATGCTCCCATCCGGAGAAGATCAGCGTGAAGTGATAGATCCGGTGGGGCAGCGGCAGACCGGCTCCGGTGATCCCCGGATCCATGGCGTCGAAGACGTCGGACATGCCCTGCTGGCCCGGCGGATGGGTCTGCCGGAAGACAACCTCCCGATCTTCACCATGGCGGGCACGCCACAGGTGCATGCGCCGCTCCAGTGTCCGCCGCGCCGGGTTCAGGTCGCGATCGGGGTGACGCAGCTGGATCTGCTCCAGAACCGCGATCGGCCGCAGCCCGGGGGCCTGTTCCAGCAGGGGGAGGATCTCCTCCTCCCACAACCCGGCCAGAGGATCGGGCTTGCCGCCGGCATGACGGCGGTCCTGTTTCCTCTTGGACGGCGAGCGGGGGTCGTGATCGATGCGAGAGCCGGTGCTCGCGCCGAACCCGGCCTTGGTCGCGGCAATCTTTTGAGTGTGATGGCGTCGAAGGCTCATGTAATCCTCGTGTTGTCGGTCGGTGATGAAACGGCCGGGCATCCGATCCTCTTCAGGGACGTTGAAGATTGGACCATCCTGACCGCCGTCACCGCCAACCGCACGGGGCAATCCCGCGCGAGATTTTGGGGGAAGCTACAACCGGGCTACGCCCGGCCTCCGCTTCCCCCAAAATCACCACCTTCGATGTCGCGCGATTTCATGAACAGCGTCGCGGAACACCCTCCAGCAGATGTGCCGGAGCCCGGCCTGGACGACGCCGGTCCGCCCCTTCGGGCAGGCATACTTCGGGCGGATGGTGACGATCACCTGGTAGCGGGCCGGGATGATGTCGAGGCGCTCGGTCTTGTCCTCACCGATGCGGACCATGTCCCCACAGCCGCAGGGGCAGGTGATGTCGGCTGGCTCGATGATGCGTTCGACGCGCGGCAGGTGGTCCGGCATGGCGCGGGCCTTGCGGGGCGCGCGGGTCATCGTCTCTGGAGGGGTTGCGCTGGCCGCGATTTTCTCCTCGACCGCGGCGATCTGCGCCTGGGTCTCGGCGATGGCGGTTTCCAGATGCTCCAGCGCCAGTTCCAGTTGTCCCGGATCGAGCTTCTCCGACTTCGGCCCGAACTTCGCATGCCGATACTGCGCGACCTGGCCCTCCAGCTTTCCGATCAGCTCCTTGAGTTCGGCGATGAAGGCCTCCTTCTCGGCAACCACCGCCTGCTCATGCAGCCGGGCGGCGCGCTCCACCGACAACTCGAACCGCGCGGCCTCGAACGCCCTCACCACCTCGGGCGGAAGGTCGGGGAACCGGCTGGGATCGAGGGGCTGTGACATGCCCTTTTCTACCCGATCCGGCAGGAAATCCCAATAAAACAAGACCTGAAAGGACCGCCTGAGTCACCCTGCCGCAGCTGGCGGCACCACCCGCCGCGCCACCACCCGACGCCACTCCAAGCCCTCGAACAGCGCCTCGTATTGCGCCCGCGACAGACGCATGACCCCGTCCTGGATCTTCGGCCAGGCGAAGCTGCCTTGCTCCAGGCGCTTGTAGATCAGCACCAGACCGCTGCCGTCCCAGACCAGGATCTTCAGCCTGTCGCCGCGTTTCGACCGGAAGATCACCGTCACGCCGGAATGCGGGGGCCTCGTCGCCACCACGATCAGCAGCCGCTGGCCAGCGACAATCACGCCACCCCTCGCAGTGCCCGCACCAGGGCCGCCGCCCGTTCGGCCGGAACATCCCCCGGAACCCGCAGAACCACATCGCCGATCTCGATGGCAATCGCCCCGGCAGAGCCACTCGGCTCCAACGCGGCAGCGGGGTCCGGCTCCAACGTCAGGGGAACGAAGGCTGCTTCAGTCCCTCCATGGCATCCTCGGGCAGCGCCAGCAGCCCCTGCCGCGCCTGGCGCCGCCAATCCGAGAGCTGATGGGCAGGCACCCCGTGCCGCCGCGCGACCTCCACAACCCGAACGCCAGCCCGGAAGCTCTCGGCCACGATCCGCGCCTTCACCTCCCTCCTGCCATTTCCGATACCCCCGCGTCCGCTGGACCACCGCAATGCGGCCCTCGAACCCATCCCCACCGTCCGCCATCGCCGTCTCCCTCTGAAGCTCAGAGCGAAAACTCGCCTCTCCCCGCCCCCCACCAGATCGAGGCCGCAAGGCGGGCCTACGACGACTGGTGGCAGGCGCTGGGCTGGATCCGGGACGGACTGGTCGCGGGCGGGATGCTGCGCGAGGTCGAGGTGACGGCCGCGATGCCGAAGGTGCTGCCGTGGACGAAAATGCAACCC
>NZ_JACIYP010000163.1 GCF_014359905.1 Hoeflea sp. | reverse complement strand
TTATCCGCGCCCATTCGGCATGTGCCGACCGGGTGATAGATCGTCTCGGCGTTTTCCCGGATGAATGCCGCTATCTCATCGTCGGTCTGTACGGACTTTCCGGGCTGAACCTCGTATTTGCTGTGCGATGCCATTGCCGGCGCTTCGAGTATCCTGCGCCCCGCCTTGAACGCCGCAATCATTGTCTTCAGGTCTTCCGGATCGGAAAGATAATTTGGCTGTATCAGGGGATCGTCCATGGGATCCGGGCTCTTGAGGCCGATGTAACCGCGGCTCCTGGGCAGCAGGTCGCAGATGTGAAGGGTAAAGCCATAGCCGAACGCTATCTTGCGACCATGATCTTTCAGATAGGTCGGCAGAAAGTGAAACTGGACATTCGGCCTGTCGCGTTGCGGCGATGATCTGATGAACCCTCCGCTTTCCGCCACATTCGATGTCAGAAAGCCCTTGCGGCTGAAGATGTAGGAAAAAAGCCCGCCGACGGCGCGCGGCAGGAAGCTGAACGCAACACCGATCGGGCGCCGTGAATTCGCCGCGTTCATGATGGTGACGTCAAGATGATCCGTCAGGTTCTTGCCGACTTCGGGAAGATGATGGACGACCGTCAGGCCATGCCGCTTGATCTCCTCGGCATCCCCGATACCGGACAGCAGCAGAAGCTGGGGCGAGTTGACAGCACCGCCGGAGAGAATCACCTCGCCCCCGGCTTTGAGGCGCAGTTGACGATACTCGCCGCCTTGCCGCAACGTGACGCCGGTTGCCGTCTTATCTTCCATGATAATCCTCGTCACGCGGGCGTCGGTGAGGATCTCAAGGTTAGGCCGGGATTCTGCCCCGCGCAGGTATGCTTGTGCCGAGCTCCAGCGGCGTCCGTCCTTTTGCGTGACCTGATACATGCCCAGGCCCTCCTGATTGCTACCGTTGAAATCGCCGTTGTGGGGGATTTGCAGTTCCCGTCCGGCCTGGACAAAATCCCGGCTGAGCGGGTTCGCGGTTTGCAACTCGCTGACCGACAGTTCGCCGCCCTTGCCATGGTGATCGTTTGCGCCGAACCTGTGATTGTCTTCGATCCGCTTGAACAGTTCCTTCATGCGGTTCCAACCCCAGACCTCGGTCCCGGCCGCTGACGCCCAGTAGTCGTAGTCGGCCTGGTGTCCGCGAATGTAGACCATGGCATTGATCGACGACGAGCCGCCTAGCGTCTTGCCGCGCGGCCAGAACAGCTTGCGACCGTTCAGGTGCTCTTGGGGTTCGGTATCAAATGCCCAGTTCAGTTTCTTGCTGTTGGCCAGCAAGGCAATCCCGATGGGCATATGGATCAGGGGGTTCCTGTCCTTCGGTCCGGCCTCTATAAGCGCGACGCGATGTGCGGGGTCCACAGACAGTCGATTAGCCAACACACACCCTGCAGAACCGGCACCCACGATAATGTAGTCATACATTGATCTTCTCCCAGATAGTTCGACGCGGAACCTTAGCCAAGCACCCGAACCACAATGTTGATGAGGCGGCGCACAAACCCCGTGTAAGGCGGGAAAAGCATGTGCGTGATGGAGTGCTTTTCCTCCAGAACCGCCTTCTCATGCGAAAACGTCTTGAAGCCGTATTCGCCGTGGGCAGCCCCGATGCCGGAGTTGTTGGCGCCACCAAATGGCAGGTTCGGATGCAGGAAATGCACCACCGTGAGGTTTACGCCCACCGCACCCGAAGAGGTGCGTGCGATGATATCATCCGCGAAGCTCTTGCTCTTGTCGAAGATGTAGAGGGCCAGCGGCTTCGGGTTTGCGTTTATCCTGTCGATCACCTTGTCAATATCGACATAGTCAATGATCGGCAGGATCGGTCCGAAAAGCTCTTCTTGCGTGATCGCCATGTCGTCAGAGACTTCGGCGATCAGTGTCGGCGCGATGAAGTTCTGGCTTGCGTCGGTCTGTCCGCCCTGAAGGATGCTTGCGCCTTTTGCCTGCGCATCCTCGATCAGGTTGCGGAGACGCTCGAAGTGGCGCTGATTCACGATCCGGCAATAGTCGGGCGTTGCCTTCTGGGCCTCCGGGGTCCGGCCATAGACCCGGCGTATTTCTGCCTGGATAGCGGCCTTGAAACGGGGCGATATATCCCGGTGCACAAACACGTGATCCGGCGCTATGCAGGTCTGCCCGTTGTTTGCAAATTTGCCCCAGACGATATTGCGCGCGGCCTTCTTGATATGTGCATTCGGACCGACAATGGTGGGAGATTTTCCGCCTAGTTCCAAGGTGACCGATGCCAGGTTTTTCGCGGCGGCTTCCATGACGATCTTGCCGACCGCAGGGCTGCCGGTGAAGAATATATGGTCGAAGGGCAGAGACAGGAGCTGTTGCGAAACCGCAGCTTCCCCTTCGATGACCTTGACGAGGTCGGGGGTAAAGGCCTCGTCCACGATGTCGCGGATGACCCGGGAGGCGTTCGGCGTCATCTCGGAGGGCTTTATGATGGCGCTGTTTCCCGCCGCGAGTGCCGAAACCAGAGGACCAAGCGCCAGATTCACCGGATAGTTCCACGGAGCAATAATGAGGCACACACCTTTGGCCTCTGGACGAACCTGCGCCCTGGTGCCAAACACACCCAAAGTCGCACGCGCCCGCTTTGGCCGCATCCACGCTTTTAGATGGTGCTTGGTGTGCCGAATTTCCTGAAGCACAGGAAAGATCTCTGTCAGCTTAACCTCTTCGGCAGGCTTACGAAAATCCGCAGCACAGGCCGCGATGATCTCGTCCGCGTTACGCTTGATGGCGTCGGCCAGGCGATCAAGTTGCTCGACGCGCGCCTTGCGGTCAAAACTGGCGCGCCGGGAGTGCTGCGCGCGAAGCTGGGTTTCGAATGCGGATGTGATGTCATCCGCGTTCGCCGGTCTGGAGGAAAATGTAGCAAGTTGGTTCATGACCGTTACCCTCTGTCTTCATAGAGGACGTAGTCCTCTTTGGAGGCCCCACAGTCGGGGCAGCACCAATCGTCGGGGATCTGGCTGAACAGCGTTCCCGGCGGAAACCCTTCATGTTCGTCGCCCAGGGCCTCGTCGTAAATGTGGCCGCACGTGATACAAATCCATTTGCGATAAGTCGCTTCGACAGCCGGGGCTGCCTGCGCCATCGGCGCAGGTTGGGGCGGTTGCGGTGCAGTCGGGGCAACCGGTGCTGCGGCTACAGGTTCTGATGTCGCTGGCGCAGGTGCAGGTGCAACGACCTGAGAGGTCGCGGCGTTACCGGATGGGGCCGCATCGATCAGGACAAAATCTTCCTTGTCGCGCACGGCACAATCGGGGCACGCAAAGTCATCGGGCACTTGCGACCATGGCGTGCCTGGCGCAAATCCCTCATGCAGGTGTCCCAGAGTTTCATCATAGGTGTATCCGCAGTCCGGACATTGATATCTGGCCATTATTGTTTCCTCCCTCTCACACGAGCATTGGCAGGCAACTCGTGTGCCGTTCTCAAGATTTTCTGTCTGTTTGTGTGTTTGCTGCGTCCGGTGTCGGATCAGACCGGCGGACGACTTGACCGGTCAGAATTGGCCCCTCGGGGCCAATTCCTTCGTCCAGCTTCATCCGTGCAGTTTCATCCTCCGACGAACGGATGCTTACTCCGCCGCCATCGCATTCGCTTGGGCTGGCGCGACAGAGCCAAACTTGCGCTCATAGTATTCCCGCATGCCCGGCTCGATCTGAATCTTGTTCAGATCGCCTTTTGCCCACTCCAGAACACGATGATCCATGATCGAACGGAACCACGCCGGATACATGGCCGCAAAGAACATCCCCGGATAGCCCGAAGGCAGCGCCGGCAGCTCCTTGAAATCGCGCAAGGACTGGTAGGACCGCGTGGGGTGTGCGTGGTGATCCGAATGCCTTTGAAGGTGAAACAGGATCAGGTTGGACATGATGTGGTTGGAGTTCCACGAATGGTACGGCTTCTGGTGCTCATACTTGCCGTTCGGCAGTTTTTCCCGCAGCAGGCCATAGTGCTCGATGTAGTTGGCCGAGGTCAACTGCCACCACCCGTATGCCATCTGGATGGGAAGGAAGACCAACATGATCGGCCCGAAGAATGCCAGAAGCGCAGAATAAAGGGCGAGGGTAAGTATCATGGGCTGAAGGATCTCGTTGTCCAAGCTCCAGACACTTTTGCCGCTTCTTTCAAGGCGCACCTGCTCGAGTTCCCAGGCACGCTTGAAGGCCCCGGGGATTTCGCGAGTGGCGAAGGAATAGATGCTCTCTCCCATGCGGGAGGTTGCCGGGTCGTCGGGCGTCGCAACGTCGCGGTGGTGCCCTTTGTTATGCTCGATGAAAAAGTGGCCGTAGCCCACAACCGCGAGCACCAGCTTGGCCATCCAGCGGTCGAAGGCTTCCTTCTTGTGACCCAGTTCATGGCCGGTGTTGAGCGCCAACCCATTGACAATACCCAGCGACAAAGCCAGCGCAATGAACTCAAGCGCGTTCACCGGTTGAGTCGCAACCCACCAGCAGCACCCGATCAAAGCCGCATAGTGCATCGGCACGGTCAGATAGGTGAGCACGCGATAGTAGCGGTCCTTCTCCAGATCTGGAACCGCCGATTCGGGAGGATTCGAGAAATCCTCGCCGAACATCGCGTCGAGCAGTGGCACCGCCAAGTACCATAGGATCAGGACGGTCCCGTACCAGATGCTCCAACCAGTTACCGAGACCAGATAAAGCCCGATCAGCGGCGTTGCCGGCCAGAGCACCGACAAAATCCAGAAATAGCGTTTTTTGTCAACATAAGCCGCATCGGCTCCGGCGTCGACTTCGGCCGTCGCATTCAGGTCCTTCATCGGTCGATTCCTCCCTTGAAGATGGTTCCTTGGAGATGGTTCTCCCGCACTGGAACGGCCGACAGTCGGCGCGATGCGCTGCGCCTTTTGCCCGCGGCAGTCCCATAGGCAGGCATTGTTTGGCCACGTTGCGCTGCCCGCTGTCGGGCGACAACTACACCGCGGTGTAGTTTCAGCGCAGGCGTGTTATGGTTAGGTGCTGGGTACGTCGACGATGGGTTACTTCGGGGAGGGAAGGATGATCACTGCCAGTGCTGAAAATTCCGCACACCTTGCCGACTTCATGGAGCGGATGACCCTCCGTCGGCACAAGCTGATCCAGGGCTGCCAGAGGCGGGACAGGCTGGACTTCGCCGGGCACCCAGACGCCAAATGTCTCCTTCTCAAGGCGCCGCGCGGCTTTGGCAAGTCGGTGCAGATCGCGCATTGTGCCCAAGCGGCGACCGACCGAAGAGAGCAGTGTGTCTATCTGGATCTGTCGTCCTTCTGGGAGGCGAACCAGTCAGAGGCTGAATTCATAGCGAAGGCGATTGTCGCGGTACTTTCGCCGTCAGATTCTCCCGAAACCGACACCGGATGCTGTCCAACGACCTTTGCACTGCGCCTTCTTCTAGGTCAGAAGCGGCCTGTTACAATCTGCCTGGACGGCGTCGCCGACTCCAGCGCTACCCAGAGGCTGCTGAAAGCGATCTCCCTGGAAACTCCGGACTCAGTTCGGCTGGTAGTGAGTGAGCGTCTTCCGGGCGCATTGGCCGCCCTGTCGGTTATTCCGGAAGTAGTGACACTCGGCGCAAGAGATCTGAGCTTTAGTTTCGATGAGGTGTGTTCACTTTTACCGGGAGAAAGCGGCCGCGCGAAGAAGATATTCACCATGACTGACGGTTGGCCGCTGCTTTGTGCGTTGGCCCGCAAGTTAAAGGCATCAGGCGAAGCATTCGTTCACCTGCCCGAAGTACAAGCATATTTCGAAACTGATGTTTTGGCTCAGATTTCGCCACCGCTTCGTGATTGCCTGACAAATGCCAGCTGGCTTGAGGAAATCACGGCAGAAGCCGAAGACTACGTGTTCAAGGTCAGCGATTCGGGGCGCAGCCTGGCTGAACTTGTATCTCGTCACGGGCTTTTAACGCCAGGCGTCGATAAACCGAACTGCTATGAAATGAACCGGGCTCTTCAAGCGTACCTTCGCAATCGTTTCATTGAAACCAATGGGTATCGCCGATCCAATGTCTTGAAGCGTATCGCGTTCTGGCATTGGAGGAGGAAAGAATACCGTCTCGCGATAGAAGCAGCGCTGCGAGCACAAGATCACAGCTGGGCGCGGCGCCTGACGGACGAAGTTCTTCTGGATCTTGCCCTGAGGCAGGGCGAGATTGAGGCGCTGACAGTGTGGTTCACCGGAATTCGCAGGTCGGAACTGTTCCAGACGCCGTCGCTGGCTATTGGCTATGCTTGGGTGCTCTACTTCAGTCAGCGCGCCGCAGAAGCAGAGGATGTACTTGTCGGCCTGAAACATCTCCGGACTTCCGCTTCCCCGGAACAGGATGATTCTAAGGGATGGGCGGAACTGGTCCACGCCATTGGTCTTGCCACACATGACGAATTGCGAGAGAGCGACGAAAGATGCGCAGCCTGGGTTGATACCTATGGGTCGATCAATCCCGCCGGAAAGGCCGCAGCACAGACCTGCAGAGCGTTTGTTGCCGCATCCGGCAGACACTTCGATATACTTCCAAGAAGAATCTCGTCTGCCACCATCGCGAGCGGTGCCGTGCGTCACCGTTATGCTTTTGGCTGGATTGCTGCCGCTCAGGTTCAGGCCAAACTACTTATTGGGGACATCGCAGGGGCCCGCCGCGAAGTCCGGCGCGCGAAGGCCGACGAAAACGTTGCATATGATCGATCACCCTTTGTCAAAGGGATGATGGCGGCCTTCGAGTTTCAGGTCCAGGCAGAAGATGGGTCGCCATCACCTGACGAAAAAACCGTCCAAGACGCTCTGGATTTTTCGATGAAGTTCGGGGTGACGGATGTTGTTTGGGGTACCGTTCGATGCGCGGCTGAAACCTACATTCGTCATGGTGACAAAACACGTGCATTTTCGCTCCTTGAGCGTTGCCGTCTGCTGGCAAAAGAGCGCGGTTTGAATCGGCTGGGTGTTCTGGTTCGGTTGGGCACCGAGGTCTTTGCCATGGGAACCGGAACGGAAACCGCTCTCGCTGCCGAGCCGCTTCCATCAGACGAAGATCTGCTGTTCTTGCCAAACCATAAGCGTGCCATTCAAGCCGAAATCGCTCTGTTGGAAGCGTCAAGATTTCTGCGCGATGGCAAATCGGGCCTGGCTGAAAGGTACGCGCGGAAAGCCCTTTCCAACTTTGCGGCCGTGAAGGATCAGCGCGGCGAAATTCGCGCGCAATTTACGGTCGCTATCGCACTCTATCTGATGGGTGAAGAAAAGCAGGCGTTGAAACGAATCTCCGACGCGAACCTGAAAGCGCGACAACTGGGCGCTCTCACGACCTTGGCAAACAGGCGCTACTTTTTACGCGTCGTTTGTCGAAATGCGAGGGCTTTCATAGATAAGTCGACGACTGAAATCTCCATGGTCGAGGAACCGGCGCGAGGAATTCAGGTAAATGGACGCCGCAATGAAAAAAGTTTTGCGCCGCTTGGTCAGAAGCAGGTCAGTGTCTTGCAGCATGCGGCGCTTGGGCTGAGGAACAAGGAAATTGCAGTGCGGATGCATGTCACGGAAGATGCCGTAAAGTGGCATTTCAGACAAATATTGCGGGATCTCAAAGTCAGCAACCGAACCGAGGCTGTGGTCGTCGCGCGCTCGCTTGGCCTCATCTAGAAGATCGAAATATCAGGGAGAATTGCGGCGATGGAACATATAGTCATCATTGGCAACGGGGTTGCTGGCACAAATGTGGCCGCAGCGTTGCGGAAAAATTGTTTCGAAGGCACCATTCAGCTTGTTGGTGAGGAAGCGGCGTTACCTTATCAGCGCCCCCCTCTGTCCAAGGCATGGCTGCGCGAAACTGAGAGGCCACAACCAACTCCTCTGCGATCGCTTTCTTTTTATGCTGACAATCGTATCGAGTTGTTGCGTGCCCGAAAAGTCGTCATGATCGACAGGAAGAACCGGAAAGTTCTGTTCTCGGATGGGGGAACGAGTCAATACGATACCTTGATCCTTGCAACGGGTGCGTCACCTCGGCGTCTCGATCTGCCTGGGGCCGATTCGCGGGGAGTTCACTATCTGAGGAGTCTCGGCGATGCCGTAGCCCTTCGTCATGCCTTGAGCAACCCCGGCTACCGCCACGTTGCCATCATCGGTGCGGGGGTCATCGGACTCGAGGTGGCCTCTGCCGCCGTCGATCTTAGCAAGTCGGTCACGGTTGTGGAGTCAGCTGCGCGCCCCATGGCCCGCGTTGCCTCCCCCGCTACGACCAATTTTGTAACTCAGACGCTACAGGAGGCGGGTGTCACTTTCCTATTCAACAAGAAGATTGCGGGACTAGGCGTAGCCGGGCAGCGTATTTCCTCTGTCATCTTCGGCGATGGAACCCGGATAAAGACTGACCTCGTTATGGCCGGCATCGGCGCTAAGCCCAATGTTGATCTTGCGGCAGCTGCGGGGCTGGAATGCGATGGCGGCATATGCGTAGACTCAGACATGCGCACATCCGACCCCGACATATTTGCAATCGGGGATTGTGCTCGGGGTGATACGATATTTGCAGTGGGAAAGCCGCGTATCGAAACCGTTCACAATGCGACCACTCAAGCCCAGATTGCTGCAGCCGCCATCTGCGGCAAGGAGCGTCCTGCGCCTGTGCCGCCGCGTTTTTGGTCTGATCTCAAAGATATGAAGGTCCAGACAGTTGGAATAGCGAGCGGCTACGACCTGGTTTGGCGTGACGCATCACGGCATCCATCCTCTCTGGAGGTGCATCTGAAAAGCGGCGACCGCCTTGTCGCGGCTGAAATGGTGAACCTTCCCAATCGTCAAAGCGCCCTTGC
>NZ_JACIYP010000162.1 GCF_014359905.1 Hoeflea sp. | reverse complement strand
GCGAAGCGACGGCAATCTGGCGCTCGGCCAATCATCGGCTCGTGCTGCCCTTTTCATCGGGCCGGTCCGACAGCGCGTCACGGGCCAGAGCCTGCGCCGAGGCGCTGATCGCAGCCCAGGCGAGCAACGGCTTCGGCCAGATCCACACCGATCCCGGGTTGAGCGGCGCAGTGGCGGAGACTTTCGAAAAGGGTGGCCGCTCCTTGCTTCATTCGCGCGTCAAGAAGGCGCTGGACCCGAATTCGATTTTCCTTTCGGTCTAAGCGCAGCTTGCGGAGTCTGTATGAATAAGCTCGTTACCTTGTCCCTGCTTGCTGTGCTTGGCGCTTGCTCGAAATCCGAGGAAGAGAAAGTACCCGATGGCGCAGAGAATTACGCTCTTTATTGCGCCGGATGCCATGACCCCGGCCCCGGTCACCCGGCAACCATGCTGCTTGAGGAGATGGGACGGCCGGTGCCGTCGTTGATCGGACGCAAGGATCTGGAATTCGATTACCTGCACTCAGTCGTTCGCCAGGGACTGATCGAGATGCCGCCCTTCCGTGTCACGGAACTGACCGACGCTCAGGTAAGAGAAATTTACGACTACATCATAACCGCTCAGCCGCCCAAACAGGAGCCGGCGCTTCCGCCGTCTTGATCGACCGCTCTCGCCACCAGCTCGCGCAACTGCGAAACAGCGTCCGGGTCAGCGGGCAGAAGCTCTGCGTAGGCCTCCAGACTGGAGGTAGCGGCAAGCTTCGCATCCTCGACCCGGATCTGTGGGAGGCCGTGGATCAGCTGCTCGATCAACGCCCGCTGGACCAGCTTCTCGCAGCTTAGCTCGGCAGCTTTGAGCGCTTCGTAAGGCGCTCGATCGGCCTTGTCCGTGCCGCCGCCCATCCAGCCTTTCACCCATCGTCGCGCCGAGCGGACCGGCGCGACGAGGTTGTCGTTGACCGGCGCCGCTGAGCGCCTGAGCGCTTCGATTCCGTCGCGGTCGAGGGTCGCCCGCTGCGTTTCCCCCAACCACAGGCAGAACAGGATGATGTTCACATCGAACCGATAGTGATCCTGCAGACCGAGCAACAACGTCTGCATGTGCGGACGAGCGTAGCGTTCCACGGAATACCGCCAGAACTGCTGCTCCAGAACCGCCCGCCTGCGCGACAGATCGCGCTCCTCGCAGCCGGCGGATGAGCCCCCCGGCGCGCCGGCAACGGGCGGCTCAATGCCGTGATCCTGTCCTGCCATTTCCGCAGCGTATCAGAACGTCCGGGCGCCGAAATGAATCTCCATCAGCGGCCGCATGACGTCCCAACGTTCCAGCTGCGACCAATGCCCCGACCGATCGAGCACATACAGTTCGGCGTGCTTCAGGTGCTGGATCAGATAGATGCTCGTATCCAGCGGCACGATCCGGTCCTGGCGGCCATGAAAGATCAGCACTTCGTGCGGAAGCTTGGCCAGCACCGAAGGCGGCATATTGAGCGTCTCGATGCCCTGCTTCATCGAATCGATCATCTTGACCGCAGTTTTCATGATCGCGGGATCGGTCGCGATCTTGTAGCGGTTCTCGACGATCTCCTCCATCCCTTCGAACTTGTCCGCATCATAGGCGAAGCTGTGCATGACCTGGCGGTAGCGCGCAAATCGCGGGTCGGAGTAGAAGGAGAGCAGGCGAATGAGCTCGGGGGTGCGCGGCCCTGGCGCGCCGATCGAACCCATCAGCACGACCTTGTCGATCGTGTCGGGTTCCTCGCTCATCATTTGCAGGGTAAGGGCACCGCCCATCGAATTGCCCACGACATGGGCTTTCTTGACGCCAAGCGTCTCGAGCAGGCCGAAGCACTGGTCCACGCGCGTGCCGATCCAGCCCATGACGCTGTCGGGCCAGGGATCGGGGATCACCGATTGTCCGAAGCCGATCAGATCAGGCGCGATGACGAAGAAGTTCTCCGCCAGGTCGGGCATCAGGTGATACCAGTTCGACGCGGCGTGGGCGCCCGGTCCCGCCCCGTGCAGCAGCAGGATCGCGGGGTTGGCCGGATCTCCGGCGAGCAGCGTGTGCGAGGTCAGCCCTCGGCCAGTAAGCTTTTCTTCCCTGATGACGCTTGCGTCGCCCATATACTTGCTCCCAAAGTTTGCCCGGCATCCCGGTTCTCCCCGCCGCGGCAGGAGGTCGCACCCTAAAATAGGGTTTGACATCGTGCAACGCGTTTTCCCACAAGGGTAACGGGAGAGAGCGACATGGAACGGCGGATCGACGCAGCGGCGGTCGGGGAACTGGCACAGGAACTCGATCGCGCAGAACGCACGCGTGAACGGATCCGTCCACTCACCGCGCGTTTTGCCGGCATGACGATCGAGGATGCCTATGCTGTCAATCGGGCGTGGGTTGACCTGAAGGTGGCCGCCGGCCGGACCATCTATGGACACAAGATCGGCCTGACATCGCGCGCGATGCAGCAGGCGGCCGGGATCACCGAGCCTGACTACGGCACCCTTCTCGACGACATGGTGTTCGAGCAGGGATCCGATGTTCCCCGCGACCGCTTCATCACCCCCAGAGTGGAGGTCGAGCTTGCTTTCGTGCTGGGCAGGCGGATCGAAGGGGCGGACACAACGATCTTCGATGTCCTGAACGCAACCGACTATGTGATTCCGGCGGTCGAGATCATCGACACCCGCGTCCACCCGGTCGACCCGCAGAGCGGCGCGGCGCGGAAGGTTCAGGACACGATCAGCGACAATGCGGCCAATGCCGGGATCATCGTGGGCGGCCTGCCGATGCGCCCCGACAGCCTCGACATGCGACGCGCCGGAGCGCTGCTCAGCAGGAATGGCGTGATCGAGGAGACCGGCCTCGCGGCAGGCGTGCTCAACCACCCTGCCAACGGGGTCGCCTGGCTGGCGCGGCGGCTGGCGCCCTGGGGTCAGGCACTGGAGCCCGGCGAAGTCGTGCTGGGGGGCTCGTTCACCCGGCCCGTGGAGGGCGGCTGCGGCGATGTCTTCAACGCGGATTTCGGCAGCCTGGGCTCGATCAGCTTCCGGTTCGTCTAGGGTCACGCCGATGCACACCCCCATCAACCGTTTCAAGCGGGCCCTGTGCGAGGGTCCGGTGCAACTGGGCTTCTGGCTCGCGCTCGCCGACCCCAACGTGGCGGAGATTTGCGCCGGCCAAGGCTATGACTGGCTGCTGATCGATGCCGAACACGGACCGCAGACGCTGCCGGGCATCGTCGAACAATTGCGCGCCATTGAAGCGACGCCGCCTTGCTCCGCGATCGTGCGGGTGCCGGGGCATGATCCGACGGCGATCAAGCAGATTCTCGACCTGGGCGCGCAGACGATCATCGTGCCGATGGTCGAGACCGCCGAGCAGGCGCGGGCGATCGTGACCGCATCGCGCTACCCCCCGGCCGGGGAACGCGGGCTCGGTGGCGCGCGCGCGGCGCGGTGGGGCGGATATCCCGCCTACGTCGCCGAAGCCGACGCGCAACTGTGCATCGTTGCGCAGATCGAAACCATATCGGGGGTCGCCAACCTGGAGGCGATCGCCGCAGTCGATGGCATCGATGCGCTTTTTCTCGGCCCCGCCGATCTGGCGGCGACGCACGGCCTGCTGGGCCCGGCCAATGTCGATGCGCTGCTCGATCTGTGCAGCGACATCCTGGCTCGCATCGTTGCGACCGGCACGCCCGCCGGAATCCTGTCGCGTGACGAGCGGCTGGTTCAGCGGTTCCTGGATGGCGGCGCCCGCTTCATCGCGAACGGGATCGACAGTTTCGCATTGGCCCGCTTCGCCGCCGACGATGTTCGGACCTGGCGGGCGCGGATCGCGCGCCTGGCCGAGGGCTGAGCCGGTGGCGAGGCCGACCTGGAATTCCCGCGATGGCGCCGCGCGCGACCCCGCCCAGCCGCTCGACGGCATCCGCGTGCTCGAACTGGCGCGGATCCTCGCCGGGCCGTGGTGCGGCCAATTGCTGGCAGATCTCGGTGCCGAGGTCATCAAGATCGAGCGCCCGGGTGTCGGGGACGATACCCGGCATTGGGGCCCGCCCTTCGTGACGGCCGCAGACGGCACCAATCTGGGCGCGGCCTATTTTCATTCCACCAATCGCGGGAAGCGATCCTTCGCGATCGACATCGGCACCCCGGCCGGGCAGGCGATCGTTCGCGACCTGGCCGCCGAAGCCGATATCATGATCGAGAACTACAAAGTCGGCGGTCTTGCGAAATACGGTCTCGACCATGCGACACTGGCGCTGAGCAATCCCCGGCTGATCACCTGTTCGATCACCGGCTTCGGGCAGACCGGCCCTTACGCCCATCGCGCAGGGTACGATTTCATCGCGCAGGCGATGGGCGGGATGATGTCGATGACCGGCGAGCCCGAGCGCCAGCCGCAAAAGGCCGGGATCGCCGTCGCCGATCTGTTCACCGGCATGTACAGCGCGGTAGCGGTCCTGGCGGCGCTGAATCGCCGCGACCGAACCGGAATGGGCGCCCACATCGATTTGGCGCTGCTCGATACCCAGGTTGCGGTCATGGCCAACCAGGCGCTGAACTGGATGGTTTCGGGCAAGGTGCCCAGGCGGGCGGGCAACGGCCATGCCAACCTGACGCCCTATCAGGCGTTCCCCACGCTGGACGGGCCGCTGGTCATCGCCGCCGGCAATGATGGCCAGTTCGCCAGCCTGTGCCGTATTCTCGGCGTCGATCTCGCCGGGGATGCGCGCTTCGCCACCAATCCCGCGCGACTTGCCAATCGGACCGAGCTTGCCGCCAGACTTGAGGCGCTGACCGGCGCGTGGAGGCGGCAGGATCTGTTCGAGGCGCTGGAGCAGGCGGGTGTTCCAGCCGGCCCGATCAACGAGCTCGACGAAGTGTTCGCCGATGCGCAGGTCGTGGCAAGGGGCATGGCGATCGCGCCGGACGGATTCCCGGGTGTCGCCAGCCCGATCGTGATCGACGGAAAGCGGATGGTCTCGCCCCTTCCCGCGCCCGGCATCCCTGAGCCGATCAGCGAGTAAGCGACCTCGGGGTCATCTCGGGAATATCCCCGCTGGCCTGAAAAAGCCTGCCCCGCTCGCTGAACAGCACCAGCGCGAGCGTCAGAACCCCGACCGCCAGCAGCGAGCAGGCCAGCGGCAGCGGCGTTCCGTCATAGGCCTGTCCTATGAGCGCACCCAGCCCTGCCCCCACGACCAGTCGGAAGAAGGTCTGCACCGATGCCGCGGCGCCGGCCAACTTGCCGAAGGGTTGGAGCGTGATCGAGGTGAAAGTGATGAATATCATCATCAGCAGACACATGTTTGCGGACATCAGCAGGGCAAAGTGGAGCAGCGTTTCGCCGGGTTGCGAAGCGAGCCAGACCTGAGACAGGGACACCAGCATGTGGCAGAAGACTGCCGCGTGACCGACGCGCCGGGTTCCGAACCGGTGAACGATTGCCGAGGTGGCGATGCTCGCAAGCGCCATCGATCCCGCCATCAAGCCAAAAATGATCGGATAGGCGGCTCCGGCTCCGAAAGCCTCGCCGATCAGTTGCTGCGAGCTGTTGATGAAGCCGAAATGGGCGCCGAACACCAGCGACAGGCCGAGGACATAGCCGATCGAGCGCCGGCTGGAGACCACCAGGTTGATGTTGCCGAGCAGGTCCCGCGCGCTGTGTTTCTGCCGCCGCGACGGCGCCAGGGTCTCATCCATGCGGAAATAATACCAGACCAGCACTGCCGCACACAGCATCCCGATCACCAGGAAAATCGCCCGCCATCCTGCCAGTTCGAGTATCACGTAGCCGAGGCTTGGCGCGAGTGTCGGCACGGCGATGAACAGCATCGCGACCAGCGCCTGCAGCTTCGCCATGTCGTCCCCCTGGTAGCGGTCCCGAATGATCGCCAACGGCAGGACAACCAGCGCCGAAGAGGCGCAGCCAAGCAGCGCCCGCGCGACCAGCAGCACTGTGAAATCGGTGATGAACGCACACAGCAGGTTGATCGAAGCAAAGATACCCATGCACAACAGAAGCACCGGCCTTCTGCCTACCCGATCCGAAATCGTGCCGGGCACCAGCGAGAACAGGCCGGAACTGATCAGGAATATGCCGATGACCCATTGTCTCTGATTGGGCGCCCCGGCGTTCAGCTCTGCTGCAATGTCGCCGAGCGCCGGCAGAAGGGAAGCAAATCCAAGCGACTGCAGCGCCTGAATCATCGCCATCATGCAGATGAATTCACGTTTCCCGAGAGCGTGGCCGCGCACGGCCCCCCGGCTGACATCCTCGGGCACAGGCACTTCCACTCCTTGACTGATAATCGGCTTCATCCCGCCCATCCGATCGCCCGGCTGGCCTCGATCGCCTGCAGTTTGATGTTCGCGATCGTTGAATCGGAGAAGAAGTCGTCACCTTGCGTGCGCGCCAGGACGCTCATCGTCGCAACAAGCCGCTCATCGGCATCGAAAACCGGCGCTGCCAATGCGGCCAGACCGGGGATAACGCTGCCGTAAATTCGCGCATAGCCGCATGCGCGCGCAGCCGCGACCCGTTCTTCGAGTTCCGCCTCCGGGACGGCCAATCCAGCCGCGCGCTCGCTTTCGAGGACGGCTTGTGTCTGCTCTCGCGGACAAAACGCCAGGAACAGGATGCCGGTGGCCGAGGTCTGAAGGGGAAGGTTCGAACCGGTATGCAAGGTGGTGAACAGCGGCAGCCCACCGTCAATCCAGCGCACCACGGTGGGACCGTAGTTTCCCCAGACCGAGAGCAACCCGGTGGTCTTCAACTCGTGCAGCAAGACCGAAAGGTAGCGTCCGGCCACCTGGACCGGTTCCACACGCGCCAGAGCGGCCATGCCGATCCGGACTGCGAACGGACCCAGCGCATAACGTCCGCCCGAGGGATCCTGCTCGACAACCCCGGTATTGACGAACGCAAGAAGATAGCGATGCGCCTGGCTGCGCGAAAGCTTCGCCTTTCCAGCCACTTCTCTTAAATAGGCCCCCTCCTTGCCGCTTTCCACGAGCGCCTCAAGGACCCGGGCCCCGATCTCGACCGAGCGAATCGACTTTCGCTTCTGTTCGTTGGCAACCCCGTCGCCAAGCGGTTCGGGATCGTCATCAGCCGGATGGGCCGAGGATTGATAGGCCAATGAACCCATGGCGCTCATCAGGAAACCTCTTCGGATACAATGTACTTAAATGCCATACGGCAGAACCGCATCATGGGAAAGGGATTGCATAATGTCCAACACGCCGTGTAAAGATGAAGCTGCTGAGGACACCCTCGGTCGTCTCGTGACGGTGCGCCCTTTGGTCCGCCGTTCCGACGAACCAAGGACGATTGGCGAGAGGAAAGGAACCAGTGATGTCTGTTGGCGCGTTCCCAATTTCACGTGACGACCATTTCGAACAATTGCGCAAAGCACCGACGCTTGCCGCCCCGACCGCGATTCTGTTCGTGGCTTCGATGGTGGGGATTGCTATGGTATGGTATTTTGCACTCACCGACGTCATCCCGCTATGGGTCGGCGCAATCGCGAACGGCGTGATAACATACCTTCTGTTCAGCGTCATTCATGACGCGTCGCACAAGTCGCTGTCGAGCATCTCTTGGGTCAACGAAACGATTGGCGCGATCGGGTTGTTTTTCCTGTTCCCCTATGCGCCCATGGTCTTGCTTCGCTGGGTGCACAACAAGCACCACAGCCACACCAATGGCCCCAAGGATCCCGATCGCTTCGAACACGAATCGCCGTGGTGGCAAATTCCGTTCCGGTGGATGTTTTTCGATGGGGCATACATCTGGTACTTCATCAAGAATGGCCAGAGCGTGCGCAAGAGGCACGGGACAGAGTTGATCGCTTTCTATTCGTTCCTTCTTATTCTGTTTGCCGGGGCGATGTTCCTGGGGTTCGGATGGGAGCTTTTCATGCTCTGGTTCGTTCCGTCACGGATAACACTGTTCATCATCGCCATCGTGTTCGTGATCCTGCCGCATCATCCTGCCCTGATCGCACAGGAAGAAGATCCCTACATGGCGACCACCATGCGGTTCGGCTGGGAATGGCTTTTGAACCCGCTGCTGGTCTATCAGAACTATCACCTGATCCACCATCTGTATCCGGAAATCCCCTTCTACCGGATGCACAAGGCCTATTATCTCAAATACGATGAAATCAACGCGCATCGTGTTCCGCGGCAGACGGCGTTTGCCCTGAAGCCGGAAAATTACGAGGAGCACTTCGCCGTCCGCCGCGAGCTGGACCTCGCCAAAAACGGGGCCGCGCTGGCCTAGGCACACCGTCCAGCCCCTCGCCCCCGGCGACATCGCCGCCGGGGGCCACCGACTGGGGAGTTCCAATTCTTGGCCAAGCAGCTTCATCTCGGCGCCTTCATGCGTCCGGTCAGCATTCATACGGGCGCATGGCGGTATCCGGGCGCCACGCGTGATGCGAACTTCAACCTGGCGTCGATGCGGCATTTCATCCGCACGCTGGAAGCGGCGAAGTTCGATTACTTCTTCATGGCTGACCATCTCGGCGTGCTCAACCTGCCGCGGCAGGCGCTGATGCGCAGCCACACGGTGACATCGTTCGAGCCGTTCACGCTCCTTTCCGCGCTTTCGGCAGTGACGACGCGGATCGGATTGGTCGCAACCGCGTCCACGACCTACGATGAGCCGTTTCACGTCGCCCGCCGCTTCGCCTCGCTCGATCACCTCAGCGGCGGGCGCGCGGGATGGAACGTCGTGACCACCTCCAATCCCGACAGCAGCCGCAATTTCGGCCTCGAAACGCAACCCGATCATGCCGAGCGGTACCATCGCGCGCGCGAGTTCCACGCGGTGGTGACCGGCCTGTGGGACAGCTTTGCCGACGATGCGTTCGTGATGGACGCCGACAGCGGGATCTTCTTCGATCCCGACA
>NZ_JACIYP010000161.1 GCF_014359905.1 Hoeflea sp. | reverse complement strand
TGGTCGGCGACTTCTACGGAAGCGGGTTCCCCGTCCTTGCTTTGCAAGACGCAATCGAAAAAGTGAGCTACTCGGTCCCCGCGCTCCAATTATTCGAAGAGAGATGATCGCTGATGGGAAAGAAAGCTCCAAGCACCTGCTTTCGTTGCGAGGCAGAGGCCACAACTCGCGAGCATTTTCCGCCGAAAGCCTTCTTTCCCAAAGGTGGTAATCTTCAGTTAAAGACAGTCCCTGCTTGCTCGAAACACAACAATGGCAAGTCGGGTGACGACATGTATGTTCTCGTCCAAATCTGCCTCAATGCCGCCGCAGGAGATAATCTGGCGGCATCAATCTTCAAAAGGTCGGTGATTGGAGCGTTGAAGCGATCACCTGCCTTTAGGGCCGCCCTAAATGAGGGTGCAGAATGGCTCGAAAGCGGCGCGCGTCGGTATCAAGTCGATATGGCGCGTTTCGACTCTTTCTTCGACTCACTTTGCTCGGCCCTCTTCTTTGAGCGCTATGGAATTCGTTTCGAACCAGACATTCACCACATCAATCACCTGTATCTCTCGTTTGAATCCAAAGACCCTGAATATCAGCCTTCCAGAGAGGTGGCACGGCGTGAGGTGGCGGATTTGCTTCAGACCTTGAGTGATCGCGTCGAGCACTTTGAGGCGGCAAAAATCGACGAGGTGGTCTACCAAAATAAGATCGTCGATCCGATGGGGGCGCGAGCTTCGATCACTATCGCACATTCATTCTATGGCTGTTTCGAAGTCGTATCGCTTCTGACGATTAAGCGACCTCCTTTCATTTTCGGCCAACAGCCGCACTAAACGGGGATTTCGCATACACAGTTGTGCGACACTCAAAATCCGACAAACCCCCATGAGCACAGTCAGTTAGACCATGGATGGTAGGGTTCGTGTGCAACACAGTTGTGTCACACGATAAGGGGTGAGCGTCTTTAAGATGCTCTGATTCCGACGATTTTCGAGGTTTGGCGCACCCGACAGGATTCGAACCTGTGACCTACGCCTTCGGAGGGCGTCACTCTATCCAGCTGAGCTACGGGTGCGTGCGCCTCGGGTCCGTATGTGTTGCACCGATGAAGGTCAATCCACGATCGGGATCGCAGATCCGGGCGTGATGCATTTCCGGTGCGTTTCCGTCATTCGCGCGTGCTTGCCGTGGTCCTGACCCCGCGACCCTGCCCGTGTCAATCGTCGCTTCCCGTCGACCGTGGGGGTTCAGCAGGCTGTCCCAGCCTCAACCCCCCGGCGCGCCGGGACGGGCCTCCCACCCCAGCCCGAGCGATTTCTGGAGCGCGATCCAGGACAGGGTGAGAGCCGCCTTTCCGCGGACGAGGTCTGCGCCCGCCTGCTGCTGCTGGCGAAGCGTGCGGTTGAGATCGGCGCGCGAGATCGCGCCGGCGGTAAAGCGTTGCCGGTTCAGATCGGCCGCGCGATCGGCCTGCAGCTTGATCCGGGCGAGCGCCCCCAGCGTGGCCCGCTGCTGGCCAAACCGCGCCAGTGCTTGCTCCGCATCCTGCAGCGCCGCCAGCACCGTCTGGCGATAGTTGGCGAGGGCCTCGTCGCGGGCGGCCTGCGCCTGACCGATCGACGCCTCGCTTCTCCCGAAATCGAGGATGTTCCATTGCAGTTGCGGGATCGCCAGAGCCGCAAACTCGCCCACGTCGAAAATGTCATCGGGAGAGGTTCCGCCGAGCCCGAGAATGCCCATGAAGGACAGCTTCGGGAAGCGGGCCGCCTCCGCGACGCCGATCCGGGCGCTTGCCGCCGCGATGGTGCGTTCCGCCGCGCGGATGTCGGGGCGGCGCGCGATCAGCCCTGCCGGATCGCCCACCGCGACCTGTGCCGGCGGAAGCGGCACCTCGCCGGCCTTGCCGAGCTGTGCGGAGGTCGATCCCGGAATCCGGCCGGTCAGGATCGCCAGAGCATCGAGCAGGACCGCCGTGTCGGCCGTCGCCTCGGCCAGCCGCGACCCGAGCTGTTCCAGTTCCGCATTCGCATCGTCGACCGCGAACAGCGGCAAGACCCCCTGCTCGTAGCGCTGGCGGGTGAGCGCGAGAATCTCGTCCTGCAGCGTGATCTGGGCCTGATATTGAGCGGATCGAAACTGGGCTTCGCGCAAATTGACATAGGCGTTGGCGACCTCGGCGGTCAGCTGGACCTTGGCGTCTTCGGCATTGGCGACGGCAGCTGCGGCCTGCGCATTCGCGGCCTCGACCCGGCGCCGGGTTCCGCCAGCGAAATCCAGTTCCCAATTGGCATTGAGGCCAAGATTGTAAAAACTGACGGTCTCGTCGTCATCCGCTTGCGGAGCAGCAGGTGCGCCGGGCGACGGGGGGGCGCTGTCCTGGATATCGAGGCCCGGCAGGCGACCCTGGACCATTGTCGCCTGGGTTCCGATTACGGGCAGTCTTCCGGCCCGTTCCTGCATGACCGATGCCCGGGCCTGCGCGATCCGCGCCTGCGCCGCCTGCAGCGTGGGATTGTCCGCCAGCGCAGCCTCGACCAGCCGGGTCAGTTCGGGATCGTCCAGCAGCCCCCACCATTCGGCGAGCACCGGATCGGCCTCGCTCACGGCGCTGCCGGCACGGACGAAAGCATCGTTCGCGTTGGCGGACGCCAGGTCCGGAGGGCCGGCATAGTCCGGGCCGGCGGTACAGCCTGCCAGCGCGGCGACGGCGAGCAGCGGCGATAGGGATCTGTGCATCATGTCCGGGGTCAGTGCAGCGAAAGAGAAACGTTCTTGGGCAGCGGCCGCAGGAAGATGACCAGCGGAACCGTCGCCATCGTCAAAACCCCCATCACCGTGAACACATCGTTGTAGGTCATGACGAATGCCTCGCGCTGGATGGTGCCACCCAGCACCGCCATGGCTCGCTCCATGCCGCCCAAGGTTCTCGCCAGCCCGTCGAGATAGGACTGTAACCCAACGCTGTTGGCGTTCAGCGTCTCTTCCATCCGCCGGCTATGGTGCCAGATGCGCTGGTCCTGGAACGAAGCCAGCGCCGCCAGGGCAAAGGAGCCGCCGAGATTGCGGGCGGCGTTGAAAATGCCCGAAGCGTCGCCGGCATCGGCCTTGGCCACCGATGCGACCGTCGCCTGGTTCAGGAACATCATCGACAAGATCATGCCTGCCCCGCGGATCAGCTGGCTTTCGGTGAACACGCCCCCCCCGGATTCCGCCGTGAGACTGGTACTGACGAAGCAGCTTAGCGCGATCAGCACCATGCCGGCGCCCACGGCCATGCGGATGTCGATCTTGCGGATCAGGAAGGGAAGCACGGGCATCAGAAGGAACGCCGGAACACCCATCCAGAAGATGACCAGCCCGGTCTGAAGCGCGTTGTAATCCGATATGATGGCCAGAAACTGGGGTATGACATAGGTCGAACCATACATCACCATGCCCACCGCCAGGGCCATCACCGCGACGCTGCCGAATTGGCGATTGAGCAGCAGCTGCAGCTTCAGCACCGGCTTGCGGGCGTAGAACTGCCCGTAGAGCAGCAGGGCAAAGCCGATCACGGTGACCGCCGTCAGCCAGCGAATGAGCGAGGAATCGAACCACTCCTCGCGGTGGCCTTCCTCCAGCACCACGGTCAGTCCGCCCAAACCCAGCACCAGGCCGAGAATGCCCGCCCAATCCGCCTCGGTCAGATATTCCAGGTTCGCCTTCTCATGCGGCAGGCCCACGAAAAGCAGCAGCAGCAGCACCGCGCAAATCGGAACATTGACGAAGAAGGCATAATGCCAGCTCAGATTCTCGGTCAGCCAGCCACCGACCAGCGGCCCCATCACCGGGCCGAGAATTACCGTCATGCCGAACAACGCCATGCCGATCGGCTGCTGATGGGGCGGCAGCCGTTTCGCCACGATTGTCATCGCCGTGGGGATCAGCGCGCCGCCCATGAAGCCCTGGCCCGTACGGCCGATGATCATGGTGGTGAGATCGGTGGCGACCCCGCAAAGGATCGAGAAGCCGGTGAAGGCCGTCACCGCGACAATCAGCAGGGTTCGCAGGCCCAGGAGGCGCTCAAGCCATGCGCTGAGCGGGATGATCACGATTTCTGCGACCAGAAACGCGGTGGCGATCCAGGTGCCCTCGGCGCCGGTCGCGCCGATCTCCCCCTGGATGACCGGCAGCGCCGAATTGACGATGGAAACGTCGAGCGTCGCGAGCAGCGCCCCGAGTCCGCCCGCAGCAACCGCGACCCAGGCGGTGAGATCGGCATTCTGCCGACCCGCAGCCGGATCGGGTGGAGCACCGCCTGCTGTCGTCGGCGCGCCGGTCATTCCGCTTGGCTCGCAATCGCTTCCAGCTCGCCTGCGGCACTTCGCGTGTCGACTGTGGCCACGACCGACATGCCGGGGACGAGAAGCCGCCGCACCGCAGGCGGGGCCGCGATTGCGATGCGAACCGGCACCCGCTGGACGATCTTGGTGAAGTTGCCAGTGGCGTTTTCGGGCGGCAGGATGGAAAACTCCGCTCCTGTTCCCGGCGCGATGCTGTGCACCCGTCCGGCGACCTCGACATCGGGCAGCGCATCGACTTCGAGGCTGACCGGCTGGCCCGGCCGGATCAGGCCGACCTGCGTTTCCTTGAAATTGGCCGTCACATAGATCGCATCGACCGGAACCACCGTCATCAATCGCTGACCGGGCTGGACGAACTGACCGACCCGTACCGACAGATCGCCGATCCGGCCTGCCTTGCTGGCTCGCAGCAAGGTCGACGCCACGGTGAGCTCGGCGACGTCGAGTTGCGCCCGCGCCGCCTCTGCCTGAGCCCGGGTCTGGTCGATCTGTTCGAAAAGGGTGGCCCGGCGGGTGGTGGCTGCCGCAACCGCCGCCTGCGCAGCCGCGAGATCAGCGCGTGCCTGCTGCGCCTGCGTCTCGTACTGGTCGAGCTTTTCGCGCGGTTCCGCTCCTGTGGTGGCAAGCGGCCGATAGCGCGCCACCTGCTCGTCGGCGAGAGCGAGCGCGGCGCGCGCGGCGGTCAGCTGCGCGCGCGCCTGCCGGATCGCCGCATCCTGCTCGTTCACTTGCGAACGGATCGTGTCGGCGCCCGCCAGCGTCGCTGCAATCTGCGCGCGGGCCCGTTGCGCCTCGGCGCGGTAATCGCGCAGGTCCAGCTGCACCAGCGCTTCGCCGGCGCCGACCTCCTCGTTCTCCGAGACGAACACCGTTTCGACGTATCCGGCGACTTTCGGAGAAACCACCATATTGTCGGCAGCGATATAGGCATTGTCGGTCGACTGCATGTACTGCCCATAGGTCACGTGCCGGTAATACCACCAGCCGCCCGCTATAATAATGGCAGCACCGATTACGATGAGCAGCAGACGCAACCTGCGCCTCGATCGCGGGCCGGCTTCGCGGTCGGTCTCTTGCTCCGGCTCATTGGAGGAATCGGCCATCTGACTCTTTCAAGGGTTTGGGGGGCAGGGCGCAGACACGGGCGCGCGCTAGCATTCTTGCCGACATAGTAAAGCGGTTTACCACTTTGGGGTTGGGCATCGCGACCGATCGGACTAGGGAGGGGTATGGACGAAAAGCGCGATCCAGTGGCGCGGCTGCGGCACCGGCGGAAGATCATTACCGATGACGACCGTATCCTCTATCTGATGAACGAAATCAGTCGGGCGGCGCGAAGGCTCTATGATGCCCGCGTGGCCAGGATCGGCCTCAATCAAACGCAATGGCGGATCATCGCGCAGCTCCTGCGCGATCCGTCGCTGACGCAGGCCGAAATCGCCAGACGACTGGAGCTTGAATCGGCGACGATCGGCCAGGCGATTGCGGGTCTTTGCGCGAAGGGCCTGATGGAACGGCTGCGCGCTGAAAGCGATCGGCGGGCCTGGCAGCTCGTCCTGACCGAGCGGCTCGATCGCTTGCTGCCCGAGCTGAGAGCTTCGGCCGACCGGCTCCACGATCTGCTCTGGCGCAACGTCGCCCCGCACGAAAAGCGGACCTTGCGGCACATTCTTGCAAGAATCTCGGCTAACCTCGATCAGATCCGGACCGAAGCGGAGTAGACCATGGCTGCGCCCGCGGAAAAACCGATCGGCACTATCGCCCGCGCCGCCGAGATCGGGCAGATCCTCGTCAGGCACGGCGCCAAGAATCTCGCCGGCGCGCTGGGGCTTGGTCCCTATCCCGACGCTGCCATCGATCCGCGCGAACTTCGTCCGGCGGCGGCGGTCGCCTTGCTGCGCGATATCGGACCGGTGGGAATCAAGCTGGGGCAGCTTCTGGCCACCCGCGGCGATTTGTTTTCCGAACATTGGATCGCGGCCTTTGCCACCCTCCACGATCAGGTCTCTCCGGTCGCTTTCACGCAGATAGAGCCGGTTCTGGCGTCGAGCTGGGGCGAGGACTGGCGCAATGATTTTGCCCGGTTCGACGAACAGCCCCTGGCTTCGGCGTCGATCGCGCAGACCTATTCCGCCGCGCTGCGCGACGGCACCGAGGTGATCGTCAAGGTTCGGCGTCCGGGCACGGCCGCACGGATGGAAGCCGATGTGCGGCTCCTTCTGCGCCTTGCCGCGATTGCCGAGGCGCGATCGCCGGAGATCGCGCGCTATCGCCCGGCCGAGTTCCTGCGCACCTTCGGACGCAATCTCGCCTGGGAAATGGATCTGGCGGCCGAAGCGCGCGCCTGCGAGCGGATCGGCGGTTATCTCCAGACGATCGGCGTCAAGACCCCGGCGATCCACTGGGAGCTCACCGGGCTGCGGGTCAACGTGCAGGAACGTCTGTACGGGACGCCGGCCTCATCACTCGCCGCGCGTGCGGGCGAGCCGCGGGTGGCGGGTTTCGCCAGGCGCTACGCGAACGCGGTGCTGCGGATGATCATCCTCAACGGCGAGTTCCACGGCGACCCGCATCCCGGCAACGTCTTCCTGATCGGCGAACAGGATGTCGGCTTCATCGATTTCGGATCGGTGGGCACGCTCACCAAGGCGCGGCGCGAAGAGATCGTCAGCCTCGTGCTGGCGATTGGTGCGGAGGAGACCGGCGAAGTCGCCGATATCCTGCTGGGATGGGCGGGCAATCCCAAGGTCGATCGTGATGCGCTCGCAACGGACCTCGACCAGCTGATCGGCGAATTCAGGGGAACCGTGCTGTCGGGGATCGAGTTCTCGGCGATCTTCTCGCGCGTGTTCGATCTGTTGCGCGAATATCAGCTGGTCCTGCCGCCCGATCTTGCCATTCTCCTGCGGACCCTGCTTACCGCCGAGGGCTTTGTCCGCGCGCTCGCACCCGATTACAATATCGCCGCGGAAACCCGCCCGATCATGATGGAATTGTTCGCCGAACGGTTTTCCGTCCGTGGCGCCCGGTCCGGTCTCAAGACGTTCCGCCGTCAGCTCCTCGCTTTGTCGGCGCTGCTGCCGGATATGCTGACCCATGCCAGAGCGATCGCCAAGTCGGGCCACCTGCCGGTCCAGCTCGATCCCGCCAGCGTCGAAAGGCTGGCGGCCACCCGTCACCAGGGCCAGTCCATCAAGGGCCCGGTGGCCGCCGGATTCATCGTGTCCGCCGCGCTGCTTGCCGATCAGTCGTGGTGGCTGGCCGGCGCTTCGCTGGCGCTCGCCGCGCTGGTCGTTCTGCGCAAATGGTGACGCTTTCAGGTGCTGCGAGTCCGCCGATCCGGCGTTGAGCGCCGGGGAACAGCGGCTGCACCCGCCTTGCGAACCGGTTCGGCCGGAACCCTCGGACGGCCGGCAGGCGCCGACCAGCCGAAGCCGCTCAATCGGTGGCCCGCAGCCCTTCGGCGATCGCGGCCCGCGCCTGCGGGCTGGCCCAGTCGTAACCGCCCATCACCCGCCACACCTCGCGCCCTTGCGCATCGTACAGCACCGTCAGCGGCAGTGCCGCACCGCCCCCGAAGGCGAAGGCGAGGTCGTTGACGGGGTCCATCCAGCGCGGCAGGTTGGGCAGATCGCGCGCGGCGAAGAACGGCACCACCGCATCCGCGCCCTGCATGTCCTCGCTGACGGTCAGCACCCGCAGCTGCCCCTCGAACGCGCCGGCCAGATCGTTCAGCAGCGGCATCTCGACCACGCAGGGGGCGCACCAGGTTGCCCACAGGTTGAGCAGCACCGGCGTGCCGCGTGTCTCGGCCAGCGCCAGCCGCGCGCCATCGGGATCAATCAGCTCGGCTGTCGGGATCGGCTCGCCGGCGAAGCTGCGGTCCAGCGTCCCGGCCAGCTCCCCCGACGGCGCGGCGGCGGCGGGCTGCTGCTGCGGTTGCGCGCCATCCCCGCTTTGCCTATCGCACCCGGCCACCAGTATAGCGAAGGCACATGTGAGCGACAGCGCGACAGAACGGGATTCGGAGGGCACCAAAGCGGGGTCCAATCGGATGTGGGGCGGGCGCTTTGCCGCCGGCCCCTCTGCAATCATGCGCGAGATTAACGCCTCGATCCCGTTCGACAAGGCGCTGTGGCGCCAGGATATCGCCGCCAGCAAGGCCCATGCCGCGATGCTGGGCGCCTGCGGCATCCTCTCCGCCGAGGACGCGCTGGCGATCGAGCGGGGGCTCGACGCCATCGCCGCCGAATATGAGCGCGACGGCGTGCCCGAGGATTGGGCGCTGGAGGACATTCACATGACCGTGGAAAGCCGGCTGGCCGAGCTGATCGGCCCGGTCGCCGGGCGCCTCCACACCGCACGCAGCCGCAACGATCAGGTGGCGACCGATTTCCGCCTGTGGGTCCGCGATGCGATCGACACGCTGGATGAGGGGCTCACCGCGCTCCAGCGGGCGCTGGTCGCCCGCGCAGACGAGCACGCAGAGGCGATCATGCCCGGCTTCACCCATCTCCAGACCGCGCAGCCGGTGACGCTGGGCCATCACCTGATGGCCTATTACGAGATGATCGGGCGCGACCGCTCGCGCTTCGCCGATGCCCGGCGGCGGCTCAACCGCAGCC
>NZ_JACIYP010000160.1 GCF_014359905.1 Hoeflea sp. | reverse complement strand
TCAGACTGTCAGTCAAGGGCCGCAGGACGGCAAACCCGATAAGCCCCAAGCCAAGCGCATTCACGAAACCGGCAAGCGCCTTCATCCGTTCATTGTGTATCGCCAGCGCATCGCGTTCTGTCATCGCCGCCCTTCCACAACCCGAAACCGGCACCGGGCCGCGTGACCCTTACTTGAACAGCTTGCCCAAGCCCTTGCCAGTGATGCGCCCTGCTATCCTGCGACCTACGCGACGGGATACCGCGCCCTTGCGCCTGGACGTGACCGCCTGAGCATCGCCGAGATACTTGGCAAAGGTATAGAGGAAGCGGCGAAAACTGTTGAACGTCATGCCCTGATCGTGCCTCACGCGAGGCGGCAACGCAAGCCGCGTGATCCGGTGCCAATGCCGGGCGATCCGGGAGGGGGCGAGTTCGCGGGGCGGGGTTATGCTTTCTCACTCACAAAATTCTGGTGAAATAACACGATATGGTGCGCCGGTGGCCTTTCACCGTGTTGCATTGCAGTAACTATTTAAGGGCGGGTTTAAGGTGTGATTGAATTCTGGTGGCAGTAAAAATGTATGTAAAAACAATTGCTTATGTATAAAAATGGAGGCGGGTACCGGAATCGAACCGGTCTACACGGATTTGCAATCCATTCATCAATCTTGCAATAACAATAACTTAGGTCAAAAAAAGTATCAGGACAAAGACAAAACAAAGTCAGAACCTGATACCAGCCGCAAACCGTCCTCACTTTCCAATTTCATGAAGCCCGAGCACAAGCGCATGGCCCGGATGCTTGGCTATAGCCTGACCCTCGGCACGGCGGATGCGTGGGCCGCTTTCATATTCGTGGCATCTGCCCGGCTTTCCATAGCCGAACGCGGGGCGCTGGCGTTTTGTGCCCTCAATTCTCTTGATCCGGATGATGCGGAACTGACGGCGGCGGCGGCCATTGGCGAGGCCGGGGCACCCTTGCCAACGTTCCTCGGCGGCATGGAGGAAGCCCGGTTCTGGGCATCCTGCGCAAGCCGGTCTGAACGCAAGGCATACGCCCTTGCATGTTTCGAGGCCATGAGCGCCACGGATCAGGCGGCGTTTCATCGGCACATAAGCGAAATGGAGGTGGCTGCATGAGAATGCTTGTGCACCGGACTGCGGGCGGCGCGGCGCTACCCTTTGCCATGGACGCCCTGAAAATTTACCTGCGGAGTCCGGACGATGCAGAAGATCACCAGATCGAGAACATCGGCCTGACGGCGGCGGCGGAACTGGAACAGTTTGCCCAGATCGCGCTGCTGACCCAGACGATCCGGGTAACGATCTTCAACCCTGACCGAGAGTCCGGCTTGATCCTGCCCATTGGCCCGGTTGCGGATGATGACATTCCGACCGTGACGATCGACGGCGAGGCATTCACGGCCTTCGACTTTGTGGGCGGCAACCGGCCTTACATTCACTGGCTGGCGGACTATCACAACCTGACCCCCGGCCGCATGACGATCGAGTATCAGGCCGGGTTCGGCGCGGATGCAACGGACGTGCCGTCAGACCTTGCGCAGGCCCTCATGGATCAGGCCGCGCTGCACTATGACGGCAGGTCACCCATGGACGCCAAGTCCCTGACCACATCGCCACACATGGCGCGGATCGGGGCCAGGTATCGCGGGGTGCAGGTATGACTGAACGCGAGCTTGACGAACTGCTGACGCTTTACTGGCCGCAGGTGTTGCGGCGCGTGATGGCGGACGGTTCGGACGAATGGATAAAGGGCTTTGTCCGGTCAATCGCCAAGCATGGGAAGCGCGCCGCGTGGCGTCCCTCTGCCCGGCAAGAGCAGATCATGCGGCGGCTGGTGTCAGAGTTGGGCACGGCCACCGAACGGGAAATTGAGTTGATCGAGAGGTGAGAAAAAAAAGCCCGCCGATGTACCGGCGGGCTATGCGGCAGTCGGCTTTCACGGGTTAGCCGGGGCTGACGCATTACAGTGCTACCGGGTATCGGGCCAAAGCACAAGGGCAGCTATTCCGCGTCACGCGGTCTCTCCAAGCCCTGAGGCCCCACTGCCACCCTCTGCGGCGGTGAACATGGGAGAGCGGACCGAGCCGGGGGAAAGGCAGGTCTGGCCTAAGCGGCGGCCCGGCTCCGGTGAGCAGGCAAGATCGCGGCGGTCAGGGCGGGAGGCGGGTTTTGAACCCCGCTGCAGTAACCCGCTTTCTGACCGTCACAACAGCCCTCACCAGTGAGCAGAGGGCAGAGAGAGCAACGATTGAACGAAGAGATACACGCGAGAACATGATGACCGAGGCGACAAAAAAAGAAAGATCATGGCGCAAGGCGGATGGCTCGATCATTCCGCCCGCGCCGCGTCGTTTCATTGATAAACAGGCCGACCTCTTCGCGCATGGTCCCAATGCCGCGACTTTGGCGAATGTGGAGGACCGGTGTGGTGAGTTTTCAATTTACGCGCAGGACGCGGAACCGGACGCGGCCAGCCCGGCAGAGCGAGCTATGCAATTCATGCATAGCCTGCATATCCCCGAGGGTCCGAACTCTGGAAAACCCGTCACGCTTGCCCCGTTTCAGCGCCAATTCATCAAGGGCGCGATGGCTGACGACACCGCCAACGCCATTCTCAGCATCGGGCGCGGCAATGGCAAATCCGCGATCACGGCGGGCCTTGCGCTTGGCGGTCTGATTGGCGTCTGGGACCGCCAGCCCCGGCGCGAGATCATCGCAGCGGCGCGGACCCGCGATCAGGGGCGCATAATCTGGGATTTTGTGGCAGGATTCATTGCCAGCCTGCCCATGGAAATCAGGCGGCACTTCATTTTCCGGCGCGCCCCCCGGCTTGAAATCGAGTTTGAGGGCGACGGCGGCGGGCACGTTCTGCGGGTGATCGCGGCAGACGGTAAATCAGCCCTCGGCGGCGCGCCGACAATGGCGATCCTTGACGAGCGCGGGCACTGGGCGCTGGATCGCGGCGACGAGCTTGAACATGCCTTGCTGTCCGGCCTTGGCAAGCGTGACGGGCGCGCCTTCCTGATCAGCACATCCGCCAGCGACGACACGCACCCGTTTTCCCGGTGGATCGATGATCCGTCGCCCGGTTCCTACGTCCAGGAGCACCGGCCAGCGCCCGGACTGCCCGCCGATGACACCGAAAGCCTGCTGATCGCCAACCCCGGCGCGCCTTATGGCATTGGCGGCTCGCTGGAATGGCTGGAAGCCCAGGCAAAGCGGGCGATGTCGCGGGGCGGTTCCAGCCTCACCAGTTTCCGCCTCTACAACCGCAATGAGCGCGTTTCTGGGGAATCGCGGGATCTGCTGATCACCCTTGACGAATGGCTCGGCTGCGAAACTTCGGCGCTTCCACCCCGAGAAGGCGGCGTTGTGATCGGGATCGACCTTGGCGGCTCGGCCTCCATGACGGCGGCGGCGTTCTACTGGCCCGCGACCGGGCGGCTGGAATGCCTTGGCACCTTCCCGTCAATTCCCAGCCTTCTGGATCGCGGCCAGACGGACGGCGTGGCCGGGCGTTATGTCGAAATGCATGACCGGGGGGAGCTTTCCGTTCTCGGCGACAAGACGGTGCCGGTCGCGCCGTGGCTGGCCGAGGTGATGCGCCATGTCGAGGGTCAGAACGTCATTGCGATCACAATGGACCGCTACAAGCAGGCCGAGCTTGGCGAAGCGATTGGCAGGGCGGGCATCCGCGCGCCGCTGGTCTGGCGCGGGCAGGGCTTTCGCGACGGCGGCGAGGATTGCGAGAGGTTCCGCCGCGCCGCCTTTGACGGGCTGGTGAAGGCCAGACCGTCGCTGCTGCTGCGATCGGCCTTCGCGGATGCGGTCTGTCTGCGCGATCCGGCGAACAACCTAAAACTGGCGAAAGCCCGCTCCACCGGTCGGATCGACGCGGCGGCGGCTTCTGTCCTTGCCGTGGCGCAAGGCGCGCGCATCGCGGCCAAACCCCAGACGAAAGCGAGGATGGCATGGTTTTGAACTCGGGAAGCCTCAACCGCCGCATTCAAATCCGGCGGGCGACGGGCACGCCGGACGGACACGGAAACTACGTCCAGAAATGGGCCAATCTTGGCGGACCCATATTCGCCAGGCGGCGCGACGTGTCCGATGCTGAACGCCTTAGCGCGGGCGTATGGGGCAATCGGCTTGTGACCCGCTTCATCATCCGGGCCACCGCATTCGGGCGCGGCATCGCCCGATATGACCGCCTTGTGCACGAGGGCGTGACCTTCGAGATCGACGGCATCAAGGAGGTTCCCGACAACCGGGGCTTCCTCGAAATCACCGCAAAAACGGGTGATATCTCATGAGCATCCGCAAGGAACATCACCGGCATTCCCGCAAGGTCACGCGCACGAAACGCTGGAAAGTGCTGCGCGCGGAGATCCTTGAACGCGACCGCTACCGCTGCACGGCCTGCGGCTGCGGCGGGCGGCTGGAAGTGGATCACGTCAAGCCGGTCAGGACGCATCTCGAGCTTTCCTATGACCCGCGCAACCTTCAGGCGCTTTGCCCCGGTTGCCACACCAGAAAGACAAGGATCGAGTGCGGTCATCCCCCGCCCCGAAAAGAACGCCAGGACTGGCGCAAAGCAGTCGAGTCGCTTGAGCGTCACGACAACCACCCGGTTGAGCAGAAAGGATAAACCATGCTCGAATCAGTGAAGATCGCCCGGCGGCAAAGCGAAATCCGCCAGAACCTCGCCGAACTGGCGGGCAAGGAAACCCCGTCCGAGGATGAAATCCGCCAGATGGACACGCTGGATCGGGAATATCGTTCCAACGAAACCCGCTATCGCGCGGCGCTGATCGCCGAGGATACCGAGCGCCGGGACGCGGGCAGCGAGTTGGAAACCCGCACGGCACAGGAATGGGCCGACCTCATGGCCGGTTTCGAGTTGCGTCAGGTCGCGCTGTCTCTTGATGAGGGGCGGCAACTGGACGGCCACACGGCGGAAATCGTGTCGGAGTTGCGCGCGGCCGGCGGTTTCCGGGGCATCCCCGTGCCGTGGCAGGCGCTTGAAGTCCGGGCCGGTGAAACCGTCGCCAGCGGCACCCCGAACCCGATCAGAACCCGCCCGATCATCGACCGCCTGTTCCCCGACAGTGTGGCGGCGCGCATGGGCGCGCAGATGATCAGCATCGACGCGGGCGCGGTGGAATGGCCCGTGACCACCTCGGCGGTCACGGCGGGCTGGGCGGACGGCGAGACGGCCAACGTGGCCGGGCCGACCACCTATGCCACCACCGACCGGGCGATGTCGCCTGACCACAACATGGGCATTCAGATGCGCATCACCCGCAAGACCCTGAAACAGTCCGGCGCGGCGCTGGAACAGGCGGTGCGGCGCGATATGAGCGGGGCCATGGGTGCGGCCATGGATCAGGCGGCGTTCCTCGGCACCGGGGCCAACGGCCAGCCGCTTGGCGTCATCACGGGCGCGGCGACCTATGGCATCGCTTCCACCGCCGTTGCGGCGCTGGCGACCTGGGGCGCGTTCCGATCGGCTGTAACCCGGTTCATGGCCTCCAATGCCGCCGGATCGCCCGACGCGGTGCGGGCGCTGATCCGGCCCGAGCTTTGGGACTATCTGGACGGTGCCCTGATCACCGGCACGGCGGTTTCCGAATGGGACCGGCTGGTAAAGAACCTGCCCTCGGGAAACATCGCCATGACGAACAACGCGCTTGCCGCGCCGTCCGGCACCCCCGCGGCGACCTCGGCCCTGCTGACCACCGCGGCGGGCGGCGTGGCCCCTATCTTCATCGGCGCATGGGGCGCGGTGGACATGATCCGCGATCCCTACAGCGATGCACAGTCGGGCGGGCTGCGGATCACCGCCCTTGCCACCATGGACGTGACCGTTGCGCGCCCGGCCCAGCTTGAACTGCTGACCGGTCTGGAGCTTGGCTAATGCTTTGGGGCGCTCACATTGGCAGCCTTGAGCTGCGCACCGAGGGCGGGGAAACCCGCCTTCGGGCAACATTCCCGTATGGCCGGGAAACCGTGCTGGCCGAGCGTGTGGGAATGGGCCGTGAGCGCCGCGAGGTGATCGCAGCCCGTGCTTTCGCGGACCGGATCGAGCGCGGCGAGGACGTGCACTTTCTGTCCGGCCATGACTTCAACAAGCCGCTGGCCTCACGTTCATCCGGCACCCTGACCCTGACCGAAACCGATGAGGCGCTGACCGTTGAAGCGACGATCAGCGCCGCCATGGGGCAGGTCAGCTATGTGCGGGACTTCCTTTCGGCCAATGCGGCCGGGCTGGTACGGGGGCTTTCCCCCGGTTTCCGTGTTCGCCCCGGTGGCGAGACGGTTGAAGAACGCGGCAACGCGATCTTGCGCATCATCAAGGCGGCTGACCTGATCGAGATCAGCGCCGTCACGAAACCCGCCTATCCGCAAGCCCAGATCGAGGCGCGGAACTGGCAACCCATCGGCGAGGTGGCCCGGCGCATGACGCACCGCCCCGCCGCAATCCGGTGGAGGTGACAATGCTTGGATGGCTGTTGAACAAGCTGCGACCGATCGAGGCGCGTTCCGCTGGCGGGGGGTACACCGCGCAAGTGATGGCGGCGCGTGACAGCTTCATCAGCGGGCGGCGCGGCGTGGCCGAGCTTACCGCGACGGTACAGAGTTGCGTCAGCCTGTGGGAAGGCGGATTTGCGATTGCCGATGTGACCGGAACCGACCTGCTGACCCGGCAAACCATGGCGATGATCGCCCGAGGCATCGCGCTGAACGGCGAGGCGGTCTTTCTGGTCACGGATACGGGCCTTGTCCCGGCCACGGATTGGGACGTGACCACCCGCGACGGCAGGCCGCGCGCCTATCGCCTGTCTATCCCCGAGGCGGGCGGCGGGCGCACTGTCACCGCGCTTGCCGCCGAGGTTCTGCACCTGCGAATCGGATCTGACAACCTGACGCCATGGATCGGCACCGCGCCGCTGCGCCGGTCCAGCCTTACCGGCGGGATGCTCCATGCGGTCGAGGCGGCACTTGCGGAGACGTTCGAGAACGCCCCGCTTGGCTCGCAGATCGTGCCCTTGCCCGACACGGGCGCGGACGACATGGCGACCATGCGCGGCGCATTCAAGGGGCGGCGCGGTTCAACGCTGGTAATCGAAGGCGTTGCCCAGGCGACGGCGGCGGGCATGAATCCGACCATCGGCCAGAAGCCCGACCAGCTTTCGCCGGACCTGTCCAGAAGCATGACCGCCGAGACGCTTTCGGCGGCGCGCGAGGCGATCGGCATGGCCTATGGCGTTCTGCCGTCCTTCTTCAATCGCGCGGCCACCGGCCCCGTGATCCGCGAGGCGCAACGCCAGCTTGCAATCTGGACCTTGCAGCCGATCGCCGCGCTGCTGGCCGACGAGGCGACGGCCAAGCTCGGGGCCGAGGTGACGATCGACACGATCCGCCCCCTGCAAGCCTTCGACGCTGGCGGGCGCGCCCGTGCCCTGTCGGCGATCATCAAGACGCTGGCCGAGGCAAAAGACGCGGGCATCCCGCCCGGCGACGTGTCCGGCGCGATGCGCATGGTGGATTGGGAAAGGTAAAACAGCGTGGCACGGCATTGCCACGGCAAGGAATAGGGAGATCACCCCTGGGCTTCATGCGATTTGGCTTGCCAGCCCGAAGTGATCCCGTAAGTCAGTGAGTGGGAAAACCCTGACAGATCGCGGCCTAGGTTTCCTCCAAGGCGCGGCGATCAATCCCGGCGGTGGCGCAAACGAACACCCGCGCCGCCGCCGTTCTCTGCGATGAACTCAACCCCGGCGCTTTCAAGGGCGGCGCGGATCGCTGAAAGTGCATCGGGGCTTCCACCATATCGTCCCGTTTCAATATTGGACACGGTGTTGCGATGAACCTTTGCCTTTTCTGCAAGGTCTCGAACAGTCCAGCCAATAAGACCGCGCGCGGCTCTGACTTGTGCGCTTGTCATAAGTGTTCCCTTGTGCTAAGTGCACATGTGCAAACGTCATAACACATTTGGAGGTTATCGCAATGTCAGACGCACCGAATTGGCCTCTGAGCGACCGGATTAATCGCTTGGATTACGCGCTTTACCGTATCGAAGGCTCTATCGCCTGCATGAATATCCTGGCGGCAACCGAACTGCCACTGTCGGACGACATTCCTGCGGTAAGCGCCTTTCATTCGTGCCTTGCGGGCATGGAGGTATTTTTGGCTGACGCGCAGAAGGTGAGCGCCGAGATCAGCAAAATCGGCAAGGAATAGGCGCATATGATCAGATGACTAACCTCGTTCCAACAAGCCTTGGGGGGGCATCGCAGCGCTGGCACTTGTAATGTGGGTCTATGAGGGACCGGAGGTCACACCAGATCACCCCAGAATATGAGGCCAAACTTGCTGACACGCCGAACAAGCTGATTTTAGCGATCTGGCGCGCAGCATCACCGCTTGACAAAGAGATACCCTGCTGAGTATATCTTTAAGAGGATACTAAAGGGGGCATGATGTGAACCAGCTTACACAAATCAAAATCCGGTTCTCGGATGCGGCCCATGCCATTGGCGTGAAGCCCAAGGTTCTGCGCAACTGGCTCCAGCGGAATCAGATCGCGCTTTTCTCTGATCATACCGGAGCAAAGTGGACTGAATTCACCCTTGGCGACATTGCGGTTCTGGCTGTCATACGGCGACTGGTCGAATGGGGCATTAAGGTGGATCAGGCGAACAAAATCGCGTTTTCGCTGATCCGACAGAGAGCTGGAATGCTGATCATATACCGCAACACCCCCAAGGAAGCCTTGATCGCCACGCTGCGGAACTTTCGCCTGCTTCTCGCTCATGACGACGACACCGGAGAATTGATGTCGGCAATAGTCCATCACCAGGATGCTCTGCCCTTGGACGACACCGATTTTGTTTTCGTGAACATCGGCGTTGTGGTCGAAGTCGCGTTCTCACGTTTGGAGAGCAAGGTTTAAACCATGACT
>NZ_JACIYP010000016.1 GCF_014359905.1 Hoeflea sp. | reverse complement strand
TCGCTCTATTTCATCGTCTTCGGCGCGGCCATCGGCTCGCGCATCGACGAGATCGACGGGGTGAGCTACGGCGCCTTCATCGTGCCGGGCCTGATCATGCTGTCGGTGCTGACCCAGAGCATCTCCAACGCCTCCTTCGGGATCTATTTCCCGAAATTCCTGGGCTCTATCTACGAACTGCACACCGCGCCGGTGTCGTTCGTCGAGATCGTGCTCGGCTATGTGGGCGCGGCGGCGACCAAGTCGGCGCTGATCGGGCTGGTGATCCTGATCACGGCGGAGTTCTTCGTCGATTTCGAGATCCTGCATCCCGTGGCCATGCTCGCCTTCCTGGCGCTGACCTGCGTTTCGTTCAGCCTGTTCGGCTTCATCATCGGCATCTGGTCGAAGAATTTCGAGCAGCTGCAGATGATCCCGCTTCTGGTGATCACGCCGCTGGTGTTCCTCGGCGGCAGCTTCTATTCGGTCTCCATGCTGCCGCCGTTCTGGCAGACGGTGACGCTGTTCAATCCGGTGGTCTATCTGATCTCCGGATTCCGCTGGGCCTTCTTCGGCACCTCCGACATCAATATCGGCCTCAGCCTCACGATGATCGCGGTGTTCATGTTCCTCTGCCTCGGCATCATCGGCTGGACCTTCAAGACCGGCTACAAGATCAAGACCTGACCGGAGCCATCGTCCACGGGCCAAATGCAAAAGGCGCCCCCGTTCGGGAGCGCCTTTTTCGTGGAAAGCGGTCTGGAGGCCCGCTCTTCTGAATGCATGCCGCACATGAATGTGCCGTGGTCTTTGCGACCTTCAGACCAATAACGCGCGTCACGCCAATTGGTTTCACCGACACGCGGTAAAAATCAGGCGGCCTTGTCGAGCGTGTCGCGGCCATGCGGCGCCATCAGGTCAAGCTCCGGGCCGACCGGCACGATCCCGGTGGGATTGATGGTGTCATGGCTGCGGTAGTAGTGACCCTTGATGTGGTCCATGTTCACGGTGCCCGCGACGCCCGGCACCTGGTAGAGCTCGCGCAGGTAGCCCGAAAGCGCCGGATAGTCGGCGATGCGGCGGATGTTGCACTTGAAATGGCCGACATAGACCGGATCGAACCGCAGCAGGGTGGTGAACAGCCGCCAGTCGGCTTCGGTGAGCCGGTCGCCGGTCAGATAGCGGTTCGCTTCCAGGCGGCGTTCGACCGTGTCGAGCGCGTCGAACAGCTCGGTCACGTGTTCCTCATAGGCCTCCTGCCTGGTGGCGAAGCCCGCCTTGTAGACGCCGTTGTTGATCTTGTCGTAGACCAGCGCGTTGATCTCGTCGATCTCCTCGCGCAGCACTTCCGGATAGAAATCCTGGCCCGGACTGGCGATCCCGGCGAAGGCCGAATTGAACATGCGGATGATCTCCGCCGATTCATTGGAGACGATGGTCTCGGTCTTCTTGTCCCAGAGCACCGGCACGGTCACGCGGCCCGAGTAGTCCGCCATTGCCGCGACATAGACCTGCCAAAGGAAGTCGTTGCCGCCCAGGTGATCGCGCGTGGCGCCGTCACGCTCGTGAAACTCCCAGCCGTTCTCGCCCATGTAAGGGTCGACGATGGACACCGAAATGGCGTCTTCCAGGCCCTTGAGCTTGCGGAAGATCAACGTGCGGTGGGCCCAGGGGCAGGCCAGCGAGACATAGAGATGGTAGCGGCCGGCTTCCGCCTTGAAGCCGCCCGAGCCCGAGGGGCCCGGCTCGCCGTCTGCGGTCACCCAGTTGCGAAAGGCGCTTTCCGAGCGCTTGAAATGGCCGCCCGTCGAATCCGTGTCATACCAGACGTCCTTCCAGACGCCGTCAATCAGCATTCCCATGATCGTTCTCCTTTGGGATCAGACATAAGCCTGATAAATGGAAAAGCGAAGAAAATGGGTGTGAACGGTGCGTTTTGCATTGGACGACAGCGCCGCGCTTTGCTAATGGCGAAACACAGGAAGGAAATCCGGATGCCAGTCAAGGTCTTGCGACGACGCTGAAAAGACTGCCAACGCGCCAGGGGTGCGATCCTGACTGATGTCAGGACAAATCGCCCCCCAGATCAAAAGCGCGCGATCCTTCATGTCTTGTCGTCTCATCCGGATTTTACGATGTCCCTCCACGATTATGTCTTTCTCACCGAAGACGCGTCCCATGACGCGGCCATCCAGCTTATCAACGACGAAGCCTTCGGCCCGGGCCGGTTCGTCCGCTCGTCCGAACGGGTGCGCGAGCAGGGGCCGCACGACCGGCGGCTTTCCTTTGTCGCCGCCGACCGGGGCGAGACCATCGCCTCGGTGCGGATGACGCCGATCTATGCCGGCAGCCATGCCGGACACCTGCTGGGTCCGCTGGCCGTGCGCCCCTCGCACAAGAATCTCGGCATTGGCCGCGAACTGGTTCGCATCGCGCTGGCGGCAGCGGAGAAGGCCGGCAGCCAGATGGTGCTGCTGGTTGGCGACCCGCCCTATTATGCGCCGCTCGGGTTCAAGCCGACCAGACCGGGCGCGCTGACGATGCCGGGGCCCTTCGATTCGCGCCGGCTTCTGGCTGCCTGTTTCGGTGATGTCGAGGCCACGGCGCTTGAAGGCGAAATCCATCACCGCGACCGCAAGCTCTGAGCGAGCCTTCACGGTCCACAGCAGGCAGGGTGTCGATATGGACGTTTCGCTGACCTTGAAAGTGGTGCCCGGTTCCTACGGCATCGCGCGACTTGCTCCGCAGGCCGCTCTGCCCGCATGGGCCGGCGGAGAAGGGTTCTGGGCGCTCATCCGGGCCGATGACGAAATCACGGTCGTCTGCCTGCAAGACCGGATCCCGGGCGACATTCAATCGGACAAGGGCTGGGCATGCCTGAGGACGGTCGGCCCGTTCGCGTTCGATGCGACGGGGATCGTCAGTGCCCTGATTGCGCCATTGTCAGCTCAGGGCATCGGCGTGTTTGTCGTATGCACCTATGACGGCGAACATCTGCTCGTCAGTGAGCGCGACCTGGACCGATCCATGGCGCTTCTGGAGGCCAGCGGGCACAGAGTCGTGGGCTGAGCAGCCCGAAGCCAGGCGCGAAGACACGCGGCTGGTTTTGAACACTTTATGTCGGTTTCAGACAATTTTATTGCATTGCAGCAATCAAGAGGTTGCAATGCAGCGCTGAAAGCCGTACTTAAATCGATATGACTTATCTAGGCACACAAGCCGAAGACCTGTCTTCTCCGCCACTTCCCTACAGCAAGATTTGCGTTGTCGGCGCTGGGTCGTGGGGAACCGCGCTGGCCAGCGTGGCCCGTCGCGCCGGCCGTCAAACGGCGATCTGGGGACGTGACGCGTCAGTCGTCGAGGCAATCAACACAGGTAAAGAAAATCCGAAATACCTGCCGGGCATTCCCTTGCCCGAAGGAATTGAGGCCACCACCGACCTGGCCCAGGCGCTGGACGGCGCCGAGGCGGTGCTGCTGGTCACGCCCTCGCGCACCCTGCGCGACATCTGCTGGCAGATGCGGCCGCATCTGGGCGCCGGCGTTCCGGTCGCGCTCTGCGCCAAGGGCATCGAGGCGGGCACGGGATATTTGCTCAGTGAAGTGGCGGCCGAGATCCTGCCCGGCCACCAGATCGGCGCCTTGTCCGGACCGACATTCGCCACCGAGACCGCGCTGGGCCATCTCACGGCCGCAACCATAGCCTTTCAGTTTTCCTATACCGACCGGCTTGATATGCCCTCCAGTGCGGCGGCGCGGCTGGCTCTGTCGCTGGGCTCGGATTTTTTCCGGCCCTATATCTCCGACGATCTGGTCGGCGTCGAAGTCAGCGGTGCGGTCAAGAACGTGATTGCCATTGCCTGCGGCATGATGACCGGCGCGGGCTATGCCGAGAACACCCGCGCGGCGCTGATCGTGCGCGGCATGGACGAGATGAAGACGCTCGCCGATGTGTTCGGCGGACGCCGTGAAACCGTCACCGGCCTCGCCGGCGCCGGCGACCTGACGCTGACCTGCTCGTCGCAGACCTCGCGCAACATGTCTTTGGGCGTCCAGCTCGGCAAGGGCATTGCCCGCGACCGGTGCTTTGACGGCAAACCGGTGGTGGTGGAGGGCGAGGTCAACTCGGTCTCCGTCATGGACCTTGCGCGACGGATGAGCATCCGCATGCCGATCTGCGAAAGCGTGTACCGGATTCTGCATCAGGGCGCCGATGTCCGTCAGACCTTCGCCGACCTCTGGTCGCGGCCCATTGAAGGTGAGCGCCGGGGGCTCGCGATCTCGATCAATCATCCCGCCACACTGGCGGTGGAGGCAGCCCAATGACATCCGCAGCAAACGATCCCAACGGGATGAGCCAGCGCAAATTCGTGCTGGCGACCGATCTGGACGGCACTTTCCTCGGCGGCAGCGACGAGGAGCGTCGGCGTCTCTACAGCTGGATCGAAGACAACCGCGCCACTGTCGGGCTGATCTTCGTCACCGGCCGGGACCCCAAATTCATCGGCGACCTGTGCCGCGAGCGCGGCGTGCCATGGCCGGATTACGCGGTGGGGGATGTCGGCACCACCATCGCCACGGTCTCGCCCGAGACCGGCGTCGCTCCGATCGAGGAACTCGAACAGGAGATTTCCGCACGGTGGGGCAATGCCGGCGAACGGGTGCGCGCCAGGCTTGACGGCCATCCGGGCCTCACGCTCCAGCCCACGGATTTCCGCTATCGCGTCAGCTATGATATTGACAGCGAGAGCTTTGACGCGGCCGCCTGGGACATCGTGCTGGAAATGGGATTCCAGCCGCTGATCTCGGACAACCGGTTCTTCGATGTGCTGCCGGATGGCGTCAGCAAGGGTCCGTCCCTGCGCCGGCTGGTTGAGTATCTCTCGATTCAGCCCGAGCGCGTTCTCTGCGCAGGCGACACGCTCAACGATCTGTCGATGCTGGAATGCGGCTTGCCCGCGGTCGCGGTCGGCAATTCGGAACGGGAGCTGGTCAGGCGCGTTGCCGATCTTGAGCACCTGCACATGGCCAAGGCCCATGGCGCGGCCGGCATCCTGGAGGCGATCCGCGCCTTCGACATGCATGAGTTACCAGAAGGATACTGATACCATGGCCAGCGATCTTGTCATCGTCTATCATCGTCAACCCTATGAAGAGGTTGAGGAAAACGGCAAGATAGTCTTCAAGGAAAACAAGAGCCCGAACGGCATCGTGCCGACGCTGAAGGGCTTTTTCGGCCGTGTCGACAAGGGCGCCTGGGTGGCCTGGAAATTGGCCGAAGATGCCGCCAACCCGGATTTCGAGCGCGTCATCGAGATCGAGGACTCTTACGGCAAATATTCGGTCACGCGCCTGCCGCTCACGCCCGACCAGGTGTCGAGCTTCTATCACATCACCTCGAAGGAAGCGTTCTGGCCGATCCTGCATTCGTTCAAGGAACGCTACAATTACGACCCGGTCGACTGGCCGACGTTCCGCGAAGTGAACTGGGCCTTTGCCGAGGCCGCGGCCGCGGAAGCCGCACCCGGCGCGGTGGTCTGGGTGCATGACTATAATCTCTGGCTGGTGCCCGGCTATCTGCGCAAGCTCCGGCCCGATGTGCGGATCTCGTTCTTTCATCACACGCCGTTCCCGTCAGCCGACATGTTCAACGTGCTGCCCTGGCGGCGCGAGATCGTCGAGAGCCTGCTTGCCTGCGACGTGGTGGGCTTCCACATCCCGCGCTATGCCGTGAATTTCGTGCATGTGGCGCAGAGCCTTCTCGAAGTCGGCCCCGTCATCCGCAAGGACGTGAACCCCGATTTCATCTGGGAAGGGACCGCCATGTCCGACCGGCGCGTGCCGGAAGCGGTGATGTATCAGGGCCGCAAGATCAGGATCTCGAGTTCGCCGGTGGGCATCGATTGGGACTATATTCAGGAGCGCGCTTCTTGCGAGGAGACCCGCGAAAACGCCGTCGCCATCCGCAAGGAGCTGGGCGACTGCAAGCTGATCCTGTCGGTCGGTCGCACCGATTACACCAAGGGCGGCGTCCAGCAGCTCGAAAGCTATGAGCGGCTGCTGCAGGCCCACCCCGAGATGCACGGCAATGTGCGGCTGATGCATGTTTCCGTCGGCGCCAACCGGTCCATGGCTGCCTATGAGGAGATCCAGGGCGAGATCGAGCAGGTCGCAGGCCGGATCAACGGCACCTTCGGCTCGTTCGAATGGCAGCCGGTGGCACTGATCTCGACTGCGATCCCGTTCAAGGACCTGATCGCCTATTACCAACTGGCCGATGTCTGCTGGATCACGCCGCTGGCCGATGGCATGAACCTGGTCTGCAAGGAATATGCCGCCGCCCGCGTCGACGGCGACGGGGTGCTGGTGCTGTCCGAATTTGCCGGCGCATCGGTCGAACTCTCCTCCGCGGTGATCACCAACCCGTTCTCGCACCGGTCCATGGACACGGCGATCGAACAGGCGCTGGCAATGCCCGAGGAAGAACGGCGGCAGCGCATGAAGATGCTGCGCCACACCGTCGAGCGCTACGGCATCAAGGCTTGGGCCGAGGATCAGATGAGCTATTTCAGCAACGCGGAAGACGGCCTGTCGAAGGCCGGCTGAGCTGGAAGCTTTCGTCGGCATGCCATTGATTGGAAAGCAAGGGGAGAACCATCACGGTTTTCCCCTTTTGTGTTACCGGCCTTCGCGGAACCAGGTTGCGCCGAGCGCCAGGATCATCAGCGCCAGGCCCAGGAACCCGCCGAACAGCGGCAGCGAGCGCACGCCCTTGAGCACGCTTTCATTGCTGGCGCGCAGGCCCATGCGGTCTCCGGCGTTCACGGACGCGGCGCGCGTCGGCAGGATCTGCGGCAGGTTGGAAGCGCTCTCGTCGACCCGCTGCGTCAGCCCGCCGCTCTCATCGGAAAGGGGCGCGAGGATGTCGGTGGTCGACACGGTGGCGCGGAATTCGGGCGCATCGACCGCGCCGACATGGGCCAGCGCCCTGAACTCGCCCGAGCTTACTTCCACCAGGCCCGGCTCGTCGAGCGTCAGCTCCGCGCGGAACAGGCCGTCGCCCGCGGGCGAGAGCACGATCTCGCGGGTTTCGCCGGAGGGCAGCGTGATCGTTGCGGGATCGGTGGTGTCGCCCATGGTCTGGCGCTCGACCACCAGCGTCCTGCCGTTTGCAGTGGCGCGCAGCGCCTCTTCCTCGAGCGACGGCTCTTTCATCAGCCAGTGCGCAATCCGCCGGTAGAGCGCCACATGCGGGCCGCCGCCTTCGAAGCCGCGCGACCACAGCCAGCCATGATCGGACAGCAGCATCGCCACCCGGCCCTCGCCGTAGCGGTTGAGCACCAGCAGCGGCGCCCCATCGGCGCCGTGCATGATTTCGTCTCCGACCAGATCGCGCACGCCGATTGTCCTGAACCAGCGTCCCCAGGCCGGCGTCTCGCTTGCGGCGCCGGGAAGCATGCGCGTGACCGGATGGCGTCTGCCATCGTCAGACAGGCGCGGATAATAGCCGGCGCTGGTGACCTCGCCCGTGGGCATGGCCGGAAGCGCGGGCGCAAGCGGCGTCTCGGCGATGGATTCCATGCCGGCGAATTCCGGGCCGGCAGCGACCAGAAGCGCGCCGCCGTCTTCGACATAGCGGGCGATGTAATCATAATAGAGCACCGGCAGAACGCCGCGGTTCTGGTAGCGGTCGAAAATAATGAGATCGAACTCGTCGATCTTCTCGACAAACAGTTCGCGCGTCGGAAAGGCGATCAGCGAGAGCTCGGAGATCGGCGTGCCGTCCTGTTTTTCCGGAGGGCGCAGAATGGTGAAATGCACCAGGTCGACCGAGGCGTCGGATTTGAGCAGGTTGCGCCAGGCGCGTTCGCCGGCATGGGGCGCGCCGGAGACCAGAAGCACGCGCAGGTTTTCGCGGATACCCTCGATCAGGGTGACGGCGTGGTTGTTGGCGGTGGTGACCTCGCCCGCGAGCGGATCGACGGCGAATTCGATGATGTTCTCGCCGCCGCGCGGCAGGTTGAGATAGAACGAGCTCTCCTCACCGGACATCGCACTTTCGGTCGACACCTCCTCGCCATTGACCCGCACCGTCACTTCGACGGGGCCGGGAGCGGCGCCGCCATCCTCGCTGACGCGGTAGACGATCTCCTGATCCTCGCCGACGATACCGAAGCGGGGGCTGCGGACCACGTCGATCCGGCGGTCAACCTCGCCCTCATCGCCGACGATGAGCCCGTGCAACGGCGCATCGAGGCCGAGCGCCGAGAGCGAGCCCGGCACGTCGTGGATCTGGCCGTCGGTGATCATCACCGCGCCGGCGAGCCGCGAGCTCGGCACGTCGCGAATGCCGGACGCCAGCGCCTCGAACAGCCGGGTGGAGGGCGATTGCGCATCGGGGTCGGTCACGGCCTCGATGATCCGGGTCTCGAAGGCCGGGTAGCGTGCGAGGCGCTCGGTCAGGGCGGCGAGGGTTGCGTCCGTCCGCGCTGTGCGGTCAGGCGTCATCTGGCTGGGGCTTCGGTCGACGACGATGGCGACGACGCTGGTGACCGCTTCGCGGTCCTCGAAATTGACGACCGGGTTGGCAAGCGCCAGCACCAGCGCCGCGAGCGCCAGTGCGCGCAGCGCCGCGCCGCGCATCCGCTTGAAGGCCGCCCAGCCGACAAGCAGGAGTGCGACCAGGGCGATCGCCAGGATCAGCGGCAGCGGCAGGAAGGGATCGAAGGCGAGGGTCATGTCATTGTCCCAACCGTTCGAGCAGCGCCGGAATGTGCACCTGGTCGGCCTTGTAGTTGCCGGTCAGCATGTACATGACGATGTTGACGCCTGCACGGAACGCATATTCGCGCTGCCAGGGGTCGGCGGGGACGGTGGAGAACATCGGGAACCCCTGCTCGTCGAGCGCCCAGGCGGCGGCCATGTCGTTGCCGGTGATCAGGATCGAGGAGACGCCGTCGCCGGAGCGCGCCGGCCGCTCTGCCGGATTGTCGGTCTGGGGCGTGGCCTCCACCCACAGGGGGCCGTCGGAATAGCGGCCCGGAAATGTATCGAGCAGATAGAAGGACTTGGTCAGCACGTGATCGGCCGGGACCGGCTCAAGCGGCGGAATGTCGAGACTGGCGAGAATCTGCTGCAATCTCAGGGTCATCTGGCTCGAGCCGCCGCTCAGATCGACGATCTCGTCGCGGGTGTCGAACAGCACCGTGCCGCCGCTTTTCATATAGGCGTCGATGCGGCTGATGGCGGCGGGCGAGGGAAGCGGTGTGCTGTCATCCATCGGCCAGTAGATCAGAGGATAGAACGCGAGCTGGTCGGTTTCGATGTCCACGCCCATCGCAGAACCCGGTTCCAGCGCGGTTCTCGAGGCCAGATAGGCGGACAGGCTGTCGAGCCCGGACTGGCTGGTGGCGTCGGTGTCGTCGTCACCGGTGATGACATAGGCCAGACGGGTGCGATCGAGGCTTTCCAGCACATCGGCGTCGCCGGGCTGGGTGTCCTGGGCTAGGGCCGGGCCGGGGGCGGCCAGCAGTGCCATGGATACGCCAAGGGCGAAAAGCACCGCTGCGGCAGCGGGCTTGAAGGCACGGCGACGGAAGGCGCCGTTCAGCACCAGCATGATGATCGTGTCGGCGATGAGCGCGATCAGCGCCGCGCCGAACAGCCACGGCCTGAAATCGACGGTGCTGTCGCCTGCAACAGGCGCGCGGGTGACAGGCACCTCGAACTCGGGAATTGCGACCGGGCTCAGCGTGTCGCCCGGCGCGAACAGGTTCAGCGCCACGAAGCCGTCTTCGGCGCCATAGAGGCCGGGCGGATTGTCGGCGCTCACCTGGGCCACGGCGCCAGCTGTGAGATCGAGGGGCCTGGCATCGCCGCTGGCGGGCAACAGCGCGCCATTGGCGTCGAGCAATCGCCAGGGCGGCAGGATGCCGGATCCGGCCTCGCCGCCGCCGGAAACCGCGCGCGACAATTGCACCACGCGGCGCAGCATGTCGACGAAATGGCCCGATATCGGAAGGTTGGACCAGCCCGCCTCGGCGGTGACATGGAACAGCACGATGCGCCCGGCGCCGCGGTCGGCGGCGGTGACCAGGGGCGTTCCATCGGCGAGGCTCGCCCAGGTGCGCTCCGCGAGATCGGCCGAGGGCTCGGCCAGAACCTGGCGGCTGACGGTCACGTCGCGCGGCGCCGGCAGTCCGGCAAAGGGTCCGGTCGGGGGATAGGCGGCGAGCGGCTGCGGTTCGATCCACGACATGGCGCCGCCAAGTTCGCGCTCACCCTTGCGCAGCAGCACGGGCGTCAGAGTATCGTCGGACGGGGCGGCGGCGAGCCGGGGGCCGGCGAAGCGGATCAGCGTGCCGCCGCGTTCGATCCACTCGTTGAGCGGCTGGCCCACATCGTCTGGAAGAACACCGATATCCGCCATGACGATGACGGCGGGCGCTTGGCCAAGCAGTTTGGGAACCGCTTCGGACATGTCGGCGCTGTCGGCCTCGATCAGGTCGGCATAGGGCGAGAGCGCCCGGTTGATGTAGTAGAGCGGCGACAGCAGGGGCTGGGCGATGTCGGATGCTTCGCCCGAGATCAGCGCGACGCGGCGGCGGCGGAAACTGTCGTCGAGCAGCCGCGCCGAGCCGGCGGTGTCGATGCCCACGACATCGAGACGGGCAATGTCGTTGCGGATCTCGAAGGGGGCGGAGATCGTGCCGGTGGCGCTGGTCTCCGTGACCGCAAAGGCGACGTCTCCTGTGGCGATCTCGCGGCCCTGACTGTCGCGCGCGGACAAGCGATAGCGGTCGGCGGTTCCGGTTTCGAGCCGATTGACGGCGACGGTCAGCGCATCGGCGCCATTGTCGGCGTTGCTCAGAACAAGTGCTGTCGCCCCGTCGGCGCCGATGATGCGGACGGCGGCGGGTTCAAGTGCCGCAAGCCGACTGAGCGCCGCCGAGGCATCTTCGGTGTCAACGCCATCGGACAAATAGGCGATCGTTCCGGGCCGGGTCTCGCCAAGTGCCGCAATCAGCGCGGTCACCGCGCTGTCGCGCATGGGCTTGAGCGGGCGGGGTTTGGCGGCGCGCAATTGTTCGCGCGCCCGCTCGAAGCTTCCGGGCGTGGCGTCGGGACGGCGCTCGGCGGTGAAGACGATGGAGACCGGAACGTCGAGATCACCGGCTTCGCCGATCAGCATGTCGGCGGCATCAACGCGCGCCTCCCAGTCGGGGGCGCTGGCCCAGCCATTGTCGATGATCAGCGCCAGCGGACCGTCCGAGGACAACGCCCGGTCGCGCGGATTGAGCACCGGCTCGGCCAGCGCCAGGATCACCAGCGCCGCAATCAGCAGCCGAAGCGCGGTCAGCCACCAGGGGCTGCGCGACGGGGTCTCCTCGGGCTTGAGCACCCGGGCGAGAATGGCGAGCGGGGCGAAGGGCTCGGCCTGGGGGCGCGGCGGCGTCAGCCGCAGCAGCCACCAGATCACCGGCAAGGCCAGCAATCCGAACAGGATGGCCGGCGCCCCGAAGGCCAGGGGGAAGCCCGCGATCATGCCGGCACCCGCTTGGCTGCAGCAGGAATGCCCGACAGATGGCCATGCGCGGCGGCCAGCGCTTCTGACGCCAGCCGGCCGGTGCTGTGCGACAGAAAGCTCCAGCCCAAGTGCCGTACGCCTTGTGCCAGCACCTCGCGGCGGGCAAGCCAGGCGCGGCGGTAATCGGCGGCCACGGTTTCAGCGCGTCCGGCGACCAGTTTCTGCCCGGTCTCCGGATCGCGGAACTCGGTGCGCCCGGAATAGGGGAAATTCTCTTCCACCGGATCGGAAATCTCGATGAGGTGGCCGCGGATGCCGCGCCGCGCCGCGGGCCCGATGCAGCGCTCCAGCGTCTCGTCCGGATCGAGAAAATCACCGATCAGGACCACGTCGCTCATGCGCCCGACACGGCCAAGATCCGGCAGCGCGGTCTGCCGCGGCGCGTGGGCCAGCGCCAGCGCCAGCCGTTCGGCGGCGTTGCGGGAGGCAACCGGCTCCATCACGCCGGGGCAGCCGACCCGTTCGCCCGAACGCGCCAGGATTTCGGCCAGCGCCAGCATCAGCACCAGCGCACGGCTTTCCTTGCCGACCATCGCCACATCGGACTTGTAGAGCATCGAGGGCGATTGGTCGGCCCAGAGCCAGATCGTGTGGGCGGCTTCCCATTCGCGGTCACGCACATAGAGATGATCGTCGCGCGCCGAGCGCCGCCAGTCGATCTGCGACAGCGATTCGCCGTCGACATAGGGTCTGAACTGCCAGAAGGTCTCGCCGATGCCGCGCTTGCGGCGGCCGTGCCAGCCGGCGATCACGGTGTTGGCGACGCGGCGGGCCTCGGCCAGGCAATCGGGCAGCAGCGCTGCACGCTGACGGGCGCGGGACAGGGCATCAAGCCGCGCCGTGGGTTGCGTCAGATGGCCGATTGGCGCCATCGGTTCACCCGGCCTTCGGGGCGACGAGGCCGGCAATCACGTCGCGGATGCCGATGCCCTCGGCGCGGGCCGAGAAGGTGAGCGCCATGCGGTGCTGCAGGATCGGTTCGGCCAGCGCGCGCACGTCGTCGATCGAGGGCGCAAGGCGGCCATCATAGAGCGCGCGGGCGCGGGCGCAAAGCATCAGCGACTGGCCGGCGCGGGGCCCGGGGCCCCAGGACACGGTTTCATCGACCCGGGCGTTGCCGTGGCCCGGGCGCGCGGAGCGGACCAGCTCGAGGATGGCGTCGACCACCGATTCAGGCACAGGCATCTGCCGGATCAGCGCCTGGATCGCGACCAGCCGTTCCATGGTGATGGCCGGACGGGCGACAGAATCGCTGGCCCCGGTGGTTTCGAGCAGGATCTTCCGCTCCGCCGCCATTTCCGGGTAGGGGACGTCGACCTGCATCAGGAAGCGGTCGAGCTGGGCTTCGGGCAGCGGGTAGGTGCCCTCCTGCTCGAGCGGGTTCTGGGTCGCCAGCACATGAAACGGGCGCGGCAGATTGTGCGGCGCGCCGGCGACGGTGACGTGGTATTCCTGCATTGCCTGCAAAAGCGCTGACTGGGTGCGCGGCGAGGCGCGGTTGATCTCGTCGGCCATCAGCAGCTGCGTGAACACCGGTCCCGGCACGAAGCGGAAGGAGCGGCGGCCGTTCTCGTCCTGATCCATGACTTCGGAGCCCAGGATATCCGACGGCATCAGGTCGGGCGTGAACTGGATGCGGTTGGAGGAGAGCCCCAGCACGGTGCCGAGCGTGGTCACCAGCTTGGTCTTGGCGAGGCCGGGGACGCCGACCAGCAGCGCGTGGCCGCCCGAGAGAACCGCGAGCAGGGTTTGTTCGACCACGCTCTCCTGACCGAAAATGACCTCGGACACGGCCTTCCTGACCGCAGAGATATCGGCCAGGGCATGTTCCGCGGCAGCGATGACAGCCTTTTCGTCGATTGGCTTTGCTCCAGTGTCGATGCGTCCCATGAATTTCTCCGAACGTTCGTGTTCCCGGGTCTGACCTTAGGCTTCAAACCAACTTATTCCACCCCGAAAGGCTGACAAGTGCCGTTGGGTTGACTATCTCGTTACCTCTAACCATAGCTGGACAGGACAATGGCAAAAACAAGGACCGAGACGAAAACAGATGCTGCGGATCTCGCGGCGCTGATTTCGCGCGCCCAGGCCGACCGCAATGCCGGCAAGGATGGTTTGCCGCCGGTCGAGCAGTGGAATCCGCCCTATTGCGGCGATATCGACATGGAAATCCGCGCTGACGGCACCTGGTTCTACATGGGCACGCCGATTGGCAGGCCCGCGCTGGTGCGGCTGTTTTCCACCGTTTTGCGCCGCGACGAGGACGGCAGGACCTATCTGGTCACGCCTGTGGAAAAGCTCGGGATCCGCATTGCCGATGCGCCGTTCCTGGCCGTCGAGATGAGCGTGGCCGAGGAAGAGGGCGAACCGGTGCTGACTTTCAGGACCAATGTCGGGGATGTGGTGCGAGTCGGGCCGGACAATCCGCTCCGGTTCGTGAACGCGGGCGAGAGCGATCAGCTCAAGCCCTATCTTCTGGTGCGCGGGCGACTGGAGGCGCTGGTCAACCGTGCGGTGACCTATGATCTTCTGGCGCGCGGCGAAGAGGCCGAAATCGACGGCGAAAAAACGTTCGTGATCCGCTCGGGCGGGGCAACCTTCCCGGTGATGCCGATGGCCAGGCTGGAGGAACAGTCGTGAGCGGTGCTGCATCCCGGCTGCCGCCGAAGCTTGACGCGGCGGATTTTCGTCTGCGCGCGCAAGCACACGATCCGGAGCATGCCTTCGGGGCGGCTCCCGCCCATTTCGGCCATGGCGACCATCTGCTCAACCCGGATCTGGCCTCCTATTTCACCGGCGTCAAGCTGCGCGATGCCGCGGTGCTCGTGCCGGTGACGGAGGCGGGGCCCGAGGCCCAGGTGATCCTGACGCGCCGCTCCGTGGCGATGCGGCGGCATTCGGGCCAGGTGGCCTTTCCGGGCGGCGCCATCGATCCCGAGGACGCGAGCCCCGAAATCGCCGCCATGCGCGAGGCCGAGGAGGAAATCGGGCTGGACCGCCGCTTCGTCGAGCCCGTCGGACGGCTTCCGGCCTACATGACCACAACTGGCTTCCACATCACGCCGGTGCTGGCGGTGGTGCGGCCGGGCTATGCCTATACGCCGAACCCGGCGGAAGTCGACGCGGTGTTCGAGGCGCCCTTGTCGTTCTTGATGGACCCGGCCAATCACAAGCGGGAAAGCCGCGTCTGGGACGGCGTCGAGCGGCATTATTACGTCATGCCGTTTGGCGAACACCGGATCTGGGGCGTCACCGCCGGGATCATCCGCACCCTGTATGAAAGGCTCTATGCATGAGCATTGTCGCGACCGTGGCCGACGAGAGCTGGTTCCAGGACCCGGCGCTTGCCCGGATCTTTTCGCTTCTCAACCAGGACGGCGAGGAGGTGCGGGTGGTCGGCGGCGCGGTGCGCAATGCGCTGATGGCCCTGCCGGTGACCGACACCGATCTTGCCACCACCTGGGCGCCCGAACAGGTGATGGCGCGCGCCGAAGCGGCCGGGATCCGCGCGGTGCCGACGGGCATCGATCACGGCACGGTCACGCTGGTGATCGACAGTCGCGGCTTCGAGGTGACGACGCTGCGCCACGATGCCGAGACCGATGGCAGGCGGGCGAAGGTGGTGTTCGGCAGCGACTGGCAGATTGACGCCGAGCGGCGCGACTTCACCATCAACGCGCTTTACGCCGACCAGAGCGGCGCGATCATCGATCTCGTCGGCGGGCTCGAGGATATCGCCTCGCGCACCGTGCGGTTCATCGGCGATCCGGATGACCGGATTGCCGAGGATCACCTGCGCATCCTGCGCTATTTCCGGTTTTTCGCCCATTATGGCGCCGGGCGGCCGGATGCGGCGGCTCTGAAGGCCTGCGCCAGAGCGCGCGACAGCCTCGTCAGGCTTTCCGCCGAGCGGGTGTGGAAGGAGCTCAAGACGCTGCTTGGCGCCAGCGATCCGGGGCGCGCGCTGTTGTGGATGCGGCAGGCCGGCGTGCTGAGCCTGGTGCTGCCCGAAAGCGAGAAGTGGGGGATCGATTCGATCAGTGGGCTGATCGCCACGGAAACCGCGCTCAATTGGGATCCCGATCCGATGCTGCGGCTGATGGCGATCGTGCCGCCGGATGCGGCACGGATGCGGGAGTTGTCTGTGCGGCTCAAGCTGTCGCGCGCTGACGCGGAGCGGCTCGTCCACTGGACCGAAGCGCCGGCGATTGCGCCGACGCTCGCGATCACGGCGCTTGACCGGCTGCTCTACCGCCACGGCTCAGGCCCGGTCCTGGACCGCATCCGGTTGTCGCTGGTCTCGGCCCGGTCGCGCACGGATGCCGCTCCGGCGGCGCTGACCGATGCCGCCGGTCACAGCCGTCATCTGGCGCGGGCGGAAAGCTGGACGCGGCCGGTGTTTCCGGTCAAGGGATCGGACCTGATCGCCCAGGGGATCGAGCCCGGCCCCGCCATGGGGGCCAGACTGGCGGCGCTCGAGGAGCGCTGGATCGACAGCAACTTCACACTCGACAAGCAGAGACTGCTGGCCGACCCTGACTGAGGCGCGAACCTTTGCGCAAATCCGTCAGGCGGCGTTTTCCTGGTCGCTCATCCGCGCCTTGATCTGCTCGACCATGGACGGGCGGATGATGGTTTCGCCGTGAGTCTGGCGCAGATGGTCGATGGTGCGCGAGACGACCTCGGCTTCGCTCTCGGCGCGGGTGTGCCAGTCGCATCCGGGTACGAGAGATCCGCAATGGAAGGTCTTCATGGCTTATCCTCCTTTTGTCGATAACCGAAGATTTGCGCTGACCGATTGCGGTTCAACGCATCATCACGATACCACAAATCCCGCTTTTTGACAGGACGGCGGGCGACACGGTGCGGTCTGCCCGGTGCGGTGACCCTGCAGCCCTGTGCCGGCTTGTGCGCTGACGGTTCCGAGAATGGGCGCAACCGCGCGTTGGCCCATGCTCAGACATTGTTAACCATAGTCCGCTAGCGATGTCGGGCAGAGGCCGATTTTCGCAGTTGACACAGGGCAGCTAGATGATTGTGGGAGTGAGCACGTTTGACACTGTTCTGGGCCGCCTCAGCGAAGAGGGGCCGGACGCCGCCCCGTCAGGCCCGGCGTCCTGGTCCGGCATCCGCGGTTTCAATTCGAGTTTCGTCGGGGTGGGATCAGGTCCGCAGGCCTGGCGCAGCAGTGAACCGTTCGCTGCGGCCTATGCCGACCATGCCGGCGAGGCGTTGGAGTTGCCGCATGCCAGCGGGACGGTTGTGCCGCCGCCAACCCCGCAATTCGATGCGGCGCGTTTCAAGCGGCTGAGCGCCGAGGAAATCGCCACGGACATTGACGTGCTCGCGTCCGATACGGCGGCCGACCTGCAGCGCAAACGGCGGGCCTTCGCCCGCCTGAACCACCCCGACCGGACGCCGGCGGAGTGGCGCGACGCCGCAACCACCCGCATGAAGATCGCCAACCAGCTCATCGATGAAGCGCTGAGGCAGGCTGCCTGCAGACAGGCCTGATCGCTCTGCAAGGTGGCCGTCCGGCCGGGGCTCCGCTTTGCCTACGGGTACATCACCACCGGCGGCAGCGAGGACAGGATCGAGGCGACGTTGCCGCCGGTCTTGAGGCCGAAGATGGTTCCGCGGTCGTAGAGCAGGTTGAACTCGACATAACGGCCGCGGCGGATCAATTGCTCGGTGCGCTCCGCCTCGCTCCAGGGCTTGCCATAATTGGCGCGCACGATCTTGGGGTAGACCACGTTGAAGGCGCGACCGACATCCTGGGTAAAGGCAAGATCCGCAGCCCAGCCGCCGCTTTCCTCGCTTGAGTGCTGCCAGTCGTAGAAAATGCCGCCGATGCCGCGCGGCTCGTTGCGGTGCGGCAGGAAGAAATACTCCTCGCACCACGCCTTGAACTTCGGATAATCGGCCACGGCGTGGCGGTTGCAGGCGATTTCCATGGCGCGGTGGAACAGCTGCGTGTCGGGATCGGTCTGGGTGCGGCGGGCGTCGAGCACCGGGGTCAAATCGGCGCCGCCGCCGAACCAGTGGCTGGTGGTGACCACCATGCGGGTGTTCATGTGCACGGTCGGCACATGCGGATTGACGGGATGGGCGATCAGCGAGATGCCGGACGCCCAGAAGCTCGGGTCCTCCTCGGCGCCGGGGATCTGGCCGCGGAATTCGGGCGAGAACTCGCCGTGGACGGTGGAGGTGTGCACGCCGACCTTCTCGAACAGCCGGCCCTTCATGATCGACATGGTGCCGCCGCCGCCTGCGCCCTCGTCGCGCAGCCACTGGGTGCGTTCGAAACGGCCCGGTTCGCCCGCGGACTGGGGAGTGTCGACCTCGGCCTCAAGGGCCTCGAAGTTGGCGCAGATCTGGTCGCGCAGGTGTTCGAACCACTGGCGCGCGAGTGTCTTCTTGTTTTCGATGTCGTCGGGCAGGCCGACCGGCAGGGTGGGGCGTTCCATGGGATTTCCTCGTCATGTTTGCGGCAGTCATAGCAGCACCGAAAGGCGGATGTAACCTTGCCTTTACAGTCCGCCTGCCGGAACCAACCGGTTTTTCGCCGCCTCGTTTCCCATGAGGCGGGGCGGCCGGGTTGCGCTCCCGCGTCAGGACTCGCAGCCCGGAGGGTTTTGCGCTAGGATTTGGCGATCAAGGAAGGACCATGAGCCAGTTTCCACCCCGCCGCCCTCCGCTTGAGGGCCTGCGCAAAGAGATTGCCCGCTCGCGCAGCGAGAAGGCCGCCGGCCGTCCCGGCGGCTTCGTGCGCAAGACCTATCGCATGAGCCGCGAAGAGGCGCGCGAGACGGCGCGGGAATGGTTTTCCACCTGGCCCAAGGCCGCCTACTGGACCGAGGTCGAGAGCTGGCGGACGCTGCCGGGCGAGGGCGACACCATCGAATTCACCATGCGCCGGCTGCCGACCGCGGATTGACCTCAGCCCGCCACCGATTTCTGAACCACCAGCCGCGGTCCGGTGCCGCTTGCGCCCGCCCGGTCCTCCGGATTGTAGAGCTTGCAGGCGTCGAGCGACAGGCAGCCGCAGCCGATGCAGCCGTCGAGGCGGTCGCGCAGGCGTTCGAGCATGCCGATGCGGGCGTCGAGATGGGCGCGGAAGCCGCGGCTGATCTTTTCCCAGTCCTGTTTGGTCGGCGTGCGCTCCAGCGGCAGCTGCCTGAGCTGGGCGCGGATCTCCTCGAGCGAGAAGCCCAGTTGCTGGGCGATCAGGATGAACGACAGTCGCCTGATGTCGGAGCGCAGGAACATGCGTTTTCCGCCCGGCGTGCGCCGCGCTGAAATCAGCCCCTCGTCGTCGTAATAGCGGATGGCGGAGACCGCGAGCCCGGTGCGCGCTGCCACGTCGCCGATCGTGAGCAGGCCTTTGGTGCGTACGTCCGGCATTGTGAAAAAACCTCTTGACCTCAAGTTAACTTGAGAAAGTAGCATGGGTTTCGTCAAAGGCAATCGCACAGGACTTCAGGAGCAGACCCATGACCCAAGCCGTTCTCGAACACGTCAATTTCACCGTGCCCGACGCCGCCGCCACGGCGGCATGGCTGTGCGAGGTGTTCGGCTGGAAGATCCGCTGGCAGGGGGCGGCGCGCAATGGCGGCCGGTCGATCCATGTCGGAACCGAGGACGACTACCTGGTGGTGTTCACGCCGAAAGAGGGCGTGGCGGCAAATACGCAAGGAAAGGAAGTCACGGGCGCGATGAACCATATCGGCGTGGTCGTCGACGATCTCGATGCCGTTGAAGTCAAGGTCAAGGCCCAGGGCTTTGAGACCTTCAATCATGCCGACTACGAGCCGGGCCGGCGGTTCTACTTCGAGGATGAAAACGGCATCGAGTTCGAGGTGGTCAGCTATGGCTGACGCAGTCTTCGCCTACAATCCGAACCGGCGGGTAATTTCGCCGGCGACGATCGCCACGCTCATGGCGAGGTTCAGGCTGCGGCGGCCTTCGACCATGGGAATGGTCAGGCGGGCGTCCGCGGCGTCATGGACCTTGGGCGGCACGCCGGCGCTCTCCCGTCCGAACAGCACCACGTCACGGGCGGAGAGGGTCGGGGCCTTGTCATCGACATAGGGCGTGGCCGATTGCGTCGTCATCAGCACCAGCCGCCTCTCTTCCCGCTTGCGCCAGGCCTCGAACTCCTCCCATCCGTCGTGGCGGGTGAGCGCCGCCATCTCGATGTAGTCCATGCCGGCGCGCTTGAGCGCCCGGTCGGTCATGTCGAAGCCCGCAGGGCCGATGATGTGAATGCCGAGGCCCAGGCAGGCGCCAAGGCGCAGGATCGAGCCTGTGTTGCCGGGAATGTCGGGCTGGTAGAGGGCGATGAGGGGCTTGGTCATGGAGACGGGTTCTGTGGTCATTTTATCACAATATCAAGCCAGGATGTGCCCATGGCGCGCAAAAACCGGTGCGACAATCTGGCGGAACCGGAAAATCCCGTCTAGACCGGGTCATCTTCAACGCGAACCTGACGGAGGCTGACATGCGCATCACTGATATCAGCCTTCCGCTTGCGGCCATGGGCCACTGAACACACAGGTCTTCGCGGTTTCAGTTTTCAAAATTTAGCTTTTATGCCCGGTTAGAGGGGCGACGAGCACCATCGCGCGACCTGGCCTCATTCTCGGGACTGCCGATGCGTCTGAACGCCCGGCATGCAGTATTTCAAGGAGACATCCATGTTCGGATGGTTTGAACGTCGATTGAACCCCTATCCGGAAGCAACGCCCTTGGCGCCGCCCGAAGGGCTGGTGGCGTTCTGCTGGCATTATTCGCGGGAAGCGGCGCCATGGCTGATGGTGCTGGCTGTCCTGACCGCGCTGATTGCCATCGGCGAAGTGATGCTGTTCGGCTTCCTGGGGTCCATCGTCGATTGGCTGGCCAATACCGACCCGCAAGGGTTTCTTGAGCGGGAATGGGTGCGGCTTGTCGTGATGGGCGCGGTGCTGCTTGTCGGCCTGCCGATCACGGTGATGCTGCATTCGCTGATCGTCCACCAGACGCTCCTGGGCAACTATCCGATGATCGCGCGCTGGCAGATGCACCGCTACCTGCTGCGCCAGAGCCTGAGCTTCTTTTCCAACGAGTTCGCCGGCCGCGTCGCCACCAAGGTGATGCAGACGTCGCTGTCGATCCGCGAAGCGGTGATGAAGCTTCTGGATGTGTTCGTCTTCGTTTCGGTCTATTTCATCGCCATGATCGGCATGGTGGCGAGCGCCGAGTGGCGGCTGGTTCTGCCGCTGCTGCTGTGGCTGGCGGTCTATATCTGCCTGATCATGCATTTCGTGCCGAAGCTCAAGCGGATTTCGGCCGACCAGGCCGATGCCCGCTCGGCGATGACGGGACGCGTCGTCGACAGCTACACCAACATCTCCACGGTCAAGCTGTTCTCCCATGCCGGCCGCGAGGAGGCCTATGCCCAGGAGAGCATGGACATGTTCCTCGAGGCGGTGCACCGGCAGATGCGCCAGGTGACGATGTTCGAAACCCTGGTGTATCTCAACAATTGCGTGCTGGTCTTCATCGTGGCGGCCATGTCGATCGGTTTCTGGATGACGGGAATCGTCTCCGTCGGCTCTATCGCCGTCGTCATCGGGCTATCGCTCAGGATCAACGGCATGTCGCAGTGGATCATGTGGGAGGTTTCGGGATTCTTCGAGAATATCGGCGTCGTCCAGGACGGCATGGGCATGATGGTCCAGCCGCATGACGTGGTCGACCGTCCCGGCGCCGGCGAGATCGTCGCCCGCAAGGGCGCGATCAGTTTCGAGAACGTCCGTTTCCACTACGGCAAGCAGAGCGGCGTGATCGAGAACCTGTCGCTCGAGATCAAGGCGGGCGAGAAGATCGGCCTTGTCGGCCGCTCCGGCGCGGGCAAAACCACGATCGTCAACCTGCTGCTGAGGTTCTACAACCTCGAATCCGGGCGCATCCTGATCGACGGCCATGACATCTCGCAGGTGAGCCAGGACAGTCTCAGGGGGCAGGTCGGCATGGTCAGCCAGGACACCTCGTTGCTGCACCGCTCCGTGCGCGACAACATCGCCTACGGACGGCCGGACGCCACGGAAGCCGAGATCATCGAGGCGGCGCGCAAGGCCAATGCGCTCGAGTTCATCGCCGGTCTCGAGGATCTCGCCGGCCGCACCGGCTTCGACGCCCATGTCGGCGAACGCGGCGTCAAGCTGTCGGGCGGCCAGCGCCAGCGCATCGCGATTGCGCGCGTCTTCCTCAAGGACGCACCGATCCTGGTGCTGGACGAGGCGACATCGGCGCTCGATTCGGAAGTCGAGGCGGCGATCCAGGAGAACCTGTTCGCGCTGATGGAGAACAAGACGGTGATCGCCATCGCCCACCGGCTGTCGACGATTGCGCAGATGGACCGGCTGGTGGTGCTCGACCAGGGCGAGATCGTCGAAACCGGCGTGCACGAAGACCTGATCAAATCGGGCGGGATCTATGCCGACCTCTGGTCGCGGCAGTCGGGCGGATTCATCGATGCCGAGGCCGATGCGAAGGGTGCCGATGATGCCACGGCCGCGGAATAGGACGGGCGGATTGCCAAACTTTCCGCGCGCCCTATTGTTGCGTCCATGATTTTCCGACCCCTGCTCACCGTGTTCGAAGGCTGGATCGATCCGTTTGTCCGGCGCAAGAGCTACCGGCCGCCGGCATCGACGTTCGGGTTCCTGCGCCATTATGTCGGCCAGGCCAGGGGCGCCTTCGCCCTGATGCTGGCGCTGGGCGGCCTGGTGGCGCTGCTCGAAGCGGCGCTGTTCTACTTCGTCGGGCAACTGGTCGACGTTCTCGATGCGGCGGAACCCGCCGCGGGCTGGGACGGGCTGATCGCGGCGCACGGCCCGACGCTAGCCTTCATGCTGTTCGTGGTGGTGCTGGCGCGGTTCGTCGTCGTCACGGTGGCGGCGCTGGTCGAGGAGCAGACGGTCGTTCCCGGTTTCTACAATCTGGTGCGCTGGCAGGCGCATGCGCATGTCTCGCGCCAGAGCCTGGGGTTCTTCCAGAACGACTTCGCCGGGCGCATCGTCACCAAGGTCTGGTCGGCGGGCCAGGCCACCGGCGATTTCATGGTGTCGCTTTTGCAGGTGGTCTGGTTCATCCTGATCTACACCGCAACCACCATGGCGCTGGTGGCGCAGCTCGACTGGCGGCTGTCGGCGCTCGTGCTGTTCTGGATCGTGGCATTCGGGCTGCTGGCGCGGTATTTTGTGCCGCGGATAAGGCGGCATGCGCGCGCCAGCGCCGAGGCCTCGGCGATGCTCACCGGGCGCATCACCGACAGCTATTCCAATATCCAGACGCTCAAGCTCTATGCCCGTGAAGCCGACAATGACCGGTACATCAAGGAGGGGTTCGACCAGTTCCTGGCCGCCATCATCCCCTTCACCCGGCATCTGACCGGGGTGCGCGCGTCGCTGGCGGCGTTGTCGGGCGTCATGATCGCAGCCATTGCCGGGTTCTCGATCAATCTGTGGCTCACCGGCGCGATCTCGGTGGGGTCGGTGGCGTTCACGCTGTCGCTCGTGTTGAGGCTCAACATGCTGCTCGGGCGGATGATGACCCAGCTCAACGGGCTGATGCGCAATCTCGGCACGCTGCAGAATTCCGCAGAACTCGTAGCCCGCCCCATTGCGCTGATGGACCGCGAGGACGCGCCGGACCTGAAGATCGACAAGGCGGTGGTGCGGTTTGACCACGCGAGCTTCGGCTATGCCCCGGAGCAGCCGGTGATCGACGATCTGTCGCTGACCATCGCGCCGGGCGAGAAGCTCGGCCTCGTCGGACGCTCCGGCGCGGGCAAATCGACCTTCGTCAATCTGCTCCTGCGGTTTTACGATCTGCAATCGGGCCGGATCGAGATCGACGGCCAGAACATTGCCGATGTGAGCCAGGAATCGCTGCGCCAGGCGATCGGCATGGTCACCCAGGACACGTCGCTGCTGCACCGCTCGATCCGCGAGAACATCGTGTTCGGGCGTCCCGACGCCGGTGACGCGGAAATCCTCGAGGCGGCGCGCACCGCCGAGGCGCTCACCTTCATCGAGGGACTGGCCGACCAGCGCGGCCGCAAGGGGCTCGATGCCCATGTCGGCGATCGCGGCGTCAAGCTGTCGGGCGGCCAGCGCCAGCGCATCGCCATCGCCCGGGTCATGCTCAAGAACGCGCCCATCCTGGTGCTGGACGAGGCGACATCGGCGCTCGATTCGGAAGCCGAGGCGGCGATCCAGGAAAACCTGGACGTATTGATGCAAGGCAAAACCGTCATCGCCATCGCCCACCGGCTCTCCACCATCGCCCGGATGGACCGCCTGGTGGTGATGGATGAGGGACGCATCATCGAGGCGGGAACCCATGCCGAGTTGTTGGCCCGCGGCGGTCTTTACGCCGATCTATGGGCCCGTCAGTCGGGCGGCTTCATCGGCGTGGACGAAGCCGCGGAATAGCTGTATCCCCGGTTCCTTGCGGGTCGATATGGTGGCGCTGGCGGTGCGCGGGTGCTACGGTCACTCATCGGGGGTAGGGTCGGCGAACGAATGCTGTTCAGTTCAAACTTGTTTCTGTTTGTCTTTCTTCCGCTCTTCCTGATCTGCTATTTCGCCGTCCGTTCGATAGTCCTGCGCAACATCGTGCTGCTGGGCTTCAGCCTGTTGTTCTACGCCTGGGGCGAGCCGTATTTCGTCTGGATCATGCTCGGCGTCATTGTGGTCAACTGGGCGTGCGTGCCGGCCCTGGCCCGCGGTTCCCGCCTTGCGCTTGCCGGTGTCGTCACGTTTGACCTGGGCGTTCTGGTCGTCGCGAAATACACCGATTTCGTGATCGTGAATATCAACCTGCTTACAGGCAGCGCGATCGCCCAGACAGGCATAGCATTGCCGCTTGGCGTGTCATTCTTCTGCTTCCAGGCGATCTCCTTTGCCGTCGATACCTGGCGCGGCGCGGCTGCGCCCGAGCGGCGGCTGGTGAATGTGGCGCTCTACATCGCCATGTTCCCGCAGCTCGTGGCCGGTCCGATCGTGCGTTTTTCGACCGTGGCGCGGCATCTCGACCATCGGATCCATACGCTGATGCGCGCAAGCCTCGGCGCGCGCATCTTCATGCTGGGGATGGCGCAAAAGGTTCTCATCGCCAACGAGGTCGGCAGGGCGGCGGATGTCGCCTTCAGCCTGGGGCCATCGCTGGACACGGGCGAGGCATGGATCGGACTGTCGGCCTATACGCTGCAGATCTACTACGATTTTGCCGGATACTCGAACATGGCAATCGGGCTGGGTCTGATTTGCGGCTTCATGTTTCCACGAAACTTCCGGCTGCCCTACACGGCGCGTTCGGTCACCGAGTTCTGGCGGCGCTGGCACATATCGCTGTCGCGCTGGTTTCGCGACTATGTGTACATTCCGCTCGGCGGCAACCGGCGAGGCGGCGCGAGAACGGGGTTCAACCTGATGGCTGTCTTCCTCCTGTGCGGCCTGTGGCATGGGGCAGCGCTCGGCTTTCTCGTCTGGGGCCTTCACCATGGACTGTTTCTTCTCTTTGAACGATACTGGTACGGAAAACGCCTTGCCGGCTGGCCGCCCTATCTCCGTCAGGCCTATTGTCTGCTGGCTGTCATGGCGGGCTGGGTCTGGTTCCGGGCGGAAAGCCTGCCGGAAGCCCTGCAGTATTTCACGGCGCTTGGGGGAGCGGTGGGGGATGGCGCGTTTGACGCGGAAATGACGCGCGCGATCATTCCCTACTGGTATGTCGCCTTCGGGGTCGGCGCTGTGCTTGCCATTGTGCCGGCCCATGTCTGGCGCCGGGCGTGGAACCGGCCGGTTGCGCGGATTTCAGGGCTGATCAATTCCGACAGGATCGGCGCCGCATCCATTGTCCTTTTCATTGACGGGACAATGGCGCTCATCCTCTTCTCCCTCTCGATCATCCTGCTCGGCGGGGGCGCCTACAATCCGTTTCTGTATTTCCGGTTCTGACCCATGATCCTTCGGTTTCAACGCTGGTTGCTTCTTGCGATTGCCGCCGTGCTGCTGGCCATTCCCGCGGTTCCGATTTTCGTCCGAAGCGACGGACTTCGGTCGCTGGTTGCGGCGGGGCCGGTCTCGAGCGCCACTCTCAGGTCGGAGATCGAGCGGCTCGCCGACGCGCGCCTCGGGCTCGGCGACGAGATGTCCGATGCGGCCCGATGGATCCGGGTCCTCGGCGCGGCCCCCGACGGAATTGCGGTCGAAGGGAAGGAGGGTTGGCTTTTCCTCAATTCGCCGAAATTCAGGAAACGCATCGCCGGGACGATGCAAAGCCCGGGGCCGATCGCCGACTGGCTCGATTTCGCGGTGCGGATCGAGCAGCTGCAGCGCGCCCATGGCGGTCGGCTCGTCGTTGCCGTCGCCCCGGACAAGGCGTCGATCTATCCCGAACTCGCCCCGGCTGCCTACCAGGTGCGCCATCCCGATTCGCTTGACCGTTTCCAGGACCTGCTCGCCCAACGCGGCATCCTGTTTGCAGACCTGCGATCGCTGCTTCAGCAGCACCGCCACCTTGGCCCCCTGTACGAGCCGCGGGAAACCCACTGGAACCAGCTGGGATCACTCATTGCCTTCAACGGGATCGTCGCTGCCCTGGGGGAGACGGACAAGCAATTTCCGGTCGCGGACCTGTTGAAAGGATTTGCCGACCGGCCCCTGGTCGGCGATCTCGCGCATCTGAGAGATCCTGCCGCCGCCCCGCAGATGGTCAGTACGCCGGTTCTTGACCAGGCCTTGTACGCAGGCGTCAAGGTCTTCAAGAAGGACCTGGGAACCGGTCCCAACCAGCATGCGTTCACACGCTCACGGTGGGCGCACTCACCCGCCGGACTGGAGAGCGCCGAACCGCCGGCGGTTCTTCTCATCGGCGATTCGTTCAGTGCCCGACTGATGCCACCCTTTTCCCAGCGTTATCCGAGCGTGCAGTGGATGGCGCACAACATGGGGCGCAATGTCGAGGTGGAAATTGGGGAACTCGCTGCCGACATCGTTGTGATCGAGGTGGTCGAGCGATTGCTCGAGTAAGGAGCAGAAATCGATAATCCACCGCCATATTCCACCTTACGCAACGACGATGCGCGACATTGTGCCCCTGCTTCCCGCCTGTGGTCTGGACTTCTCCGCCCAACGCGAATAGATACCGCGCGAATGCCAGATTTTCGCCGCATTGTCGGCAGTGGCCGAATCCGCCTATAGCGGTGGGACAGGGCCGTGATGGAGACGGAGATCTGAAACGGACGCAGCTTTAAGAGGACGTTGAGCCGTGAGTGAGCCAATGACACACAGCGACGACGCTGGCGGACCCACCCGCCGCGATTTTCTTTACATCACCACCGGAGCCACGGCTGCGGTCGGCACGGCAGCCTTTGCCTGGCCGTTCATCGACCAGATGCGCCCCGATGCGTCGACGCTGGCGATCTCGTCCATCGAGGTGAACGTCGCAAGCGTCGAGCCCGGCATGTCTCTGACAGTCAAATGGCGCGGCAAGCCGGTTTTCATCCGCAACCGCACCGAAGATGAGATCGCCAAGGCCCAGGCCGTGGCTCTCGACGAACTCAAGGATCCGGTCGCCCGCAACGCGAATGTGGATGGCGTCGCCGAGGCAACCGATCTGGCCCGCTCCGCCGGTGAAGGCAAGGAAAACTGGCTGGTCATGATCGGCGTCTGCACCCATCTGGGCTGCATTCCGCTCGGCCAGGCCGGCGATTTCGGCGGCTGGTTCTGTCCGTGCCACGGTTCGCACTACGACACCGCGGGACGCATCCGCAAAGGCCCGGCGCCTGAGAACCTTCCCGTGCCGGTGTTTTCCTTCGTGTCTGACACTGTCATCAAGATCGGTTAAGGGGACAAATTACCATGAGTGGCGATCATTCGACCTACAATCCGACGACAGGCATCGGCAAATGGATGGACTCGCGTCTTCCGCTGATGCGGCTGTCGCATGACAGTTTCATCTCCTACCCGGTGCCGCGCAATCTGAACTATGCCTACACCTTCGGCGCCATGCTGTCGGTGATGCTGATCGTTCAGATCCTGACCGGCGTCGTGCTGGCCATGCATTATGTCGCCGACACCGCGCTGGCCTTCAATTCGGTCGAGAAGATCATGCGCGACGTCAACAATGGCTGGCTGTTGCGCTACATGCACTCCAACGGTGCGTCGTTCTTCTTCATCGCCGTGTATCTGCATATTGCCCGCGGCCTCTATTACGGTTCGTACAAGGCGCCGCGCGAGGTTCTCTGGATCCTCGGCGTCGTCATCTACCTTCTGATGATGGCCACCGGCTTCATGGGCTACGTGCTGCCATGGGGACAGATGTCGTTCTGGGGGGCGACGGTGATCACCGGCTTCTTCACGGCGTTCCCGGTCATCGGCGAATGGGTGCAGCAGTTCCTGCTCGGCGGTTTCGCGGTCGATCAACCCACGCTCAACCGCTTCTTCTCGCTGCATTACCTGCTGCCGTTCATGATTGCAGGCGTTGTCGTCCTGCACGTCTGGGCGCTGCATGTGACGGGTCAGACCAATCCGACCGGCGTGGAAGTGAAGTTGAAGACCGACACCCTGCCGTTCACGCCTTACGCGACGGTGAAGGATGGGCTTGGCGTCTCGGTTTTCCTGTTCATCTTTGCCTGGTTCATCTTCTTCATGCCGAACTATCTCGGCCATCCCGACAACTACATCATGGCGAATTCGCTGAAGACGCCGGCCCACATCGTTCCGGAATGGTACTACCTGCCCTTCTACGCGATGCTGCGCGCCATCACCTTCGACATCGGGCCGATCGATTCCAAGCTTGGCGGCGTCCTGGTGATGTTCGGCTCGATCATCGTGCTGTTCTTCCTGCCATGGCTTGATACGTCGAAGATCCGGTCCGCGGTTTACCGCCCCTGGTACAAGCTGTTCTTCTGGATTTTCGTCGCCGACTGCATCTTCCTCGGATGGCTCGGTTCGCGCGCGGCAAGCGATCTGTACACGCTATTGTCGTTGCTCGGGACGATCTACTACTTCGGCTTCTTCCTCGTCATCATGCCGGTTCTCGGCCTGATCGAAAAACCGAAACGGCTTCCCAATTCGATTACCGAAGCGGTACTCGAAAAGACTGCCAAGGCCTGAGATCAGCGGCTGAAAGGAATTCAAACAATGAACAAGTTTGTAACAAGCATCGCGCTGATCGCGGCCATCGCCACCACGGCGATGACCGCAGCCCGCGCCGAGGATGGGCACGATCTGGCAACCGCTATCGAGCACGCGCAGGAAACCGGGCACTATCCGCTTCTGAAACCCAAGAACGTCGATTGGTCGTTTGCGGGTCTCTTCGGCAAGTATGACAAGGCACAGCTTCAGCGGGGACTGAAGGTCTACTCGGAAGTCTGCTCGGCTTGCCACTCGATGAACCTGGTTCCGTTCCGCACCCTCGAGGACCTGGGCTACTCGGAGGATCAGGTCAAATCCTTCGCGGCGAATTACGAAGTCGAGGACGGCCCGAATGCCGAAGGCGAGATGTTCACGCGTCCCGCCATCCCGGCCGACCATTTCCCGTCGCCGTTCCCGAACGCGGAATCGGCAGCCTACGCCAACAACGGCGCCGCCCCGCCGGACGTGTCGATGATTGCCAAGGCGCGTGGCGTCGAGCGGGGGTTCCCGACCTTCATCACGGATATCTTCACCCAGTATCAGGAAGGTGGCCCGGATTACATCTATTCGCTGCTGACCGGCTACCAGGAACCGCCTGAAGGCTACACCGTCGCCGACGGCAATCATTTCAACCCGTATTTTGTCGGCGGAACCTCGCTTGCGATGGCGAAGCCTATCGACGACGGCTTCGTCACCTATGACGACGGCTCGCCGGAAACGCTCGACCAGTATGCCAAGGATGTGTCGGCATTCCTGATGTGGGCTGCAGAGCCGCACCTGGAGGACCGCAAGAGCATGGGCTTCATGGTGCTGATGTTCCTCGCGCTGTTCACGGTGCTGATGTACCTGACCAAGAAAGCCGTGTTCGCCAACCAGCCGCACTGATCCTGCGGCTCACGGATGAAAGCAGATACGCCGCCTCCGGGCGGCGTATTCATGTCCGGTCCAAGACGCTTGCGCAGCGACGGGGCGGGACGGATTGCAGTACAACCTTGCGGCGACTTCACACTGGGGCAATGGCCATGACCGATCTTGAAAACGACCTTCGCGCCGCCATCCGCACGATTCCGGATTACCCCAAGCCCGGCATCCTGTTTCGCGACATCACCACGCTTCTGGGCCAGCCTCGGGCATTCCGCCGGGCGGTCGATGAACTGGTCCATCCCTATGCAGGGCTCAGGGTCTCCAAGATCGCCGGCATCGAGGCGCGCGGCTTCATTCTGGGCGGCGCCATGGCGCACCAATTGTCAGCCGGTTTCATCCCGATCCGCAAGAAGGGCAAGCTGCCGCACGAGACCGTGCGCGTGGCCTACAGCCTCGAATATGGCGTCGATGAAATGGAAATGCACAAGGACGCGATTGCCGAGGGCGAGAGCGTGATCCTGGTCGACGATCTGATCGCAACCGGCGGCACCGCCGAGGGCGCGGTCAGGCTGCTCCGCCAGATGGGCGCCGACATCATCGCGGCGTGTTTTGTCATCGACCTTCCCGATCTGGGCGGACGCAGGAAGCTCGAGGATCTCGGCGTGCAAGTGCGCACGCTGATTTCCTATGAAGGCCATTGAGCGGCATCAAGACCCTGCTTGACCGCCGTCAGGCCTTTTGCTGGTCCTGGCCGGCCCGATCGTCCTGGGGAAACCGGATCAGCGCGGCGGAATCGAAACTCATGACCAGAGTACCATCCTTGTCATGGGCTTCCGAGATCAGCTCCAGGATTGACCATCCCGGCCGCGAGGCGAGCGGGCGGGAGCCGCGGACCGTGAGCGAATAGAAGATCTCGTCTCCGGCATAGACCGGCTTGAACCATCTCAGATTGCGGAAGCCGGGGGAGGGGCCGAATTCCGGCAAGCTCCGGCCTTCCGCTTCGGCCAGCTCTGCTTCATCGGCGCTGGCGGCGATGTTGAGCTTCATCCAGACCGACGCCGTGTGCCATCCCGACGCGCACAATCCGCCAAACACGCTGTCCTTGGCGGCTTCGGCGTCGATATGGAACCGCTGCGGGTCGAACCGGCGGGCGAAGTCGATGATGGCGTCAGCGGTGAAGACATGGCTGCCCAGTTGCTTGCGGGCGCCGGGTGCAAATGCAGGATCATGGGTCATGACTTTGTCGCCTCCGCCGCACGCCGGCGCAGCATGATCGGGTTTTCTGATTCCAGCACCGTCTCACCCCGCTGGTTGCGCAGTTCGTGACGGAAGCTGACGATGCCTATGGCGGGGCGGGAATTGGATGTGCGGCTGTCGAGCACCCGGGTTTCCCCCGAAAGCACATCGCCTGCCAGCACCGGCTTCTTCCACTTGACGTAATCAATGCCGGGGGCACCCTCGGCTGCCATCCGCAACAGGTAGGAATCGGTCATCATCCGCATCATCATCGAGCAGGTATGCCATCCCGAGGCCGCCAGGCCGCCGAGGATGGAGTTCCTGCCGGCCTCGGCATCAAGATGCATCGGCTGCGCGTCATATTCCATCGCGAAGGCAACGATTTCATCGGCCGTCACGTTCTTTGGCCCCAGCGGGAACACCATGCCGGGTTCCAGGTCCTCAAAATGGAGAAGGTTGTCTTCAGACATGAAAAATATCTCTTTGGTGATCATGATTGTGCGCAATCTAGAGGAATTCCATTAGCCGTGAAAGGTTCTGTTTGGCGCAAGTCCTTCGGAATTCAGGAAAATGCCCGCAGCAACCGCTCGGGCAAAATTTCATCGGACGGTTGCGGGGATTTGATCCTTGTCAATGCGGGGCCCCTTATATGATGTATCTTTGATACATGTTGGTCGGAAGCCAATTCAACAAGGAGCATCCAATGTTCAAATCCAATGTCGGCGGTATCGACCGCGTTCTCCGCATCGTTGCAGGTCTTGTTCTTCTGGCGATGTTCTTTGTCTATCCGGACGCCTCATGGCGCTGGTACACGCTGATCGGCATCATTCCGCTGTTCACCGGCCTGTTCGGAACCTGTCCGCTTTATTCGATGATCGGACTGTCGACATGCCCGGTCAAGAAGACCTGATGCAGGTCACGCTCAGATCGGTCACTTGAGCGATAACCCAAGTGCATTATCTGCCGCTGTGATCAAACCGTCGCCGCGCGCATGAGCGCGGCGACGTGATCGGCGTGTCCGCCGAGCAACACGAACCAGATATAGGGAATGGCGTAAGAGATCACGGCCACCGCAAGCAGGGCGCGCACCTGCCAGCCCGCGAAGCGCCGCCAGAGGATGATGATCAGCACGATCCCCAGCGCCAGTTCAAGCAGGGATACAATGGCGCCGTAGTAGCGTGGATCCCAGTAGGACACAGGCGAAACAAACCGCCATTCTGTGAACGGCACGAAATGGGCGTGGCCGTCATTCACGTGGAGCGGGAGGTCTGCGAGCAGATGGGTGATCGCCGCCAGCGCGAACAGCATCAGAGCCGAGGACAGAACGGCGAGACCAGGCGGGTCTTTCGGCAGCAGCCAGCCGACAAGCAGGACGGCACCAAACAACGGCAGTGAATTCATCCAGTCGATCGCGGTCAGCCAGGGCGGATTGAAATACCAGTTCGACCAGACTTCCGATTCCGGCGCGCCGACCAGCTTGGACCATACGAACATCGCGAAGATCACGGCATCCGGAGTGAGCGCGCCAATGATCACCGCCGCATTGCGCAATCGATAGTCGCGACCGGGGCGGGTGAACAGCGCGGAGGCGAGCAGAAGATGCGATTGTGTGTTCATTGCCTGACCCTGCACCGAGCGCGGCACCCGCGCAAGCAGTGAAGCCGGCCAGCCGGGCCGGCCACCCGATCGGGCGCCACCGGGAGCTTCCCAGGGCGGAAGGCCGTCAGAGCTCAGGTGTTGAAGCGGAAATGGATGACGTCGCCATCCTGAACCACATACTCCTTGCCTTCGTCGCGCGCCTTGCCGGCTTCCTTGGCGGGCACTTCGCCGCCCAGGGTGACGTAATCATCATAGGCGATGGTGAAGGCGCGGATGAAGCCGCGTTCGAAGTCGGTGTGGATTACGCCGGCCGCGCCCGGCGCCTTGGTGCCGCGCGGAATGGTCCAGGCCCGGGTCTCCTTGGGGCCGACGGTGAAATAGGTGATCAGGTCGAGCAGATGATAGCCGGCGCGGATCAGCCGGTCGAGACCGGCTTCCTCGAGCCCCAGCGCCGCCAGAAATTCCTGTGATTCCTCGTCGGGCAGCTGCGCCACCTCGGACTCGATGGCTGCGGAAATGATGATGCTCTCGGCGCCCTGTTCGGCTGCCATCTTCGCCACCGCTTCGGTGTGGGCATTGCCCGCCACCGCATCGGCTTCGGAGACGTTGCAGACATAAAGCACCGGGTGCGAGGTCAGAAGGTTGAGACCCTTGAGAATCTCGAGCTCTTCAGGCGCCAGCGTCTTGAGCAGCGTGCGGACCGGCTTGCCGTCCTGCAGAAGCTTCAGTGAGGCTTCCATCACCGGCAGGACCGTCATCGAGTCCTTGTCCTTGGAAGCCGCGCGCTTGCGGGTCTGCTCGGTGCGGCGCTCGAGGCTCTCGAGGTCGGAGATCATCAGCTCGGTCTCGATGGTGTCGGCGTCGCCCACCGGATCGATGCGGCCTTCGACATGGGTGATGTCGTCATCCTCGAAACACCGCAGCACATGCACGATGGCGTCGACTTCGCGGATGTTGGCGAGGAACTTGTTGCCCAGGCCCTCGCCCTTGGACGCGCCGCGCACAAGGCCTGCGATGTCGACGAAGGCGATGCGGGTCGGGATGATCTCTTTCGAGCCCGCCACCGCGGCAAGCTTCTTGAGCCGCGGATCGGGAACGGCAACCTCGCCGGTGTTGGGCTCGATGGTGCAGAACGGATAATTCGCCGCCTGTGCCGCGGCCGTCCGCGTCAGTGCGTTGAACAGGGTGGACTTGCCGACATTGGGCAGCCCGACGATGCCGCATTTGAAACCCATGGAATTGATGTCCTTCACGTGAATGCTTGCCGCTTTGTATGGAAGTGGTGTGCTGCGTCAAGGGGTGAAGGGGTGCGCCGCGGCGCACAGGCGGACGCACCTGCGGTCTTGATGATCGTCAATGCGCCGATTTGGGCAGCGCCTATGATTTCAGTTTCACGAAACGCCCTTTTGCCGGGCCAGATGGAGATGCGAAGATGACATTGAAAACCCTTGCCAAAGTGATCCCGGTTCTGGCCATCCTGGCGACCTCCAGTGGTGTGGCACTGGCCGAAAGCAATGATGACGACCGCAGCGACTGGTGGCAGCGCTGGGGTATGGGACAAATGATGATGAACGGCCCCTTCGGTCGCGGCCCGATGATGGGGCAGGGGCCGATGACGGGTTTCGGCTGGGACGGCATGCTGGACCGGGTCGATGGCCGGCTGGCCTTCGTCAAGGCCGAACTGGGTATCCGGGATGATCAGTCGGCGCAGTGGGACAAGTTCGCCAATGCCGCGCGCGCCAATGCCGAAAGCCACAACCAGCTGATGCGGTCGATGATGGAACAGATGTCGGACGACGAATATGCCGAAAGGCAACTGCCTGAACGCCTGGGCGATGTCGAGAGCGTCATGGCGGCGCGGCTGGAGCAGATCAAGGAAATGCGGGCGGCGGTCGAGGAGCTGTACGGCGTGCTCGACGACACACAGAAGAAAGCCGCCAATGCCATCATGATGCCGATGATGGGCATGGGAATGGGAATGGGAATGGGCATGGGCCCGATGATGCGCTGACGCGGATGCTGCGAGCACCGCCGCCAGGCCCTTGGTGCGAGGGCGGCGGTCTCGTTGCGGGCGCTACTGAGCCCGGGGCTCCCGGGCCATCCCCGGCCGCGGCAGATCGTTGCGGGGCGGGCCGCCGAATTTGCGCGAATATTCCCGGCTGAACTGGGTGGCGCTCTCGTATCCGACCTCATAGGCCGCTGAAGAGACGGACAACCCGTCCATCGAGATCAGCCGGCGCGCCTCCATCAGGCGCATGTCCTTCTGATACTGCAGCGGCGTGGTGCCGGTGACCTGCCTGAAATGCTCGTGGAAGGACGATGGGCTCATGCCGGCTTCACCGGACAGCTCGGCGATCGCCAGAGGACCGCGGTAATCCGACCGGATTCGGCTGATGGCCCGAAAGATGCGGCTGGCATGGCTGTCGCGCCGCATCAGTTGCCTCAGCATTCCGCCGTGGCGTGCAATCAGCAGCCGGAAATGGATTTCCCTGAGAATCAGCGGCGCCATCACCTTTGCTTCGACGGGATCATCGACGAGAGCGAAATAGCGCTCGATGGCCTCGACCAGCGCCGTATCGGTCGCACTCGCCTCGAGCGCCTGCGCCTGACGCTCATTCAGGGCGGCGGCGCCGACTTCGTCGCTGAGGCTTTGCAGGATCGCCATGTCCAACGCCACGATGATCGCCAGATAGGGGCGCTCGCGGCTTGCATCCGTGACCCGGGCCGAGACCGGCAGGTCATGACTGACGATCAGCGACTGCCCGGCTGCGAAATCGATCGACCGGTCGCCGATGGCGACCTCCTTCCGGCCCTGCAGGTTCAGGCAGATGACCGGGTGGTAGACAACCGCCTCGAAGGGGCTTGGCCGGGTCTGGCGATGCACATGGAGACCGGCAATGCCGGTGTCGATGCCACCAATGCTATCAGTGCCATCGCCGGTAAATTCATCGACTTTTCGCGCCAGATCCTGCAGTGCCATGGGCGGCTCCTTCCGGTGCAACGGATACGCCATCGGCGCATTCAGGTCACGCCCGGATTTGCAGGTCTGGAGGATCAGGCAGAACTCGCGGAGAATCCGGCAGGCGCGCAGAGGCGGCTGAGGCTAGCTTGCGGCCATCTCGAACCGCAGGAGTCTGACATGTCCAATTCCATCGCACTTATCACCGGCGGCAGCCGCGGCCTGGGCCGCAATGCCGCGCTTCACCTCGCCCGCCAGGGCGCAGGGGTCGTCATCACCTACCTGTCCCGCGAGGACGAAGCGGCGGAAGTCGTCGCCGAAATCGAGGCGCTGGGCGGCAAGGCGGCATGCCTGCAGCTCGACGCCGGAAACACGGCGCAATTTGACCGGTTCGCGGGCGAACTGGCCGAGACCCTCGAGACCGTGTGGGGACGCGACCGGTTCGACTTCCTGGTCAACAATGCCGGAATGGGCATTCATGCGGGATTTGCCGAAACCACGGAAGAGCAGTTCGACGCGCTGGTGAATGTGCATCTCAAGGGCGTGTTCTTCCTCACCCAGCGGCTGCTGCCGATGATCGCCGACGGCGGGCGCATCCTCAACGTCTCGACCGGCCTCGCCCGGTTCAGCATCCCGGGCTACGCCGCCTATGCCGCGATGAAGGGCGCCGTCGAAGTGCTGACCCGCTATCTCGCCAAGGAACTGGGTCCGCGCGGCATCGCCGTCAACGTGATCGCGCCCGGCGCCATCGAGACCGATTTCGGCGGCGGCGCGGTGCGCGACAATCCCGACGCGAACGCCTTCGTGGCGAGCGTCACGGCGATGGGCCGGGCCGGGCTGCCCGACGACATCGGCACGGCCATCGCCAGCATCCTGCTCGGCCAGAGCCAGTGGATGACCGCGCAGCGGATCGAGGTATCCGGCGGCATGTATCTGTAGGCGGCGGATGGTTGCACGGACAGGCGGGGGCAGGCGGAAATCGCCGGCCCTTGCCTGGCCGCAATGCCGGATCAACCGGGCGGAAAGGTTTTCGTGCCATGCTGCGGCCCGTGAGATCCGGGAGACGCCGTCATGGAAACCGAGCTTGCCACCTGGCATTTCGTTGTCGCGGGCTTGGCGTTTGCGCTGTTTGGCGTGCTCGCCCATGTCGGCCGCGCCGTGTTCAACGTGTTTCCCGACAAGCTGTCGGATATGCCCGCGGTCAATATCCTGGTGTCGAACGACTACAGCTGGGGTGACCATCTGTGGGGCGTGGAGTTCGACGATGCGGGCTACTACCGCCTCGACAGCCTGAAGAACCTCAGGCTCTACGTGGGGTCCTGCGTGCTCGGCGGTCTGGCCGCGATGCTGTTCATCGACGGCGCCGGGCAGGCGATCGCGGCGCTGATCGATGCGGGCATCGGCGGCTTTGTCGATCTGTTCTGGCAGCGCATCGCCGACCTTACGGCATAGGCCGCGCGGGCTTCACGTCACTGCGACGCCCAGAAGGCGTCCGCCTTTTCGATGTAGCCGGCGGTGTCCTTGACCCAGGTAGACTGAACCGCGCCGTTGTAGTTCAGATAGAGCTTGCCATCGACGACGGTGAACTTGTCGGGCTCGACCGGCGCCTTGTAGCCCTGGGCCGCGCCATAGGCGCAATAGCCGCCATATTGCGGCACATATTTCTTCGGATCGGCGACAAACAGCGCCCTGTGTTCCTCGGAGGCGAACCGGTAGGTGGCGCCCTCATGGCTGGCCGTGATCGCGGCGTCGCCGGGCACCGCCCTGTTCATGGTGAAATAGGCGACCGGGTCATGGCCATCGATGGCGAGGCCGGACGTCGACATGTTGACCGTCTCGGCCGCTGCCGGACCCGGCATGGCAAGCACGACTGCCGCCAGAAATACGCTCAGACCAAACAGTGCGGTGCGGAAGAACTGGGGTGCGCGCATGATCCCGTCTCGTTCAAAGGGGCGTCAGGCCTGTTCGCCATGCAGCCTAGTTGCCGATCCGTCGAGACTACTGCAGGGCGGCGATCAAGCGCCAATTAATTTGGCGTGAAATGGCGCGAGCAAGGCCGGCGGATGGGGAGCTTCAAAGCGATGCCGGGCGGCGGATCTGGAAGCCGGTCTTGTCCTGCACAAAGCCGCAGTTGAGGTAGAAGCCGAGTGTGGCGGGGTTTTTCGAGCCGCTCAACAGCATCACCTTGTAGCAGCCCGCGGCCCAGGCTTGATCGATGCCGTGCCGGATCAGGGCTCCGGCGTAGCCACGGTGCCGGTACGCTGCATCGGTGACCACATTCTCGATCAGAGCATAGGGCGCGGCGCCGCGGGTGAGGTTGGGGATGATAACGAGGGTGATGGTTGCGACAGGGATGCCGTCAGTGACCGCCAGGAACAGCAGCATTCCCGGTTGCGCGCGGATCTGCTCGAACCGGCTCTTCGCCAATGCCGCGTCGATCTCCGGATCATCAGGTTGAAGGTGCCGGTAGAGATCCAGCAGGGCCGGCAGGTCACGGGCCTCGGCCTCGCGGATCTCGATACTCTCTCGCGTGGGCAGCGTCACGTCTTGCCGTCGCCGAACAGCCGCTTGAGCATGTCGGCCATCGGACCGGAGGTCGGAAGCGCTTTTGGCTGGGCGGTGTTGCGGGCCTGATGGACGTGGGACTTTCCCGCACCCGCCGGTTTGACGCCGTCAGCCGCGCTGGCCTTGGCTGGCCTGGCGGGCTTTGGATCCGCAGCGCCGGTGGCGAGCGCAATCTTGTTGAGAAAGCCCGCGTCGTCGCCCCTGGCCATCAGTTCGGCATGATCGGCGATGGCATCGAGCAGCGGTTCCAGCCACAGGGCGTCGGATTTGGCGAAATCGCCCAGCACATGCGGATTGACGCGGTCCTTGTGGCCCGGGTGGCCGATGCCGATCCTGAGCCGCTTGTAGTCCTTGCCGCAATGGGCATCGATCGACTTCAAGCCGTTGTGGCCGCCATGGCCGCCGCCGGTCTTGAGCTTGAGTTTGCCGGGCGCCAGATCCAGCTCGTCATGCATGACGATGATGTCGGCGGGGCCGAGCTTGTAGAAGCGCATGGCTTCGCCGACGCTGTCGCCCGACAGGTTCATGAAGGTCATGGGCTTGAGCAGCAGCACCTTGTCGCCGCCGAGCGTGCCTTCGGCGATCTCGCCGCGGAATTTTTTCGAAAACCCCGAAAACGAATGGCGGCGGGCGATTGCGTCCACCGCCATGAAGCCGACATTGTGCCGGTTTCTGGCGTATTGAGGGCCGGGATTTCCAAGTCCTGCGATGAGCAACATGGAAGCTGATCCTCAAATACGGGCCGGTACGGCCTATTCTTCGCTGGCATCCTCAACGGCTTCGTCAGCGTCATCGGCGGCATTGTCTTCGCTCTTGAGGCCGGCGGGCGCTGCGATGGTGGCGATTGTAAAGTCACGATCGGTGATCGTCGGCTCAACGCCTTCAGGCAGCTTCACATGCGAGATGTGAATGCCGTCACCGATTTCGAGGCCGGTGAGGTCAACGGTGATCGAATCCGGGATCGCATTGGCCGGGCAGTGGAACTCGACCGTGTGACGCACGACGTTGAGAACGCCGCCGCGCTTGAGGCCGGGGGACTTCTCTTCGTTCTCGAAGTGAACCGGAACTTCCACCGTCACCTGGGTGTTCTTCGACACGCGCAGGAAATCGACATGCATCAGGAAGTCGCGGACCGGATCGAGCTGATAGTCCTTGGGCAGAACGCTGTGCTTCTTGCCGTCGACCACAATGGTGACAAGCGTGGTCAGGAAGCCGCCGGCATGGATCTTCTTGGTGACTTCGTTGCGCGAAAGCACGATGGAAACAGGGTCTTTCTTGTCACCATAGATGACAGCGGGAATCAAACCGTTGCGGCGAAGTTCACGGGCGGACCCCTTACCGACCTGTGCGCGCGCCTCGGCCTTGAGCTCATATGCTTGGTTGCTCATGGCAATACCTTTCGAGGTTCTAATCTGGGGCTGTTTCCCGGAATCGGCTTGCACCGGTCCCAAAAAACATCAAGCGCCGTTTCCGGCGCCTCATCCGCGTTGCCTCCAAGGGTGTCTGCACGGACGGGGCCGCTATAGCCGAGCAACCGCCTGATTGCAAGCTTCACGGGCGGTTGCGGGCCTGATGACGGGCGCAATCGGAATTCAGGGATGGCGATTGTCGTCGATGGACAATAATGATCTGGCACCGCCTGAACCGGCGGGTGAGCTGACGCGCCGTTTGTGTGGCGCCGTCATGCCCATGAGACCCGCAACCGAGATCAGGAAGAGCTAAACCATGAGCGCCATGTCTTGCCCTTCCTGGGTCGAGTTGTTCCGCATCTTCGGCCGCATCGGCCTGTTGTCTTTTGGCGGTCCCGCCGGCCAGATCGCGCTGATGCATCACGACCTGGTCGAGGAGCGGGGCTGGCTTGACGAGCCGCAGTTCCTGCATGCGCTCAATTTCTGCATGCTGCTGCCTGGGCCCGAGGCGATGCAGCTCGCGACCTATTCGGGCTGGCTCATGCGCGGCGTGGCGGGCGGCTTGCTGTCGGGACTGCTGTTCATCCTGCCGGGCTTTGCCGTGATTATGGCGCTGTCGGCCATCTATTTTCATTTCGGCGACCTGCCGGTGGTTGCGGGTGTGCTGTTTGGGCTGAAGGCGGCGGTGCTGGCCATTGTTGTCGAGGCGCTGATCAGGGTATCGAAAAGGGCGCTCGCATCGCCGTTGTCCTGGGCGCTGGCCATCGGGGCTTTTGTCGCCATCGCCCTGTTGAAACTGCCGTTTCCGCTGATCGTGCTCGGCGCTGGATTGATCGGCGTGCTGGCGCAGGCGCTGCGGCCTGTCGAGCCAACAATCAACCAAGCAGCAGATATTCCGCCAGTTGCCAGTCTGCCGGGGCTGACAGGGCCCACCCTGCGGACAATCGCCGTCTGGGGCGCGGTCTGGCTTGCGCCGCTGGCGCTCCTTACGGTCGCTCCCGGCGTGCCAGAGACCCTGACGGCGATGGCGCTGTTCTTCTCCAAGGCGGCGGTCGTCACCTTCGGCGGGGCCTATGCGGTGCTGGCCTATGTCGGGCAGCAGGCGGTCGAGGTGCATGGCTGGCTGATGCCGGGCGACATGCTTGCCGGCCTGGGACTTGCGGAATCGACCCCCGGTCCGCTGATCCTGGTCCTGGTGTTCGTGGGTTTCCTGGGCGGTGCGCGCGAGGCGGGGCTGGACCCGATCACCGGCGGCGTGCTGGGCGGATTGGTGGCGCTGTTCTTCACCTTCGCGCCGTGCTTCCTGTGGATCTTCGCGGGCGCGCCGCATATCGAGCGGCTGCGGTCCGTGCAGTGGCTGACGGCGGGCCTTTCAGCGATCACCGCCGCGGTGGTCGGCGTGATCTCGAACCTTGCCGTCTGGTTTGCGCTTCATGTGCTGTTTGCCAGGTTGGGGGAGGCGGCCTTCGGCCCGTTCGCACTGCCGGTTCCCGATCCTGCAACACTGAATGCCGCAGCGCTGACAATCGCGCTTTGCGCGGGCGTGGCGCTGCTGCGCTATCACCTCAACCTGTTGCTGGTTCTGGGCGGCGCAACGCTGGCCGGCATCGCGGTGACGCTGCTCGCCTGATCGATCTCAGTCGAACAGGCTGGAGACCGATTGCTCTGCCGCGGTGCGGTTGATCGCCTCGCCGATCAGCGCGTCGGTTGAAAGCACCCGGATGTTGGCGGCCGACTGGATTTCCTGGGTCGGCTGGATCGAATCGGTGATCACAAGCTCCTTGAGCTTTGACGAGGCAACACGCGCCACCGCGCCGCCGGACAGCACGCCGTGGGTGATGTAGGCGGTTACGGATTTGGCGCCGTTGGCGAGAAGCGCTTCGGCGGCGTTGCACAGGGTGCCGCCGGAATCGACGATGTCGTCGATCAGGATGCAGTCCTTGCCTTCGACTTCGCCGATGATGTTCATCACCTCGGATTCACCGGGACGGTCGCGGCGCTTGTCGACGATGGCGAGCAGGGAGCCAAGGCGTTTGCCGAGCGCCCGGGCGCGCACCACGCCGCCGACGTCGGGCGATACCACCATGACATTTTCCAGCTCGTAATGGGCCTTGATATCGCGGGCGATCACTGGAATGGCAAACAGGTTATCCGTCGGAATATCGAAGAAGCCCTGGATCTGGCCGGCATGAAGGTCGAGCGTGAGCACCCGGTCGGCGCCGGCTTCAGTGATCAGGTTTGCCACCAGCTTGGCCGAAATCGGCGTGCGGCCGGAGGCGCGGCGATCCTGGCGGGCATAGCCGAAATAGGGCAGCACGGCGGTGATGCGACGCGCCGACGAACGGCGGAAGGCATCGATCATGATCAGCAGTTCCATCAGGTGATCATTGGTCGGATAGGACGTGGACTGCAGGATGAAGACATCCTCGCCGCGCACATTCTCCTGGATCTCGACGAAGATCTCCTGGTCGGCGAAGCGCCGGACGCTTGCCTTGCCCAGCGGTACATTGAGATAATTGCAAATGGATTCCGCCAAACGACGGTTCGAGTTTCCTGCGAAAACCTTCATTTGGGGCCGCCTGTTGTTCCCGCAACGTCGCGTCATGCGCAGGGTCACGCATAAGGACGGAGCGCCATCCGTTCGCCCGCGTTTTAGCGGGGGATTTGATCTTTGCAAGACCGCAGGCCGCAAGCGGCCGATTTTTCTGTTGAACGTGGTAATTATCTTGTGCCGGCAAAGTCCGCGGCCCGTGGCGGGGCGCTGGCTCGGGCAGTCAGGCGGCCGGCGGATGAGGCTTTCGGCCCGGGGCTACAGCCCGCGCCACGCGGCGTAATCGGCCATCGAGCGCGCGGCGATTCGTTCCATCACATCCGCAGGTATCGACGCCCAGGGGTCGCCCGTACCGCCTGCGGTGGCTTCCTGGCCCTGTATGCGGTGCAGCCGGTTGCCGGCCGGATCGAGAACGTCCCAGACGTAGAACACGGTGGTTTGCCCACCGAAATTGTCGGCGGAGAAATAGCCCTTCAGCACATGTTCGCCGCCGGGGTCGGAGGCGCTCAGGATGGCGAGGCCGCGATTGCGCGCCTCGACCGCCAGTTGGCGCGACAGCGGCGTGACCGCGTTCACAGGCGCGCCGATGACCGGCATGAAGCGGATCTGACCGCGCACCTGACCCGCAGGCAGGGAGGCTTGCGTCGGGGTCGCGGGCGTCGCCGGCTGCGCGAAGGATCCGGGCGCCTGGGGTTGCGCCCCGGCACCTTGGGCAGGCGCGAGCGAAAATGCATCGACGGGCACCGTGGCGTCGGTCGATGCGCCGGATGCGACCGGGTCTCCCGGAATAGGCTGGAGGGTCTGCTCCGTGCTGTTGCAGCCTGCAATCAACATGGCCAGTGCACAGACGCCGCCAATGATTTTGATGCCTTGCAGCATGATACCTACCCTTTTCCCGGCTTTGTTATGAAATCACGGGGGCAGGCCTGTCAATCACCGATGGTTTTCGCAAGCCGCGTGCTGGCGAAATGGCGGGCCGGGCGTTCCCCCTCAGGTCGTGGTTATCAGTTCGAGAGATTTGGCGGAGAGCGATTCCGGCGCGTCCGTGGTGGTCAGATAGGTTTGCCCCAGAGTCATGGCGGCGCCGGCTTCGGAATCCATGATGATCATGTGCACGAACAGCGTCATGTCGGGCTGGATCACGATCGGGCTCCCTGCATGAAACATCTGGTGCTCCATCCAGCTCGGCGTGAAACGCGCGCCCAGCGAATAGCCGCAGGCATTGAGCCGGTGGCGCGTCAGTCCGCGCTTGTCCATCACGTCGGAATGGGCGTCGAACACCTGGCCGAACGTGGTGCCCGGCCTGAGGATGGCGATGATTTGGTCGAGCGCCTCCCGGCATGCCTCGTAGAGTTCGACATGGCGCGGCGTCGGTTCGCCGATGATGATCGTACGCATCATGGCGGCATGGTAGTGGGCAAACGACCCTGCCCATTCCAGCGTCAGCTGATCGTTTTCGTCCAGTTTCCTGCGCCCGGCCTTGTAGCGGCACAACAGCGCGTCCTGGCCGGATCCGATGATGAACTCGTTGGCGGGATAGTCGCCGCCGCCGAAAAACACCGCGCCCTGCATCGCGGCCAGGATATCGGCCTCATCGCCGCCGGCCTTGATCAGCGGCAGGGCCGCGTCGAGGGCCGCATCCGCGAGGCTTGCCGCGCGCCGGACATGAACGATTTCCGCCGGGCTTTTGATCAGCCTGAGCTGGCTCACCAGATAGGACGCGTCCACCAGTTCGGCGAAGCTGTGCAACTGATTGTCGAGCTTGCGGCAATTGGCGCCGGTCAGCCCGTGGGTGTCGTATTCGACGCCGATGCGCTCGCCCAGAAGATCGAGATCGGACAGGAGGTTCTTGAGGTCCAGGGCCGGGTCGGCATTGGTCCGGTCGGTCCACACGACGATCCGTTCGATGGTCGAGGTCTGGCGCGCCTGGCGCAAATCGGCGGACCGGGTCAAAAGCGTCATCGCGCCATCGGCCTTGACCACCAGGCACTGGAAAAAGCAGAATCCGAAGGTGTCGTAACCGGTGAGCCAGTACATGCTCTCCTGGGCAAACAGCAGCATGGCGTCGAGCTTCTCTTCGCGCATGCTGGCGGTCAGCCGGTCCAGGCGGGCGGCGAACTCCTCGCGTTCAAAATGCAGGGCCATGGGGTTCCTCCTTGATGGCGATGGCGGAAATTTGCCGTCCGTAGTCAGGTTCATTGCGATGGGTGGCGCGCCGATAGGAAAACCAGGCTTCCTCATCCGCATAGGTGCAGTCGGCCAGCATGTCGGCCTTGAGGCCGGCCGAGCGCAGCCGGTCGAGGGTAAACCGCCTCAGGTCGAACATAGCATGGCCCGGCTTGGGCGAGGCAAGGAAATAGGCCTCGTGGGCGGGATCGGCCGTGACGAAGCGGTCGACAAATTCGGGGCCGACCTCGTAGCTCGTCTGGCTGATCGACGGGCCCAGAACGGCTGAGATCCGGTCCGGCCTGGCGCCCAGGCCTTGCATTGCGGCGACGGTGCTTTCCAGCACGCCGTCAAACGCGCCGCGCCAGCCGGCGTGGGCTGCGCCGATGACACGCGCTTCAGGATCGCAAAACAGCACCGGCCCGCAATCGGCCGACAGCACGCCCAGCGCAAGCCCGGGCGTGCTGGTCACAATCGCGTCGGCCTCGGGCCGTTCGCCCCGGTTGTCTGCCGTTGCGATGTGCACCCGGGGCGAATGGACCTGGTGCACGGTGACCAGCCGGTCGGATTCAAGCCCGAACCAGCGGCTGACCCGCGCCCGGTTTTCCATCACATGATCGCGGTTGTCGTTGGAGCCTAGGCCGACATTCAGGCCCCGGTAGAGCCCCTCGGAGACCCCTCCGGAGCGACTGAAAAAACCATGGGAGATGCCGCTGCCTGCGGAAACCGCGTCCAGAAGCGCGCTTCGCACTGGATCCGGCGCGTGGCCGTCAACCTTCATGTCTTCTCCTTCTGCAGGTCCTGAGGCCGTGCCGAATCCGAAGGCCCTTGCTGATCAGCGCGCGGATGGTGGCCATCATGGCCGCGTCTGTCAATTCGTCCGCTCAAGCAGCCACGCGATCGAAGGGCGTGATCTTGACCGGGTCGCCGCTGATGGCAAGCACCTTGAACAGCTCGCCCATGCGGCCTTCGCCCTCGCCCGCCAGGCGGTTGACCGCGTCGCGAATGGCGGCCTGGGTCAAAGAGTCACGCTCCGATCCGAGCGCGCCGGCGCGCTCGACGATCCCCAGGCCCACAAGAAACTCTCCCTGGGTGAGGGGCCGGTGGACATGGGCGCCCATGGCCATGGCCGCCTCGGCGAGGGCCTGGAAATCCACGTGGCTGGTCAAGTCCGCCTCGCCCGGGCGGGCCAGTGGCGGGTCGTATTCGTGCCGGTAGACCGCCTGCAGCGTGTCGCCGAAACCGGTGATCAGATGGCCGTAATCGATCGCCAGCGCGGTGCCGCCGTCGCGCACGATCTTGGCCGCCACAGTCTGCATCACCGCAGATCGTGCGGGCGAAAGCTCGAAGATCTCGCCTTCAGGCACGCGCGCCTCGTCCACCGGCAGAAGCGACGGATCGAAGTCGCCAGGCCCCAGGCCGAACACCAGCGATCCGGCGCTGTCGAGGCCCACCACGCGTTCGCGAAATCCTTGAGCCGTCTTGACGAACTGGCGGATCGGAACCGCGTCAAACAGTTCATTGGCGACCATCAGGGTGAACCCTTCCGGCACCTCCTCGAACGCCGTGTGCCAGGAGATCCGCTCCTTGATCCGCACCAGCGTCTGGCGCTGGACATTGCGCAGCCGCTCGCTGGTCTCGACCATGTGGAAGCTGGCGCCCGCATAGAGATCCGGCGCGAGACGCGCGATCACCCTGAGCGCGTCTGACATCAGCGTGCCGCGGCCGGGGCCGATCTCGACGATCCTGACGTCTGACGGTGAACCTTGCGCCTGCCAGGCGTGGACCAGAGAGACGCCGATCATCTCGCCAAACAGCTGCGAGATTTCGGGCGCAGTGATGAAATCGCCGGCCCGGCCGAAGGGTTCGCGGCTTTGATAATAGCCGTGCTCGGGGTCGGCCAGGCAGAGCGCGAAATAGTCCGAAATCCGCAACGGGCCGGTCTGTTCGATCAACCGGACAATCTTGTGTGCAAGCGGGGTCATGGTCGTGACTTTCCAGAACTTGGTCATGCGGGCGTTCATGGGAGCGACCTGGCGTGCGACCGGGCGCGCGATCGGGCGGTGGCGATGGCCCAGATCCCGACCGCCAGCATCGGCAGCGACAACACCATGCCCATGGTCAGCCAGCCGCCGGCGAGATAGCCCACCTGCACGTCCGGCTCCCGGTAGAACTCGACAAAAATGCGCGACAGCGCGTAGCCGGCGACAAAAGCGCCCGACACCAGGCCCGGCGCCTTGAGCGCCTGGCGGCGGTAGATCAGCCAGGCCAGCACGGCCAGCAGCACAAGGCCTTCCAGTCCCGCCTCGTAAAGCTGGGTCGGGTGGCGCGGAAAGGGGCCGCCGGTGGGAAACACAAATGCCCACGGCACATCCGTCAGCTTGCCCCAGAGCTCGGCATTGATGAAATTGGCGAGGCGGCCGAAAAACAGGCCCACCGGCACGACAGCGCAGACCACGTCGAACAGGTTGAACAGCGGAATGTCGCGTTTGCGGGCGAACAGGATCATGGCCACAAGGGTGCCCAGCAGTCCGCCATGAAAGGACATGCCGCCATTCCAGATCTCGAACGCCCGGAGCGGATCGGCGGCCACGGCGGCAAAATCATAAAACAGGATGTAGCCGATCCGGCCGCCGGCGACGATGCCGACGGTTGCCCAGATCAGAAAGTCGTCGATGTCGAGCGCCGAGATGCGCGAGCGATCTTCAGGCCAGAGCCTGTCGTTCGCGACCAGCCGCCGGGCATAGCGCCAGCCCAGCAGAATGCCTGTCACATAAGCGAGGCCGTACCATCGTATATGCACCGGGCCGATGGAAAAAATGACCGGATCAATGTCCGGAAAGGCCATCAGCGACAACAGCATTGCGGTTTGCTCCAAGGCGGCTTCCTTCCTGCAGGGGTGCGTCCATGGGGCGCGGGCTGGTATTCAGTCACGGCTTCAAGGCTATTTTCCGGCATGGCAGCCGGCTGATTTGCTGTGCCGATATGTCATGCGTGCTTTGCGCAAGGCTTGCGGGCCTGTGGCTCGGCTTGCAACTTGGGGCTCGAGCCCCTAATTCAGAGGGACGGAAAGCCACGCGCAACATCCCCGGCAAAAGCCGGGGCAGGGATGAAGACCATGACCAGCGGATCGAACCGAATTCTCGACGAACTTGCCAAGCTCATGACCGACGCGGCCGGCGCCGCCCAGGGTGTGCAGCGCGAAGTGGAGACTGCCATGCGCAGTCAGCTCGAGCGGCTTCTCAATTCGATGGATCTGGTCAAGCGCGAGGAATTCGAGGCGGTTCGCGACATGGCGATCAAGGCGCGCGAAGAGAATGACGCGCTGTCCGCCCGGCTTGAAAAACTCGAGAATTCCGCTTCCAAAACGCCTGCTTCGGGGGCGGCCGGGGCGGCTAAGCCATCGACAGTCAAGCCCGCGACACAGAAGAAGCCCTGAGCGCCGGTTTTACCCGGTTTTTTTTACACAGGTTGTCCACCGCTGGCCAAGGCTCAAAAAGCCTTTTGCGTGAGTCAGTTATGAGTCCCGGCGGAATCAGTTTGGCAGCTTGGTCCACAGGCTCGCACTGACAAAATGCGCCCGGGGGACTGGCGCTCGGACTCTGCATTTATACACTGATTTTAAATGATGATTCGGAACGGGCGGCAAAACGCCCCGGTGGGAGTCGCAAACGCGGACACCCCGGGAGACGGGTGAATCGCGCGTCGATGATGAATTCGCCAGGTTCCGTTCAACGCGGTTCGCCGGGGCGGTGGAAATTAACAAGGTGGGGCATGAATCTCAGTAATTTCGAATTCGAACGGCATTCCAATCCGGTAGACATGATCGAATTCGTGGCGGCGGCGAATGACTGGACGTTTGAGCGCTCCGGCGAACATGAGATCGCCATGACCGTCGAGGGGCACTGGACCGACTACCATGTCTCGTTTTCCTGGATGGAGGATTGCGAGGCGCTGCATATCGCCAGCGCCTTCGACATCAAGGTCCCCGAAGCCCGTGTCACCGAGGTGATGAAGCTCCTGTCGCATGTCAACGGCCAGGTGCTGATGGGGCATTTCGACCTGTGGCAGCAGGAGCATGTCATCATTTTCCGCCAGTCTCTGCTTCTGGCCGGCGGTGCCGAGCCGACCAACCGTCAGGTCGAGGTGCTGTTGTCGAATGCGCTCGATTCCTGCGAGGCCTATTTCCAGGCCTTCCAGTTCGTCGTCTGGTCCGGCATGGAAGCCAAGGCGGCGATCACCGCGGTGATGTTCGAAACCCGCGGCGAGGCGTGAAATGATTTCGGCCGCCAATCCTCTCGTTCTTGTCGGCGCAGGCAACATGGGCGGCGCGATGCTCAGCGGCTGGCTTGATTCGGGCATCGATCCTGCGGCCATCGTGGTGATCGACCCCAAGACCACCGACGCCATGTCGCTCAGGCTGGCCTCGGCCCGCGTGCGCCTCGAGACCGTCGCGCCGGACGGGCTGGTCGCGGGCATCCTGATGTTGGCGGTCAAGCCGCAGATCATGGACAACGTCGTGGCGGGGCTCGGCGGGCTGGTCGGTCCTCAGACCGTCACGCTGTCGATCGCGGCAGGCAAGACGATTGCCTATTTCGAGGAGCGCCTTGGCGGCGCGGTGGTGCGCACCATCCCCAATACGCCAGCGATGATCGGCCGCGGAATTACCGGCGCGGTCGCCAATGCGGCTGTGAGCGCCGAGGCGAAAGCCGAAATCGACCGGCTGCTGTCGGTATGCGGCCCGGTCGAATGGGTCGAGGACGAGGCGCTGATTGACGCTATCACTGCGGTGTCGGGCAGCGGGCCTGCCTATGTGTTCTATCTTGTCGAGTGCATGGCGGAGGCGGGACGCAAATGCGGCCTGCCGGCGGACCTCGCCATGCGCCTGGCACGCGCGACCGTGACGGGGGCAGGTGAACTGATGCATCAGTCCCCGGACGGCGCCGCAACGCTCAGGCAGAATGTCACCTCTCCCAATGGCACCACGGCGGCGGCGCTGGCCGTGCTGATGGCCGATGACGGCATCCAGCCGCTGTTTGACAAGGCGTTGAAGGCGGCGGCTGACCGCTCCCGCGAACTCGCCGGCTGATCCGAACCCGAGACGGGACCTCATGACCGAAACCATCACCTGGGACGATTTTGAGAAGGTCGACATAAGAAGCGGCACCGTGATCGCTGCGGAACCGTTTCCTCAGGCGCGCAAGCCCGCGTACAAGCTCAGGATCGATTTCGGCCCGGAGATCGGCGAAAAGAAATCCTCCGCCCAGATCACCGTGCACTATTCGGCCGAGGAACTTGTCGGGCGCCGGGTGATGGCGGTGGTCAATTTTCCGCCGCGCCAGATCGGCCCGTTCATGTCGGAAGTGCTGACGCTTGGGTTTCTTGACGAGGATGGGGCGGTGGTGCTCGCAGGCGTGGACAAAAGCGTGCCGGACGGTTCGCGGCTGATGTAAGCCGCATCATAGCAACGGTGTCTTCATTCCCTGATCAGGCCGGCAACCGGACCATGGCGCGCAGGCCGCCCATGGCGCTGTCGGACAGCGTCACGTCACCGCCATGGCTGCGGGCGATGTCGCGCACGATCGCCAGTCCCAGCCCGGTTCCGGTCTCGTCCTGGTTGCGCGCGGCATCAAGCCGGTAGAACGGACGGAACACGTCCTCGCGCGCGTCTGCGGGAATGCCGGGCCCGTCATCATCGATGGCGATGGTCAGCCATTTGCCGCGGTTCTGCGCCGCGATGGAGACTTCGTCGGCATGGCGCGTGGCGTTGGAGACAAGGTTCGTCAAAAGCCGGGTGAAGCCATTCGGACGCACATAGATCTCGTCATCGCCTTCAACCGAGACGGTGACCGTGGCGCCGCGCAAACGCCCGTCGGCGGCGACTTTCTCGACAACGGTTCTTAGGCTCACCGTGCCCACGTCTTCCTCGGCCTCGCCACGGGCAAAGGACAGGTAGCTGTCGAGCATCGACTGCATGTCGTCGATGTCCTTGTTCAATTCGTCAATCTCGGGACCGTCGCCGACCAGCGCCAGTTGCAGCCGGAAGCGGGTCAGGATGGTGCGCAGGTCGTGGCTCACGCCCGAGAGCATGGCGGTGCGCTGCTCGATCTGGCGCTCGATTCGCTCGCGCATCTTGATGAAGGCGACGCCGGCGCGGCGGACCTCGTCGGCGCCGCGCGGGCGGAAGTCGTCGGGCATGCGCTGGCCCTTGCCGAAGCTTTCCGCAGCCTGGGTCAGCGTCAGGATCGGCCGGATCTGGCCGCGCAGGAACAGGATGGCGATGACCAAGAGCACCAGCGAGGTGCCGACCATCCAGAGCAGGAAGATATGGGTGTTGGAGGCATAGGCCTGGCTTCGCTTGGCGAACACCCTGAGGATCTTGTTGTCGAGCTTGATCCGCACCTCGACGATGTTGGAATTGCCCACCGTGTCGATCCAGAACGGCAGCTTGATCTGGCGGGTGATCTCTTCGGACAGGATCTGGTCGAGGATCGAGAAGAACGGCTTGGGCCGCGGCGCGGGCAGGTCGCCGGGCGGCTCGATGGCGATGTTGAGTTCCAGCCGCTCGCGGGCGATGCGGATGATGTCGTCATAGGTCTCGTCCTGCGGATAGGTGGCGAGCACATCGATGATCGCCGCGATGTCGCGGGTGACCGCCATCGACAGCCGCTGGGTCACGGTCTGCCAGTGCCGCTCCATGAACACGAAGGCGATGACCGACTGCAAGAGCACCATCGGAACGATGATGATCAGCAGCGCGCGGGCATAAAGCCGCGTCGGAATCCGCTTGGTGAACCAGCGCGTGAACCGGCGCAAACCGCTTGGCGGATAGCGTTCATATTCCCGGCGAATGGAATCGATGCTGGCCATGCTCTGTCGCCTCACCCTCGGCTGGTCTTTCTGCGGCGAGACCGCGCGCCCGTTTGGTTATAGCGTCCGCACGGGGTGGAGTGCTAGGGTATGCGGACAAGCAAAGGTAAAATGCGGACGAGCACAGTATCGGCGCTTGCCGTATTGGACTTTAGTTGAAGGAGGCCTTGGGTTGTCTTATCCCTCGGCTTGCTAAATATGTCATATGTCAAAGTTTGAATGCCAACCAAATGGGAGGATTGGGCATGCAGAATCAAAACGAGAAGTCCGTTTCACGGCGGTCGTTTTTGAAAAAGGGTACGATGTTGGGCGGCGTGGCCGCAGCGGGCGCATTGTCCGCGCCGGCAGTTATGGCGCAGGCGCCACTGGTGGTTAAGATGCAGTCATCCTGGCCTGCTTCCGATATCTGGATGGACTTTGCCCGCCAGTACATCACCCGCGTGGAGGAAATGTCGAACGGCCGGCTCAAGGTTGACCTGCTGCCAGCGGGCGCAGTCGTCGGCGCGTTCCAGGTCATGGATGCAGTCAATGACGGTGTCATCGATGCGTCCCACAGCGTCTCGGTCTATTGGTACGGCAAATCGAAAGCCGCTTCGTTCTTCGGCACCGGTCCGGTGTTCGGCGGTTCGGCGACAACCATGCTCGGCTGGTTCTATGAGGGCGGCGGCCAGGAACTCTACCGCGAACTGACCCAGGACATCCTCGGCCTCAATGTCGTGGGCTTCTATGGCTTCCCGATGCCTGCCCAGCCGTTCGGCTGGTTCAAGGGCGAAGTCAACACCGTCGCCGACATCCAGGGTTTCAAATACCGCACCGTTGGCCTGGCCGCGGATCTTCTGCAGTCGATGGGCATGTCGGTGGCACAGCTGCCCGGCGGCGAAATCGTCCCTGCCATGGAGCGCGGCGTGATCGACGCGTTTGAGTTCAACAACCCGTCGTCCGACAGCCGCTTCGGCGCCCAGGACGTGGCCAAGAACTACTATCTGTCGTCCTATCACCAGGCCTCGGAGTCCTTTGAATTCTGCTTCAACAAGGATTTCTGGGAAGACCTGGAGCCGGACCTTCAGGCGATCCTGAAGTATTCGGTCGAGGCGGCATCCACGGCCAACACCGCGCTTGCGATGAAGGAATATTCGACCGACCTGCAGAAGCTGCAGACCGAGTCGGGTGTGACTGTGCATCGCACCTCGAAGGAGATCCTGGCCGCGCAGCTCGGTGCATGGGATGGCCTCATCGAGGAACTCGGCGCCGACCCGTTCATGAAGAAGATCATGGACAGCCAGCGCGCATGGGTCGAGCAGGTCGCCTATTACGAACTGATGAACGCCCCTGACCTGGGCCTCGCCTATGAGCACTACTTCCCAGGCAAGCTGAAGCTGTAAACCGGACTGGTTGATTGCTGCACTCATCCGGCGGACAATGCTCCGCCGGATCCCCCAGTGGTCTGCCCGAAACAGTTGGTTCCCATCTGTTTCAAAAGTCTGCCCACGAGCTATTGATCTGGTGGGCGATTTGCAGGACAGATGGGGACTATCTGTCTCGATTGCACCACTAGCACGGAAAAGTGGCTGAACATGGTTCAATATATCCGTTTTGCCGACACCTTGTCGGCGGCCTTCGGCAAGGCTTTCGCCTGGCTGATCATCCTGATGGCCTTCGGCACGGGCTATGAAGTGGTCTCGCGTTACCTCTTCAATGCACCGACGCCCTGGGCGCTCGACGTCTCCTTCATCATGTACGGTTCGCTGTTCATGATGGGCGGCGCCTACACGCTGTCGCGCGGCGGTCATGTGCGCGGCGATTTCATCTACCGTCTCTGGCGTCCGCAGACCCAGGCGACGGTGGATCTGGTGCTCTATCTGCTCTTCTTCTTTCCCGGGGTTACGGCGCTGATCGTGACGGGCTGGAAATATGCGTCGCGCTCCTGGGGCTACGGCGAGGTCAGCGTCAACAGTCCCGCCGGCATCCCGATCTACCAGTTCAAGACGGTGATCATGGCCGCGGGCATGCTGCTGTTCATCCAGGGCATCGCCCAGGTTTTCCGCTGTATTGTCTGCATCCGCACCGGCGAATGGATCGAAGCCGATGAAGACGTGCGCGAAACCGAAGATCTGTTGATGCAAAAGGCCGACGAGGCCGAGACTGGCGGACACGTATGACCGACCCTCAAATTGCCCTGATGATGCTGGGCCTGTTCATCTTTCTGGTGTTCCTGGGCTTTCCGATCGCGTTCACGCTGATGGCCATGGGCATCGGCTTTGGCTACTATGCCTATTACGATCCGTCGCGGATGTGGCGCTCCTATTTCCGGCTCGATGAGCTGGCGCCCGCCTGGGACAGCTTCTCGCTGTGGATCGAGGGGTTCTTCAACAACCGCATCTTCGATCTGTTCATCAACCAGACCTATACGGTGATGTCCAACGAGGTGCTGACGGCGGTGCCGCTGTTCTTGTTCATGGGGTACATCGTCGAGCGCGCCAACATCGTCGACCGGCTGTTCACCACCCTCAATCTTGCCTCCAAGCGGATTCCGGGATCCATGGGCGTTGCCGCGCTGATCACCTGCGCGCTGTTTGCCACGGCCACCGGCATCGTCGGCGCGGTGGTCACGCTGATGGGGCTGCTGGCTCTGCCGGCGATGCTGAAAGCGCGCTACGACCCGGCCTTCGCGTCCGGCATCATCTGCGCCGGCGGCACGCTCGGCATCCTGATCCCGCCCTCGATCATGCTGATCGTCTATGCGGCGTCGTCGGGCGTTTCCATCGTCAAGCTCTATGCCGGCGCGCTTCTTCCCGGCTTCACCCTCGTCGGACTTTACCTGATCTACATCGTCGGCCGTTCGATCCTGCAGCCAAGCGTCGCGCCGCGGCCGACCGACGAGGAAGTGCCCGATGTGCCCATGGGCCGGTTGCTGTTCCTGGTCGCCACCTCGTTCTTTCCGCTGGCGTTCCTGATCCTGTCGGTGCTGGGCTCGATCCTGTTCGGCCTGGCGACGCCGACCGAGGCCGCCTCGATCGGCGCGATCGGCGGCATGGTGCTCGCCGTCGCCTATGGCGCCATGACCTGGCAGCGGCTGCGGGAAAGCGTCTATCTGACGGTGCGGACCACGGCCATGGTGTGCTGGCTGTTTGTCGGCTCCTACGTCTTCTCTTCGGTGTTTTCCTATCTGGGCGGCGAACAGATCATCTCGGAATTCGTCATGGGTCTGGACCTGACGCCGTTCCAGTTCCTGCTGCTCGCACAGCTGATCATCTTCCTGCTGGGATGGCCGCTGGAATGGTCGGAAATCATCATCATCTTCGTGCCGATCTTCCTGCCGCTCTTGGCGATCTTCAACATCGATCCGCTGTTCTTCGGCATTCTAGTCGCGCTCAACCTGCAGACCTCGTTCCTGACCCCGCCAATGGCGATGTCGGCCTACTATCTCAAGGGCATAGCGCCCCCGCAGATAAAGCTGACCGACATCTTCAGGGGCGTCATGCCGTTCCTGTTCATGGTCTTCATCTGCATGGGCCTGATGTATACCTTCCCGCAGATCGTCTACTACCTGCCGGACCTGTTCTATGGCCGGTGATCTAGCGGCGGGCCTGAGCGCTGTCGAGGCGCGGGATCGCATGGCCAGTGGCGCGTTGAACGCCGTGGACTATGTGAAATCCTGTCTCGACAGGATCGCGGCACTCGATGGCGACATCCAGGCCTTCGAATGGCTCGATCCGGCGTTCGCCATGCGCCAGGCCGAGATGTGCGACGCGCGCCGCAAGTCGGGCCGGCCGATCGGGCCGCTGCACGGCATGCCGGTGGCGCTCAAGGACATCATCGACACCCGCGGCATCCCGACGACCAACGGCACTGTGGTCGACGCCGGCCGGGTGCCCGAACGCGATGCGGCGATCGTCGAGAAGCTCCGGGCGGCAGGCGCCATCATCATCGGCAAGACGGTCACGGCCGAACTCGCGCTGGTGACCCCGGGAAAGACCCGCAATCCGGTCAACCCGGCGCACACGCCGGGCGGTTCCTCCTCGGGCTCGGCCGCGGCCGTCGCCGCGGGCATGGTGCCGCTTGCTGTCGGCACCCAGACCGGCGGCTCGGTGATCCGGCCCGCCTCCTTCTGCGGCGTTACCGGCTTCCTGCCGTCCGCGGGCAGCATTGCGCGCACCGGCATCCTGGCGCAGTCGCCGACGCTCGACCGGGTCGGGGTGTTTGCGCGATCGGTCGAAGATGCGGCGATGCTGGCGGAAGTGCTGTTCGGGCATGACGATGCCGACCGCCTGACCGCGCCGGCGCCGCATCCGCGGCTGTTGTCGCTCGCCTCAACTGATGCGCCGGTCACGCCGACGTTCGCCTTCGTGCGCTCGCCCTACTGGGGTCAAGCCGAGCCTTCGTGCCAAGAGGCGATGGAGGAACTCGCGGACCATCTGGGCGAAGGCTGTTTCGAGGCCGAACTCCCGGCTGCCTTCTCGGAGGCGGCTGCCGTCCGGTCGCGCATCCATCTGGCGGAGATGGTGAAGTGCTATCACCGGTTTTCCCGCGACGGCCTCGACCTCCTGTCCAGTGAAACCCGCGAGGCGCTCGAGAAGGGCGGCAAGGTGCTGGCGCATGACTATATCGCGGCGCTCGACTGGCCGGATTATCTCTATGCCGCGCTCAGCGAGATCTTTCAGCGCTGCGACGCCATCATCACGCCCGCCGCAACCGGTCCGGCGCCAAAGGGGCTGGACAGCACGGGAAACCCGATTTTCAGCGCCATCTGGACTCTGTGCGGAACTCCGGTGATAACATTGCCGCTGTTCGAGACCGGGGAGGGGATGCCGATGGGCGTTCAGCTGGTAGGTCCTCGCGGCGGCGACGCCCGCCTGCTCAGAACCGCGAGATGGCTCGTGAAACACCTCGAAACCGACGGCAAGGGAGACTAGAGCCCATGGAACGACTTCTCACGATCATCGCTTTCCTCGTCTTCTGCGGCTTTCTCGGCGTGCTCATCCTGAAGCTGCCGAGACTGGATCTCGGCATCATTATCGCGATTACCGTGGTGATGGCCTTCTACGACCTGTTCATCCACAAACGGCCGTCACGCTGATCAACCGGGTTTTCTTCATGCTGGTCCGGCAAAGCATCCCTGCGGTTCGCGCGGGCCGGGCTCAGGTCGAGGTTTCGACGCTCAGCCTGTAGCCGATGCCGCGCACGGTCTGCAGCCAGACCGGATTGGCGGGGTCCTCCTCGATCTTGCGCCGCAGCCGGTTGATCTGCACATCGATGGTGCGCTCGCCGACTTCGATGTCGCCGCCGACGAGTTCATGGCGCGGCACCGTGTCTCCGGCATTCTCTGCGAAGGTGACCATGATCTCGCGCTCGCGGTCGGTGAGCCGCACCGGTTCGCCGGATTTTTTCAGTTCGCGCCGGGCGATGACAAAGGTGTAGGGGCCGAACACCACCTGTTCGACCTTCGGCGTCGCCGGCTGGCCGCCGCGCTTGAGGATGTTGTTGATCCTGAGTACCAGTTCGCGCGGATTGAAGGGTTTTGGCAGGTAATCATCGGCGCCTGCCTCAAGCCCGTCGATCCGGGCATCGCCCTCGGCGAGCGCTGTCAGCATGAGGATCGGGACGGTCTTGATTTCGCGCAAGGACCGGGTCAGCGACAATCCGCTTTCGCCCGGCATCATCACGTCGATGATGAGCATGTCGAAATCGATGCCGTCGAGCTTGCGCCGCGCTTCGGCGGCGTCGGCAGCGGTGGTGACGCGAAAGCCCTCGCCGGTGAGATAGCGCGAGAGCAGGTCGCGGATTCGGGTGTCGTCATCGACCACGAGAAGATGGGCGGCGTCGTCGCCTGGCAAGGGGGTGGTCATTGCGGTCAATCCCTTATTCAGCCGGTTATGTCGGCTGCCGGTTACTCAGGTGAATCGGTTCGAGCTGCAGGATTGATCATACCGGAAAGAAACGCCTTGACCACGGCCCGCCCGCTTTCGTCCAGACCTTCAAGTGCATTGGCGATGCGGCAAGACTGTGGCCTTGCCAGCGCCAGCGCCAGTTCGCGTCCGCGGCGGGTCGGATAAAGCCGGCGCTGCCTGCGATCCTCGGGGCCCGCGACCTGGGCGACATAGCCTGAATCAACGAGTTCCTTGAGCACGCGGGCGAGCGACTGCTTGGTGATCTTCAGGGTTTCGAGAAGGGCGGCCACGGTAAGTCCCGGCTCACGGTTGACGAAATGGACGACGCGGTGATGTGCCCGGCCGAAGCCGGACCGGTCGAGAATGGCGTCCGGGTCTGAAATGAAATCGCGATAGGCGAAGAACAGGAGTTCGATGATTTCGAAGTCGATCTCCTGCGCGTCACCCATCGGCTGGTCGAGGATCTCATCGGATTCGGGCTTGATCGCGCCGTCACGGTTCATGGCGACATTTCCTTTCGAATATGTCAGCTATGTTGACATAAATTGGCGCAATTGCTAGCTTTGAATTGCGTGCAGGGCAAACTGGCCTCGCCCGCCGGCTTGGCATTGCCCGTTTGCGGCGCCGTCTGGCGCATGGCCCTGCGGGTCACCGGCACAGGCTTCAGACAACAGCAGCACGGCGGCATACCGCCGGGGAGGAAACGCGATGGCGTCGGTACCTTTTGACCAGCTCGAGGGTGAAATCTGGTTCAATGGCGAATTCGTGCCGTGGAAAGACGCAAAAATCCATGTGCTGACCCATGGCCTGCATTACGCCAGCGCCGTGTTCGAAGGCGAGCGCGCCTATGGCGGCCAAATCTTCAAGCTCACCGAGCATACCGAACGGCTGCACGCTTCGGGTGACATTCTCGGCTTCAAGATCCCCTACAGCGTCGCCGAGATCGACCAGGCCTGCATCGAGCTTCTGGCCCGGCAAGGGTTGGAGGACGCTTACGTTCGTCCGATCGCCTGGCGCGGCTCGGAGATGATGGGCGTCTCGGCGCAGAAGAACCGCATCAACCTCGCCATCGCCATCTGGCAATGGCCGAGCTATTTCAATCCGGAAGAGCGGATGAAGGGGATCCGGCTCGATATCGCCGAATATTGCCGGCCCGACCCGCGCACCGCGCCGTCCAAGTCGAAGGCCGCCGGCCTGTACATGATCTGCACCCTGTCCAAGCACCGCGCCGAAGAGCGCGGCTATGCCGATGCGCTGATGCTCGACTGGCGCGGCCGGGTGGCCGAGGCCACCGGCGCCAACATCTTCTTCGTGCGTGATGGCAAGATCCACACGCCCGATCCCGATTGCTTCCTCGACGGCATCACCCGGCGCACGGTGATCGGACTTGCGAAAAAGCGCGGCTACGAGGTGATCGAGCGGGCGATCCTGCCCGAGGAACTCGACGGCTTCGAGCAGTGCTTCCTCACCGGCACCGCCGCCGAAGTGACGCCCGTGTCGGAAATCGGCCCGCACCGCTTCACCGTGGGCGAAATCGCCCAGAACCTGGTCACCGACTACATGGCCGAGGTCCAGCCCAACCGCGCCGCCGCCGAATAGTCTTCACCGAACACCATGAAAAGGCGGCGCTCCGGAAGGACCGCCGCCTTTTTTTGTTTAATGGCTGACCGCCTTATTCGGCGGCGTCGTTGAACACGCCGCGGCGGATCTGGTCTTCCTCGATGGATTCGAACAAGGCGCGGAAATTGCCCTCGCCGAAGCCTTCGTCGCCCTTACGCTGGATGAATTCGAAGAAGATCGGCCCGATCACGGTCTTGGAGAACACCTGCAGCAGGATCTTGGTCATGCCGCCGTCGATCACGCCTTCGCCATCGATCAGGATGCCATGCTTCTTGAGCTTCTCGATCGGCTCGTCATGGCCGTGCACCCGGGTTTTCGACTGTTCGTAATAGGTATCGGGCGGGCCGGGCATGAACTTGACGCCCTTGTCGGCAATCCAGTCGGTGCCGGCATAGATGTCGTCGGTGCCGACCGCGATGTGCTGGATGCCTTCGCCGTTGTATTTCCGCAGGAACTCCTCGATCTGGCTCCTGTCGTCGGTGGATTCGTTCAACGGGATGCGGATCCGGCCGCAGGGCGAGGTGATGGCGCGCGAGACGAGTCCCGTCAGCTTGCCCTCGATGTCGAAGAAATGGATCTGCTTGAAGTTGAACAGGTCGCGATAAAAATCCCACCATTTGTCCATGTTGCCGCGAATGACATTGTGGGTCAGGTGGTCGAGATAATAGAAGCCTGCGCCCTCGGGCCTGGGGTCGCGCTCGCCGAGCCACTCGAACTCCGCGTCATAGACTGAGCCCTGGTCGCCCCAGGTGTCGACGAAATAAAGCAGCGATCCGCCGATGCCGACGATGGCCGGGACATCCAGCGTCTTGTCGTCGCCGGTGTATTCCTCGGCGCCTTTCGAGACCGCATGGGCCAGCGCCTTCTTCGCGTCGGCCACCCGCCAGGCCATCGACGGCGCGCAGGGGCCGTGGGTCTGGACAAAACGGTCGGCGAACGAGCCCTTTTCGGCGTTGAGGATGTAGTTGATGTCGCCCTGCCGCCAGACCGTGATCGCCTTGTCGCGGTGACGCGCCACGGCCTCGTAGCCCATGCGGGCGAACAGGGCTTCCAGCGCTTCCGGATCGGGATGGGCGAATTCGACGAATTCGAAGCCGTTGGTGCCGGCCGGGTTGTCGTCCGATATGGTGGCGCGTGGCGCATCGTGGGGGAAGGGGCCCATCTTGTCTCTCCTCTTTCGTCCGCGCGGATCATCATCGCCCGCGCTGGTTGACTGATGCGCATGATGGAGCATAGTTGCTGCAAGGTGCATGCATTGATCGCGCGTGAGACCTGGTTGATGCATGAATATTGCGGAACTGGCATCTGGGGAGTAAGAACCGTGCATCTGGATGAATTCGACCGCAAGCTGCTCCGCCTGCTGCAGCAGGATGGGCGGCTCACCAACAATGAGCTGTCGCAGAGTGTCAACCTGTCGGCGTCGCAATGCTCGCGCAGGCGCACGCGGCTCGAGCAGGACGGCTACATCAAGGGTTACCGCGCCGATCTTGACCGCGAGAAGCTCGGCATCGGCATCGTCAACCTGATCACGGTGACGCTCGCCACCCACAATCGCGACAACGCCCAGCGCTTTGCCCGGCTGATCGGCAGCCTGCCGGAGGTGCTCGAAGCCTATTCGCTGACGGGCGAGATGGACTACATCATCAAGGTGGTCACGCCTGACCTGCGCTCGCTGTCGGCCTTTGTCAGCGACGTGCTGCTGCCGCATGAATCGGTGCAGCACGTCAAGACGGCGATCGTGCTCGACACCTTGAAAGAGGGGGGCGGTTTGCCGGTCTGAGGCTCGGATGGGGCTCAGCCGCATTGTCGCCGGCAGACGGGCCGGCGGAACAGGCATTTTACCGCAGGCTGCGTCTAACCGGTTCAGCTTTGAATGAGTTTGGGATAGGACAGGGACAACACGCGCTGGCGGCTTCAGCCTGCCGGCCCTGAAACGGCAAACAGGGATACACATCATGGGCGATCTGCGCGCGGGCATCATTCCCGTCACGCCATTCCAGCAAAACTGCACGGTGCTGTTCGATCAGGACACGAAATCGGGCGTCGTCATCGATCCCGGCGGCGATGTCGATGTGATCCTGCAGACCATCGCCGAGAACGACCTGACCATCGAGGCGATCTGGCTGACCCACGGCCATATCGACCATGCCGGCGGGGCTGACGAACTGCGTGAAAAACTCCGGCTTCCGATCATCGGCCCGCATGAGGCCGACCTGCCGCTGCTGTCAGGCCTCGAAGAACAGGCGAAGATGTTCGGGCTCGAGATGGATGCGCGCAATGTCGTGCCGGACCGATGGCTCAAGGACGGCGACAGGGTGTCGTTCGGCGCCTATGAGTTCGAAGTCTTTCACACCCCCGGCCACGCGCCGGGCCATGTGATCTTCTACAATCGCGCCGAAGGCTTCGCGCATCTGGGCGACGTGCTGTTTGCGGGCTCGATCGGGCGCACCGATCTTCCCGGCGGCGACCACCAGACGTTGCTCAATTCGATCCGCGACAAGGTGTTTCCGCTCGGCGATGAGACCGGCTTCATCTGCGGCCACGGCCCGGGCAGCAAGATCGGCGTTGAACGCCGCACCAACCCGTTCCTGAAGGGTCTGTAAGGCTGCACTCGGGACGGAACGCGAAAAGGCCGCCGCGATGTCCCGCGGCGGCCTTTGCTTCAATGTTGCCGGTCAGCTGGCGCGGCGCAGGGTCTGGGCCATCCGCCTGAGGTCGTGCTCGGGTGCGGCGCTCGTTGACACCTTGAACTTGCGGATCAGTTCCAGCAGGCCTTCGGTGTCGGTGGCCAGCACTTCGGCCGAAGCCGTCGTCTCTTCGGCCATGGCGGCATTCTGCTGTGTGACGACGTCGAGCTGATTCATGGAGGACGAGATGCTGCTCAAGGTCGTGTCCTGTTCGGAAGCCGAATGGGCGATCTTCGTGACAATCTCATTTGCCGCCTTGATCTGGTCGGAGATCCGCTTCAGCGCCTCGCCAGCCTGGCCAACCAGCTGCACGCCGTTCTGGACCTGACCGGAGGAGTTGGAGATCTGGCTCTTGATCTCCTTGGCCGCAGCCGCTCTTGCAGAGCGAGGAAACGAGAGCCGGTTTTTCTGGGCGTGAACAGGTGCAGTTTCAATGTCTTGCCAGACGAACCTGCTGTGTTCGGCTCCGTCAAATAAGTCCAAACGTTTAATCTCTCGTGAAAGGCGCAGCGCCAAAAATGGGCTTGCCAGTGCATTGATCAGCTTCTGGCTCTGTTTCGGCGCGACAGAGTGTCACCTCACCACGGTCTCGCCGTTTGGGCTTCATCTGTCACTGCGTGGCCTGGCCCGCAGAGCGGCGGCATGAAAAAACCGGCCGTCGCTGGGCGAGGCCGGTTTGGTTGGTTCAAAGCGCTGGCGCGCTCTGGCCCTGCTCAGTTGACGACGCAGAAGTGGTCGCGTCCGTCATAGCCGCGATAGGTGCCGGTCGAGGGATTGAAGGAGCGGTATTTGTTGGAGCAATAGCGCATCCAGGAACGGGACCAGGGCTCATAGCTGCCGCTGACGTTGCGTGGCGTGTGCGGCTGCCGGTAGATCACCCGCGGGTTGTTGTTGCTGTTGGCGATAGCGCCGCCGATGATTGCCGCAGCGCCGAGGCCGATGATGCCCAGGGCGATGGCGTCATTGTTGCGGCGGTCACGATAGATGTATCGCCTGTTGTCGTGGTGGCGATAGACGTGTCGGGTGCCGCGGTAGTTGTGACGGTATGAGTCACGATTGTAGAGGTAGTTGTTGGCACGCTCTTCTCTTCGTTCCTGTGCCCAGCTGCCGCTTTCGCCGGCGCTTGCCAAGGTCGGCGTCATGAACCCGAAGGCGGTTGCGGCGGCAAGCATCGTAACAACGAACTTTTTGGCGAATTTGTTCATCGAAGTGTCCTCTCCGGATGACGGATGTGTTTGGCGCCGGTGTATTTCCGGCATGCAACAAATCTATATGGCCGAAACTGAACGGCACCTGAACAAACTATTAACTCCACCAATCAGGCGAAAATCGGACGTCCGGGTGTATTCCATGGAAAAGCCCGGCGATTTTGGACCGCCGGGCTCCGTTTCATCCATTCCGCTCCGTTGCCCGGTCAGGCGAGGCGCAGATTGACGGCTTTCGGTCCCTTGCCGCGGCGATCCGGCTCGGTGTCGAAGGCAACCTTCTGGTTCTCCTCAAGCCCGGTCATTCCCGAGGCCTGCACTGCGGAGATGTGAACAAAGATGTCCGCTCCGCCATTGTCCGGCTTGATGAAGCCGAAGCCCTTGTCGACGTTGAAGAATTTTACGGTACCAGTTTCGGCCATGCTGTCAGGTCCTTTGATTGCCTCCCGGTTTCCAGACGGATTTCCGGTCGGCGAGCATCATGTCATATCCCGCATTGGCGCGGGGGTTATGGCAGGCAGTTCTTGAAGTGTTTGGAAAGGTCCTGATTTTAACGACTTTACCCCGATACACCGTGCGGCGCGGGGGGCTTTCATCCCAGTCGTCCGAAGTTTTTTTTGTGCGGCTTCGGCGCGCATGTTTCTGGTCTTCCCGTGTTCGCAAATTGCCCGAACCGCTAAAAGATGATTGTTTTGTTGGAAATTGGCAAGCAAAAGTTTGTGCACGGCTGCCCGGTTCATCGATCAAGCCTGGCCGGATCGCTCTGCGCAATCCGGCCAGGTTCCTGCAATTATTCGACGATCGAGATCTCGGTGGCGTCGGTGGTGCCGTCATCATAGGTGATGACCACCTTGCCGCCAGGCACAAGGCCGTCGAGTTCGACGCCGTCGGCGAGGCTGAAGGTTTCACCGCTTTCCAGCACGATCATCCTGGTCGCAGGATCATAGCTGGTGACCACGCCTTCGACTTCCGCTGCGAAGGCTGCGCCTGCCATTGCCAGGACCGATGCTGCTGCGAGGATCATTGTCTTCATGGGGGTATCTCCCTGTGTTGGTTGCGCACCGGTATTGGTGCTTGCAGGGGTAATCTAGGTGGCGACCAGGCCTCGGCGCAAATCACATGGCGTAAATAAAAACAACAATATCAATGACTTATTCTAGCCACAATGGGAGGATTCGCGACCAGATCCTGGCGCCTTGCATGTCCTGGGGTTGAAGATTGCTTGGCGGGCAAGGCTTTGGCCCCGCCGCTTTTCCGCCCGGATTATGGCCGCGGCTTTTCCTGAGGCGTTGCCGCGATCACAACCGCCAGCCTGAAGCGCTCACAGCACTCAGCTGGCTGGTCTCTGCCGCGCCATCGGGCCGAGTTCGGCCAGCAGAATGGCGAGGAAGATCAGCAATCCGCCGGCATAGCCCAGCGCCGGAATCTGCTCGCCGAGCAACAGTGCTGCGAACAGGGCGGCGAACAGCGATTCCGTCGACAGAAAGATCGCAGCCTGCGGCGCGGTGGTATAGCGCTGGCCGATCACCTGCAGGGTGAAGGCAAGCCCGGTCGCCACCACGCCGGCATAGAGGATTTCCGGCAGGGCTCCGGTCAGGGCCGCAACACTCACGGGCTCGGTCGCCAGTCCGACGCCAAGGCCCAGCACGGCGGCAAGGGCGAACTGCACGAAGGACAGGGTCAGCGGCCGTCCGCTCGGCCCGACGAAACGGCCGACCAGGATCACCTGCACGGCATACATGAAGGCGCAGCCGATGGTGAGCAGGTCGCCGCCATTGAGATCGGCGAGGCTGCCGCCCGCCAGCATCCAGATCCCGATGAATGTCATCAGCACCGCAGGCCAGATCACCGGATGCGGCTTCAGGCCCAGCGCCAACAGCGAGATGAAGGGAACAAACACCACATAGAGCCCGGTCAGGAAGCCGGAATTCGTCACATTGGTGATGGTCAGGCCGACCTGTTGCAGGGCCATGGCCAGAAACAGCGCCAGTCCGATCAGCGCAAAGCCGCGCAGATGGGCCGGCGACACCGGATGCGGCGCCTGACGGGACTCGCGCCAGGCAAAGGGCGCCAGCACGATGGCCGCCACCAGGAACCGTGCGCCCACGAACAGGAACGGACCGATGCTGTCCATGGCCGTCGATTGCGCGACAAAGCCCGCGCCCCAGATGGCGCCGGCGAGCAGCAGCAGCAGATTGGCGAGATGACGCGGCATGGTCTGGTCCGGACTGGAGGAATGATGGGAACCGGCTAGCAGCAGTTCGGGCTGCTAGCAAGCCTGACCGGTGCGGTGCCGGATCCGGACCTCAGCGCCCGGCGAAAAGGGCTTCGAGCCGGGCGCGGTTCTTGCCGAGATCGGATTTCCCGAGCTGTGCCCGTGCATAGGCCATCAGCCCGGTGCGGCCGTCGGGCAGGGGCCTGGCTTCGAGATGAATGACATCGGGAAACCGCAGCATCGATGAATGGGTGACGAACCGCGCCTTGGCCGGATTGGTGCGGTCATCGACTCTTCGGGCCAGCGCATCCATCTTCAGCAGCCGCTGCGACAGCCGCTCGATGGCGACCTGCGGGGCGTCATCAACGGCCGCAATTTCGAAATCGGGATTTTCGCAAAGTCCGGCGGTGCAAGCCAGCGCGTCATTGGGCGTCGCACTCCTGGCGCCCGTGCTGAAGTCATGCTGGCCGCTGTCCGGCGATCCGGCAATCCATTCCCAGCTTCGTTCCCTGCCGATCAGGACAAAGGCAAGAAGCACAATTCCAATGAGAGAGACAAGAACCAGCGCGATGGTCTTGATCATCTTGATACTCCAGCTGTGAGCGTCCCGATCCCGGACCGCTATTGGTCAAGGCAGGGACCCGGGCCGGATGGCTCAGTCGGTGGCCGGGGTTCGCGACACCCGCAGGATCGCGCCGTTGTCATCGTCGGTCACCAGCAGCACGGCGCCGTCGGGGGCAATCCTGACATCGCGGATCCGGCCGTAATCACCCTTGAGCATCCGTTCCTCCGCCAGCACTTCGCCGGTTTCGCTGTCGAGGTCAAGCCTGACCAGCAACTGGAATTTCAGCGCCGCCACCAGCAGATCGCCATCCCATTCGGGAAACATCGCGCCGCGGTACACCGCCATGCCGCCCGGCGCGATCGACGGATCCCAGTAATGGATCGGTTGCTCCATCCCATCGGCTGCGGTGCCGACGCCGATTTCCGCGCCGCTGTAGTGGCGGCCGTAGGCGATCACCGGCCAGCCGTAGTTGCGGCCCGCCTCGGGCACATTGACCTCGTCGCCGCCGCGCGCGCCATGTTCGACGGCATAGAGCACGCCGGTCTTCGGGTCGATGTCGAGGCCCTGCGGATTGCGGTGCCCGGTTGACCAGATCTCGGGGGCTCCGCCGCCATCCACAAAAGGATTGTCGGCGGGAATTGAGCCATCGGCTGCAATGCGTAGCACCGATCCCGCGTGATCGTTCGGATCCTGCGCCCGTGTGCCCTGGCCCCGGTCGCCGATCGTGAAGAACAGGTTTCCGTCTCCGGCCACGGCGATGCGCGAGCCGAAATGCTGGCGCGTGTCGGTAAACCGGTTCATCCGGAAGATTTCCTGCACATCGGTGAGCGCGGTTGCATCATCGGAGAGCCGGGCGCGGGCGATCGCGGTTCCCATGCCATTGTCGCCGCGAGCGCTGTAGCTCAGGAAGATGATGCGGCTGGTGGCGAAATCATTGGCTAGCGCAATGTCGAGCAGTCCGCCCTGGCCGCGGGCCGCCACTTCCGGCACGCCGGAGATCGGCGGCGACACTTCGCCATCGCGCACCAGGCGCAGGGCGCCGCTGCGCTCGGTGACCAGCATCGCGCCATCCGGCAGCGGCTCGATTCCCCATGGGTGATCAAGGCCGGAGGCGAGAACCTCGACATCAATTGGCACCTCCTGGGTGGCAATCGTGTCGCGCGCCACCACCGACCCTATGACGGTAATCATGAAAGCCATGGTGAAGCAGATTACTGCAATGATGCGTCCCGTTTGAACTGGGGTGTGGGACATTGTCACCTCCTCTGGCAGTCTGGTTTTCCCCTCCAGTATGGATATGGAGCATTGAAGACACATTAAAAGGCTTAGCTGACTCATCCTGACCGATGACGATGGCAAAATTCCGGCTACACTTGCCTGTCATGGGCAGTGCCGATTCGCAGATGGACCGCAAAGACAATGGCACGGGCGAAGCCCGCCGCCCGGGAGTCTGGCGCGCCAGCGCGCTTGCCTTGTTCCTGCCGGGGCTGGTGGTGGCCGGCGGCTATGCCGGCTTGTGGTTGTTCCTGCACGCAGCCGGCCGGGGTGAGGGCGCGCTGGCGCGGGTCTGCCTCCTGGTGCTGGTGATCGGCGTGCCGCTGAT